>JBILED010000181.1:0-5819 GCA_044352305.1 Gemmatimonas sp.
AGAGGGTGGGGAAGTAGCTGGCGCGGGCCGACGCCTGCTGGCGCCGGGCCGACTCCTCGCGCGCCCGGAAGGCCTCCAGCTGCGGGTTCCCCTGCATGGCCCGGTCGAGCAGGGCGGGGAGCTCCACGGCGGGCGCCTCAGGGAGGGTGGGATCCAGCCGCACGCCCGGTTCCGGCGCGACGCCGATCTGCTGGAAGAGCCGGAGCACTTCGATGGCTGCCTGATTCCGCTGGTTGAGCGCCGCCACCTGCTGCTGGCCGTCGGCCACCTCGGCGCGCTGCACGTCGAGTTGCGTGGCGGAGCCCACCTGCAGCCGGGCCCGCGCCAGCTGCAGCTGCGCGGCCGTGGTGGCCAGCAGCGTGTCCTGCAGGGCGGCCCGCGCGGCGGCCTGCAGGGCCGCGAGGTACTGCGTGGTCACGTTGGTCCGGAGCGACTGCTCGGCCACCGTGATGTCGGCCTCGGTGGCCTCCTGCGACGCCCGCGCGGCCCGGCGGTCATTGAGCGTCCCCAGCGAGAGCTGCAGGCTGGCCTGCGCGTTCACATCGGTGGAGAGCTGGTCGTTGGTGGACCCGAATCCCTGCCCCTGGAAGAAGGTCTGCCGCCCCTCGCGGTAGCCGCCCCCGAACCCGGTGTTGAGGTTGGGGAGGAACGCGCCCGTGGCGGCGCGCACGGCGGCGGCGGCGGTGCGGCGGGCGTTGCGGGCGCTTTGCAGCGTCGGATTGTTCTGGCGGGCCAGCCCAAGCGCCTCGTCCAGCGTGAGCACCCGCCCCGCGGCGGGAGCGGCTTGCGCGGCGAGGCCCGGGAGGGGCGCGCCACCGAGGGCGAGCCCCAAGACGACCAGGCGAAGCGAGCGGAAGCGTGGGGAAACCAGAGACATGGGGTCGGGGTCGAATGGAAGGAGGTCCCGGGGGTGTACGCGGCGGCCGGGGCCCGGGTTTCAGACACGGGAATGGCTGGGGGCGTTGCCCTCTCCCCGCGCGGGTGCATCCCCGTACGGGAGGCAGGCCCCCAGGGGGCGACTGGCTTAGCGCGGGACGTCGTCCCGTCGCGCCTCGATGCCGCGCCCGGGAATCGTTACGCGCAGCAGGCGCCGCTCGCTGTCAGCCCACACGTACCGCGCTTCGCCCACCGCCGTGACCACGCGCCACCGCGACGCGGCGCGCCGCGCTCCCGCGATGACCACGGTGTCCGCGCGGGCCTCGAGCACCACGCGCACCGTGCCCTGCGTGTTGGCGGAGGGGGTGAGCGAGGGAAGGGTGACCCCCTCCCCCTCGGCGAGCGGCGCACGCGGGAGGAGGAGCACGTGCAGCAGGACCCCTTCCTCCTCGACGACCACCGCCCCCGGGCGCAGGAGGTATTCCCGCGCGGCCTCACCCGTGCGGCTGCGTGACAGGGTGGCAAAACGGCCCCGCACCCGCTGCCCCCCGAGCCGCAGGGTGGGCTCCGTCCCCTGCCGTTCTTCCAAGGCGATCCGCACCGGCGTGCCGGCGGAGTCGGCCTCGAGGCGCAGCGCCGACCGGCGGTCGCCCTGCGCCGCCTCGGCGCGGAGCTCCAGCACCGCGTCATCGGCCCCGGCCATGCGCTGGACGGAGAACTGCTCGCGCCCCACGGGGCGACCCGCCATCAGCACCGTAAAGCTGCCCACGTCGAGGCGCACCCCCGGCGGCTGGGGCTGGGCCCGGCCGCCCGTCGCATGCAGGACCGTGGCCGCCACCAGGGCGGACAGCAGGCACCGGTGGCGGGGGGCGACGGGGCTCAGGGGGACGGTGGCGGGCATTGGGTGAAGGTAATGCCCCCGGCCCCGCACCCGGGGGATGCGCCCACGCCCGGTCCAGACCGCGCGCTGTCGCCGCAGGCCTTCGCCATTCCGGCGTTGCCGGGGTATTGTGCCCGCATGCGCCACCCCTTCCGCCCCGTGTCCGAGCGCGCCCCCGCGTTCCGCTGGCCCGCCCTCTGGGTAGCCGCCATGGCGGCCGGGATGGTGGCATTGGCCTGGTGGCAGGGAGCGCCGGGATGGGGGCGGGTCTTGGCGGTGGTGGTGGCGACCATGGCGGCGGTCGCCATGCTCCCCCGCGTACCAGCGCCCCGCTGGCTGGCGTGGAGCAGCACGGGGGCTCTGGTGCTGGCCGCGCTGGTGGCGGTGCTGGACACCCAGCGCTACGACCGCGTGTCGCGGGCGTGGCCCGCGTGGTCGGCGGCCGAACAGGAGACGCGGGCCAACCGGGTCGCCTCCGCGCTGGAGCAGTGGGGGGTGGCGTTGCGCGCGGACGCGGATCGGGCGTTGACCGACTGGACGGGGGCGGCCCCTCCGACGCTGTCGCGGCCGTCGGGGCCCGGGGGCGCCGAGACGGCGGTGCTGGCATTCGAGGGGGGGCGGCTGGTGGCCCGGGCCGGACAGCTGTGGACCCCGGTGAATCCCGGAGGGGGCACCGGGGTGCGGCTGGTCGAGGGGACCTTTCACAGCTCGTTGGTGGCCGTGGCGCGCCGCGGGGCACGCGAGGTGATGGCCGTGGGGTTGGTGGCGGCCGCGCCCCCCGCCGACCGCCTGGCGCTGTCGCTGCTGCGCGCGCTGGCGCCGGGGGCGGATGTGCCGGGCGTGACGGAGGTCGAGTCGCCGGATTCGTCGGCGGTGCTGCCACGCAGCACCGTGGTGCTGGTGCCGGACGGACCGCGCCGTCTGGCCCGCGTGCGTTCGTCGCCGCTGCCGCCGGAGGCGACCCGCCTGGCGCTGCTGCAGCAGGCGCGTCTGCGCACCGGGGCCCTGCTGATCGTGGCGCTGGCCGGGTGGCTGGTGGTGGCGTGGCGGCGCCCGGCCCGCACGGGGCACCGTCTGCTGGCGGCGCTTGGGGGACTGGCGCTGGTGGCGGTGGCCCCGCTGTCCAGCCTGTCGAATGTCTCGCCGCTGTTCGATCCGGCGAGCTACTTCGTCGCGGGGGGCGGGCCGTTCACCGCCACCCTGGCGGGGCTGCTGGCCACGGCCGTGCTGGGGCTGGTGCTGTGCCTGGCGGTGCTCCGCACGGCGTGGCAGCGCCCCTCGCGCCCGCTGGCGGCGCTGCTGGTGGCGGTCACGGCCGTGGGGGGACCGTATCTCTTGCGCGACTTGGCCCGCGGAATCGCGTGGCCAGCGGCCGGGGCTGACCTGGGGCTGTGGGTGGGGTGGCAGTTGGCATTGGCGCTGGTGGCCGCCTGCCTGTTGGCGACGGGGGCGGCGGCAGGGCGGGCCGCGCTGGGGGGGGCCCGCGGGGGGCCCGCCGCCGTAGCCCCGCTCCTGGCGCTGGCGAGCGCCGGGGCGGCGCCGCTCCTGTGGGAATCCCCCGGCCGCTGGCCCGACTGGTTCACCGTGCCGTGGATCGTGGCCATCACGGCCCTGGCGTTCACGCGGCGCGGCGGAGCGCAGGTGGTGGCCGCGGCGGTGGTGGCCGGCAGCGGGGCGGTGACGCTGGCGTGGGGAAGCAGCGTCCGTGCCCGCCAGGCACTGGCCGCCGAGGAGCTGGCACGCCTGTCCCAGACCGACGAGAATGCCACGCGTCTGCTGGTGCGTCTCGCGCTGGAGTGGGGCGAGCAGCCAGCCCGAGGCGGACGGGGGGAGACGCTGGTGCGGCGGTACGCCGCCAGTGAATTGGCACGGGCGGGGTATCCCGCGCGCCTGGTGGACTGGACGCCCACCTCCTACGCGGTGCCCGCCGCGGCGGTGACGCTGGCGCCGGTGGTGGACACGCTGGGGGTGCAGGCGGGGGTGGCCGCGCTGGCCCGCGGCAGCGGGGAAATCGAGTTGCGCACGGTGCCCGACGGTCCGGCCACCCTGCTGGTGGCGGCCATCCCGGGCGCCGACGGGTTCGTGACCACGGTGGCGGTCCCGCCGCGAACCCGCCTGCTCCCCGCCGATCCGTTTCGATTGCTGACCGGCGTCAGCGGGGCGGAGGAGGCCCCTCCGCCGTTTCGCCTGGCGCTTCTCCCGGCCGCCCCGGGCGACCGGGGGCCCACCCCCCTCGTCTGGCGACGGGTGGGGGCGCTGATGCGCGGGGATGCCGTGGCGGGTGCGGCGCCGGATCTGCGCCGCATCCTGGTGGAGGTGCCCATGGGCGGGCCCGATGCGCTCTGGACGCGCGGGGTGCTGCTGATCGCCAGTGACGTCGCCGTAGTGCTGGCGCTCTGGTTGCTGACGGGGGTGGCGGACGGCGGCATGGGGCGGCTGCTGGCGTGGCGGCGGCGGCGCTGGCGGCGGTCGTTCCGGGTGCGGTTGAGCGGGGCGCTGGTGGGCTTCTTCCTGGCGCCGGCGTTGGCGTTCGCGGCGTGGGGCGGACTCCAGCTGCAGGACAACGACCGGGCGGCCCGCGAACTCCTGCTGCGGGAGGCGTTGCGGGTGGCCGAGGCGGAGCGGGCCGCCGGCCAGTTCGGGGCGGCCCCGTCGGCCACCGGGGCGCCGCTGTTTCTGTACGAGGGCGGGGTGCTGGCCGGGGCCAGCGATCCGCTGCTGGCCGCACTGGCCCCGCTGGGACGGTTGCTCCCCGGGGCGCTGGGCGCCGCGGACTCCTTTTCCCCGGATGAACGCTTTGTCACGGCCCGCGTCCCGGTGGGCGGCGGCTCGGCGCTGGTCGGGTATCGGCAGCTCGACGCCGCGGGGGAGGCGGCCGTGCTGGCGACCCCGGCCCGCGGGGACGAGTTCGCGCTGGATGCCCGGCGCAGCGACCTGGGGATGCTGGTGTTGTGCGTCGCGCTGTTGGGCGCGCTGGCGGCGGTAGCCGCCAGCGGCTGGGCGGCGCGTACGCTGGCCGAGCCCGTGCGCGCGCTGCTGGCGTTGGCGGCGGGCCGTCGGCCCCGGTTGCCGGGCACCGCGCCCACCAGCGAGTTCGTGCCGGTGTATCAGGCCTTCGGCCGTATGGCACGTGACCTGGCCGCCAGCCGCGCCGCCCTGGAGGCGTCGCAGCGCCAGACGGCGGCGGTGCTGGAGCAGGTGGCCAGCGGCGTGCTGGCGCTGGATCAGCGGGGCGGGGTGGTGCTGGTGAATCCGCAGGCGGCGGAGCTGCTGGGAATGACCGCCGGTGGCGGGGCTCCAGCGCAGGCGGGAGGGCTGGCGCGCGCTCCGGCGCTCCCGCCTGCGGTAGCGCCGCGGTGTCTCGCGTTCCTGGCCGGGTCGGCGCCCGATGACGAGTTCGATCTGGTGCTGGCGGGGCGGCAGCTGCGGGGGCGCCTGACGCGGCTGGCCGGGGGGGCGGTCCTCACGGTGGACGACGTGACGGCGCTGGCGTCTGCCCAACGCGTGCTCGCCTGGGGGGAGATGGCGCGCCAAGTGGCGCATGAAATCAAGAACCCGCTCACCCCCATCCGCCTGGGGGTGCAGCATCTGCGGCGCGCCTTTCGCGACGGCCGCAGCGACTTCGCGCAGGTGCTGGACACGAACGTCACGCGCGTGCTGGCGGAGATCGACCGGCTGGACGGCATCGCCCGCGCCTTCAGCCGCTACGGGACCGCGCCGGAGGCGCGGGCCGCCTTGGAGGTGGTGGACGTGGGGCGCATCGCCGCTGATGTCCTGGCGCTGGAGCAACTGGGGCACGACGGCCCGGTGCAGTGGGCGTTGGAGGTGCGGGTAGCGGAGGGGGAGGTGGTGTGCGCGCACGGCCGCGCCGAGGAGCTGGCGAAGGTGCTGCTCAACCTGCTGGAGAACGCGCGCCTGGCCGACGCGCGCGCGGTCCGGGTCACGGTCTTGGCCACCGGGGGGGCGGTGACCGTGACCGTGACCGACGACGGCACCGGGATTGCCCCGGAGGTGCTGCCGCGGGTGTTTGAGCCGCACTTTTCCACCCGCACCAGCGGCAGTG
>JBILED010000182.1:0-5811 GCA_044352305.1 Gemmatimonas sp.
TCATGGTGCAGGCGTGGTACCAGGGGGGCATCTCGGTGTTCGACTGGACCGACCCCGCCAAGCCCTTCGAGATCGCCTCGTTCGACCGCGGCCCGGTGGACTCCACCCGCATGGTCTCCGGCGGCTCCTGGTCGGTGTACTGGTACAACGGCCAGATCGTGAGCTCGGAGATCGCGCGCGGGCTGGACGTGGCGGAGATGATCCCCAGCCAGTACGTCACGCAGAACGAGATCGATGCGGCGAACACGGTGAAGTTCACCGAGCTCAACGCGCAGGGGCAGCCCAAGCTGGAGTGGCCCCCCAGCTTCGCGCTGGCCAAGGCGTACACCGACCAGCTGGAGCGGAAGGGGTGCGTGGCGCCGGCGAAGCTGGGCGAACTGCGCGCCGGCATCGCGGAGGCGGAGAAGGCCAGCGGCGGCGCGCGCAGCGCGGCGCTGGGGAAGGCGCTGGCCGTGGTGGAGGCGGAGCGCAGCTGCGACCCCAAGAAGAGCGACCTGCTCAAGAAGGCGCTGCAGGATCTGCGCCCGTCGATGATGTGAGGCGTCGCGGGTCCGCCTGACGCACGGCCCCCGGATGCCTCGGCATCCGGGGGCCGTGTCGCATGGGGGGCGTGACGCCGCGCCTAGAGCCCTAGGCGAGGACGAATCGCCGGCAACGTGGAGAATGTTTGCAGCGAGACCGCGGGCAGCTTGGGGCCGCACCGGGCGTAGAATGCGGAGGTGAGGTCCGCCTGCTGGTTCGTGACCTGCGCCACCAGCTCGAGGTAGGACGCAAGGTCCTCCTCGGCATCCGACCGCCCCACGTCGTCCGACGCGAGCAGGAGGTCCAGGGTAGTCACCACGGGGCCCAGCCACTTCATGGAGTTGACCAGGCGCACGGCTAAGGCCAGCCGCACGTTGACCACGCGCACCAGGCGCGTGGTCAGCTTCACGAACCGCAAGGAGCGGACCAGCTCGACCCCCGGGACCTTATCGATGTTCCCGGCCACCCAGGCGGCACCCTTCGGCCCCAGATACGCGGTGACCTCGCGCAGCGACGCCTCCGGCGAATCCGCCAGCACGGCCCCCCGGACCATCTTCAGGAACTTCACATGGCCAACGATCCCCTCCGCCACGTCCTTGCCGGCCTGTTCGACCAGCAGCATCGTGAGCCCCTTGGCCAGTTGGTCCTTGGCAATCCCCTGCACCTTGCTGGCCACGGGCGTGTTCAGGTGGTTGTCGACCCTCCTGGCCACATTTCGGGGCAAGGCGGACGGCGTCGGCAGCCCCTTCCCGTTGTGGAGGACGTCGTTGAGGGGAAGCCCCAGGGCGTCCTCCACGATGATCCGGGCGAACAGCGTCACGACGTCATCCGACGATTCGCTGGCGCGCTCCTTGACCAGGCCGCGCAGCTTGCCCCACGCCTTGAGCCGCGCGTGCAGCACCTGCAGCAGGGCGGCCCGCTCCTGGTAGCCCGGTCGGGCGGCGATCGCGGTGAGGGCGCCGTTGATCTCGACCTGGTACGCCCGGCCGACCTGCCCCAACCGGGCGGACGTGTACTTCCCTCCGGTCACCGCGTCAAAATGCGCCTCAAGTGTGAACGGCGGAGGGGGCTGGAAGGCCGCGGCCATGACGTCGCAGTTCATCGTCCCTCTAATGTAGGGGTGGACCGCCCCCCGCCGCTACTCCGG
Source organism: Gemmatimonas sp. (assembly GCA_044352305.1). GTDB lineage: Bacteria > Gemmatimonadota > Gemmatimonadetes > Gemmatimonadales > Gemmatimonadaceae > Gemmatimonas. The sequence goes on from JBILED010000182.1 coordinate 1,670, forward strand.
CGCCAGGTACCGGTAGCCGCGGTGCCAGCGCCCCCACGCGGCGCCCGACAGCGGCGCCTCGCCGCGCGGATCGGCGCCAGGGGCCAGCAGGAACAGGTTCTCCCCCTCCGCTCCCATCCACGACACCGCCACCACCAGCGCCCCGCGGCGGCGCGCCGCGAACAGCACGCGGAACTCCTCGGGGTGCAGCACCCCCTGGTCGTCCACGCGCCACAGATCCTGCCCCGGCCGCTCCACCGTGGCGGGATACCGGTCCAGCCGCAGCGTGTCCCCGTCCGCCACGGCCAGCACCGCCAGTGCCTCCCGCCCCACGGTGACGTACTGCGCCATCGCCACCATCCCCCCGGGCGCCACGCTTGCCCGCGGCCAGCACCCCTGCACCGCGCGCCCCTCGGCCTCGGCCAGGCGGGCCTTGAGCGCCGGCGGGCACCCGGTGGGTGCGAGCGCCACGGGGGCGATCACCGCCGACGCCAGCACCGAGTCGGCGGTCAGATAGCAGCTGGCATCGGGCGCCGCGCGCCCCGCCGTCACCACAAACCGCTCCCCTGCCTGATGGGGCAGGTTGTCGGCGCGCTGCCGCCCCGTGTCCTCCGCATCGCCGGGCTGACGCCCGTCGTGGCGCACCGGCAGCACCACGCCCCCGGGGCAGATCGCCCAGCGCACCGCCGCGGGCGGGAACAGCGAGTCCACCGCCAGCAGCCGGCGACCGTCCGCGTGCACGTACGCAAAGCTCCCCGTGGGGATGGTTTGGGCGGCCTCGGCCGCGGCGGTCTCCGGCGCCCTTACCGGCGACGCCGAGTCCCCGGGCGCCGCCGCGCCCGCGCGGCGGGCGTCCCCCGCGCCGGTGCATCCGGCCGCCAAAGCCGCCACCGGCAGGAGCAACGCCACTCGGCACCACCGCTTCAAGGGGAGGGGACAACGCATCGGACGGGGCATGGCGCTCGGGGAGAGGGACGCGCGCCCGTGGATCACGGGGGCCGACCCCGTAACTTACGCCCCATGCACCCCCTCATCCTCGTGGTCGCCGCCACCCCGCAGGAACTCGCCCCACCAGCCGGGTGGGACACCCTGGTGTGCGGCGTGGGGCCCGTGGAGGCCGCACACGCCACGGCGCGACGACTCGCCATGCACCCCCCCGCCGCCGTGCTGCACGTGGGGATCGCCGGCGCGCGGCGCGCGAGTGGCGTGCCGCTCACCTCGCTGGTGGTGGGCGCCGATGCGCGCTACAGCGACCTGGGGGTGGGCCCCGAGTGGGCGCCCGGGGTGGTGAGCCCCACCCCGACGCTCCTGGACGCGGTGCGACGCGCGCTTCCCCACGCCCCGATGCTCCGCATCGGCACCAGCGGGCGCGTGGGCGGCACCAGCGGCTGCGACGTGGAGGCCATGGAGGGGTTTGCCGTGCTCCGCGCCGCGCAGGCCGCGGGGATCCCCGCGGTGGAGGTGCGCGCCATCAGCAACGCCGTCGAAGAGCCCGACCGTGGCCGGTGGGACATCGCCGGCGCATTGGCCGCCATCACCGGCGTCACCCCCGCGCTGGTGGCGGCCATTCGAGAGGGGATGCATGGCTGACACGCGCCCCGAGCTCACCTTCGGCTACTCCCCCTGCCCCAACGACACCTTCGCCTTCCACGCGCTCACCGCCGGGCTGGTGGACGCCCCCTTCCGGGTGCGCCCCGTGCTGTTGGACATCGAGGCGCTCAACCAGCGCGCGCTGGAGGGGGCGTTCCACCTCACCAAGCTGTCGGTGGGGGCCATGGCGCAGGTGGGGCCCCGCTACCGGCTGCTGCGCAGCGGCGCGGCGCTGGGGCACGGCGTGGGGCCGCTGGTGGTGGCGCGCACCCCCATGACGCTGGAGGAGGCCGCGCGCGGGCCGGTGGCCATCCCCGGACGCGCCACCACCGCCTACCGCCTGCTGCGGCTGGCCGCCCCCACCCTCGGGAAGGTGGTGGAGCTCCGCTACGACCGCATCCTGCAGGCGGTGGCCGACGGCACCGTGCCCGCCGGGCTCATCATTCACGAGAGCCGCTTCACGTACGCCAGCCACGGGCTGGTGCAGGTGGCCGACCTGGGCGCGTGGTGGGAGCGGGAGACGGGGCTCCCGGTACCGCTGGCCGGCATCGCGGCCCGCGCGGACGTGGACCCCGCGTTGGCCGCGGCGGCGGAGCGCGCCATCCGGGCGTCGGTGCAGCACGCCTTCGACCACCCGGAGGCCAGCCGGGACTACGTCGCGGCGCACGCCCAGGAGATGGCCCCCGAGGTGTGCGCCGCGCACATCGCCCTCTACGTCAACGCGCAGACCCTCGACCTGGGGGACGAGGGGCTGCGCGCCATCTCGCGGCTGACCGCCGCGGGGTGACCGGTTCGTCTCCCGTTACTTCTTCCGGTTGACGCAGGCGCTGGGGTACTGCTGGCAGTACCCCAGCCGGCTGTTCCCCACCTTCTCCGATTCCAGCACGGCGTGCACCACCGCGCGCCCCAGGGCGTCGGCCCCCGCGTTGAAGATCGCCTGCAGGTCGGCGTTCCCCAGCTGCTTGTCGGGGGGCGTGGTGGCCATGCCGAACACCGTGTCGCCGTCGCCGATGCCGTGGATGGGGCGAATGCTGCGCGCCAGCCCGGCGTTGGCGATCTCCGCCATGCGCCCGGCCTCCAGGTCAAACAGCGGGGCGTCGGTGGCCACCAGCGCGATGGTGGTGTTGCGCGGAGCATTGTCCGAGCCGTCCTCCGGCCCGCCACGCCCCGTGGCCGCCGCCTGGCATTCCTCGGCCTTGGGCGGCACCACGTTGAACTCCGACCCCAGCTCCAGGAACAACCCCAGCGGCAGGCAGGTGCGCGGGTCCACCGGCGACCCCGCCGGGTTGAGCCCCACGATGGCCGCCACGGTGTAGCCGTTGGACAGCTTCACGCTGGCCGTGCCCATCCCCCACCCGGCGCCCATCCCCATCCCGATGCGCCCGCTCTTCACCGGCGCCGTGGACGCGGCGTCGGCCGCCTTGTAGCCAAAGGTCGCGTCGGGGCGCTTCTTGAACTCCCCGCCGCGCCCCAGGTCCATCAGGATGGCCGCCGGCACGATGGGCACCACCCCGCCCCCCACGCGCACCCCGAAGTTCCGCTCCTCCATCCACTGCATCACCCCGGTGGCGGCATCGAGCCCGAAGGCGCTCCCGCCGCTCAGGACGATCGCCTGCACCGCGCGCACCTGCCCTCCCGGCTTGAGGAGGTCGGTCTCCTTGGTCCCCGGCGCCCCGCCCATCTGCGAGTACCCCGCCGTGGCCCCCTGCTCGGTGCGGATCACCGTGGTCCCCGACCGGTAGCCGCTGTCCGACCGGGTGAAGTGCCCCACCTTGAGCCCCGGCACATCCGTGATGGAGTTGGTGGGGCCGGGCCCCACCACCGTCACCCGCCCCGGCGGGGCGGGGGGCTGCGCCCCCGCCACCGCCGCGGCCGCCAGGAGCGCCACCAGCGCCCCCGGGGCCGACCGCACCGCCCGCTGCGTCATCCGTGCCATCCGTCGCGCCGCCTTAGTGGAAGGGAAGGACGGCGGCCGACGCCTTGTTCTGCACCAGCACGCGGTTCATGTCGTGCCGCATCACCGCCGTGCGCGCCGCCACGTCATACGTGAAGCCGTCCATCTCGAAGGCGCGCGGGATGAACGCCGGCACCGTGGCCTGCGTGTACGGCTCCCCCTCCTTCGTGTTGGGGTTGGCGATGATCTCCGTCCACGCCACCGGCAGCCGGATCCCCAGGTCGGCCAACCGCCGCCCCTCGGCGATGAAGATCTCCTGCCGCATCAGGTACACCAGGTACAGCAGGTCGTCCGCCGTGGCCGCCGCGTCGATCGAGGCCGCCGTCACGCTGGTCCCCGACACCGTGGGCACCCGCGTGGTGGCGTTGCGGTCCAGCACGTACCCGGCCAGCTGCGGCTGCCCGGGGGCGAACGCCACCGTGTGCGCCGCATTGTTGGGGTAGATCACCTTGCCGCCGGCGCGCCCGCGCTGCTGCACGCGGTTGTCCACCGTCTCCACCGGGCGCGTGGCCACCAGCCCCAGCAGCGCCTTCAGCCGGTCGCGCGCCCCCGCCAGGTTGTTGTCCGCCACCGCCGCTTCGGCCAGGATCAGGTGCGCCTCCTCCGCCTTGGCAAACGC
>JBILED010000183.1:0-5796 GCA_044352305.1 Gemmatimonas sp.
GCGCCCCGGGGGGCGGGATGCTGGTGGTCCTGGAGGGTGGGGAGGGGGTGGGGAAGACCACCCAATGGCGGCAGCTCGCCCACGCCCTCCGGAACGCGGGGCATGAGGTGGTGGCCGTGCGTGAGCCTGGCGGCACGGCGGCCGGGGACCGCGTGCGGGCGCTGCTCCTCGATCCCGACGTCCCGCTCACGGCCGAGGCGGAGGCGCTGTTGTTTGCCGCCTCCCGCGCCCAGCTGGTGCGGGAGGTGATCCAACCGGCGCTGGCCCGCGGGGCGCTGGTGCTGGTGGACCGCTTCCTGCTGTCCACCTACGCCTATCAGGGCGCCGGGCGCGGGTTGCCGATGGCGTCGCTCCGGTCGATCAACGCCGTGGCCACGGCCGGGCTGTCGCCCACCTGCACCGTGCTGCTGACGCTGCCCCTTGCCGAGGCGATGGCCCGCATGGCGGCTCGCGGGGAGGCCGATCGGATGGAGCGCGAGGAGGACGCCTTCCACGCGCGCGTGGCACACGCCTTCACGGAGGCGCTGTCCCCCGCGTGGCAGGCCGCGCACCCCGAGGTGGGGCCGGTGCGTGCCGTGGACGCGGCCGGTCCACCGGAGGTCGTGCTGGCGCGCTGTCTCGCGGTGCTGGCACCGTGGCTGAGGTCGCCGGCCGCATCACCCCCCATGTCACCGCCCAGGTCCGGACCGTCGCGCCCGGCGGATCACGCGGCGGTCCCCCTGCGCCATGGCTGAGGAACTGCCGGTACTTCCGTCGCCTCCCACCGGGCGGTCGCGCACGCTGGTGGCGGGGCTGTTCTTTGGCGGGCTCCTCGCCGCCGGCGGGTGGTGGGTGGCCCGTGACCTGCGCGAGGTGCCGCCGGCGCCTCAGGCGTCGGTGGGTGGCCCGCGGCTGTTCGAGCAGGTGCTCACCACCGTCCAGCGGCGGTTCGTGGACACCCTGTCGGACAGCGCGCTGTTCACGCGCGCGGCCCGCGGGGTGCTGCGCGAGCTGAACGATCCGTACACCACGCTGCTCACCGAGGGGCGCGTGCGGCGGCTGAACGAGCGGCTGGCGGGGGCGTACGCCGGCGTCGGGATGCAGCTTGATGTCCGCGACGGCTGGCCGGTGGTGATCGAGACGGTGCCCGGGGCGCCGTCGCATCAGGCCGGGGTGCAGGCGGGCGACCGGATCCTGACGGTGGACGGGGAGTCCACCGCCGGGTGGTCTCTGGAGGAGACGCTGCGCAGCATTCGGGGCCCGACCGGCTCCTCGATGACCTTCGAGGCGGAGCGTGCGGGGCAGCGGCTGGTGTTCACCCTGGTGCGCGACAAGGTGCACCTGCGCGCGGTGCAGCATGTGATGCTCTTTGGCGGGGGCGTGGGGTACGTGGACGTGAACGCCTTCAGCGCGCAGACGGCGGAGGAGGTGGCGGCCGCTGTCGATTCCGTGGTGCGCCTGGGGGCGCGCGCGCTCGTCATCGACCTGCGCGGCAATCCGGGCGGCCTGCTGGAACAGGGGGTGGCCGTGGCGGACCTGTTCCTGGAACGCGGGCAGGAGATCGTCGAGCTGCGCGGGCGGGCCGGGGCGCCCCCTCAGGTGTATGCCGACAGCCAGGCGCAACGGTGGCCCACGTTGCCGCTGGCCGTGCTGGTGGACCGGGCCAGCGCGAGCGCGTCGGAGATCGTGGCGGGCGCGTTGCAGGACCATGACCGCGCGGTGGTCGTGGGGCAGACCAGCTTTGGCAAGGGGAGTGCCCAGCAGGTGTATCCGCTGCCCGCCGGCGGCGCCCTGCGTCTCACCACGGCACGCTGGTACACGCCGTTGGGGCGCAGCATCAGCCCGCCGGCGGTCCCGATGCCCGACGACGGCGGCCTGGAGGGCGAGACGCCGCTGCGCCCCGACACCATCCGGCCACGCTTCCGCACGGAGGCCGGCCGCACGGTGGTTGGTGGCGGTGGCATCACCCCCGACCTCGTGGCCGGGGACACGGTGCCCCCGCTGGCGGTGCAAGCCTTGGCGCGCGCCATGGGGCGACATTTCGGGGCCTACCGCGATGCCTTGGCCCGGCAGGCGCAGTTGGAGCGCGGCCGCATGCGCACGCCGGAGGACTCGGTGTCGGCGGGGATGCTGGCGGCGGTCTACCGCGATCTCGCGCGGCGGCAGGTCGCGCCGCCGCGCGCGGTGTTCGACAGTGCCGCCCGTTGGATTGCGCGCTCGCTGGGGTACGAGATGACCCGCCTGGTGTTTGGCCCCGAGGCGGAGTTCCTCCGGCGGAGCCGCGATGACCAGGCCCTGCAGCAGGCGGTCACGCGGCTGCAGCGCGCGCGCGCGCCGCGCGACGTCTTCCCGGCGTCGGTGCCCTGACGGGGGCGGCGACCGCCCCCGTCAGCGTCCGCCCGGCAGTTCGGTGATGACGCGCGCGCCCTTGGGGAGGACAAAGCGGAACGCGTCCGCCGGCAATGCGATCCCCGCCTGCCAGGTCAGCAGGGTGATCGTTCGCTCCACGCCCTGGGGATCCTGCACCTGCACGCGCAGCGGCCTGAGGTCGTCCTCGTCCAGCCAGAGCACGGCGCGGGTGAAGGGCACGCGCCCCTCCTGCCGCGGCACCAGCACGACGCGACGGGATCGGCGTCCCAGCACGTCGGCCGGGTCTCCCCCGCTGATGTCAAAGGCGCGGCGCGGCGTATCGAGCAGCTGCGACAGGAGGTCGGCCACTACCGCCCCGTCGGCCCCTGCCGGGAGCTTGAGCACCTGTCCCGGGGTGCTGCTGGGGAGCGACACCCACAGGAACCGACCGTCGCCGACGATCTGGTCGCCGGCCGGGTCGGTGAAGGTGATGGCCACCTGATTGGGGCGCTGCTGCCGGAAGACCCCCCGGGAGAGCGCCGAGCGTCCCACGAGGGCGTTGACCACGCGCTGTTCGAAGCGGGCTTCCAGGGTGGCCGTGCCCCGCCACGCCGCGGCCACGCGCTCATAGGCCTGCCCCGCCGCCGCGGCGCCGCTGCCCGGGGCTCTCTGGGCCTGCGCCGCGGCCGCCGTCGGCGCCGCCAAGAGCGCGGACAGGAGCAGGGCGGCCCACCGGGGCCCTGCCGGGCGGGGCGAACTGCGGCCGGCGGGCGGCCGGAGATCAGGACTGGTCAGCATGCCTCACGATACCCGCCGGACCGGGAGGGTTCCGCGGGCTCAGGCGGACGCCGGAAACGATGCCACCTCGCGGCCGATGGCGGCGGCGATGGCGCGCAGTTCCACGACCAGCGTGGCAAACTGGTCGGGATACAGCGACTGCGCCCCGTCGGAGAGCGCCTTGTCGGGGGACGGGTGCACCTCGACCAGGATCCCGTCGGCCCCGGCGGCGACCGCCGCGCGGGCCATCGGGGTGACCTTGGCGCGCAGCCCCGTGCCGTGGCTGGGGTCGGCCACGATGGGGAGGTGCGCCAGGTGGTGCACCACCGGGATGGCGGTGAGGTCGAACAGGTTGCGAGTGGCCGTGTCGAAGGTGCGCACACCGCGCTCGCACAGGATGACGTGCGGGTTCCCCTCGGCCAGGATGTACTCGGCAGAGAGGAGCAGGTCGTTGATGGTGGCCGACAGCCCCCGCTTGAGCAGGACCGGCTTCCCCAGCCGCCCCAGGTGCTTGAGCAGCGAGTAGTTCTGCATGTTGCGCGCGCCCAGTTGGATGCAGTCGGCATACTCCGCCACCAGGTCGGCGCCGCGCTCGTCCATCGCTTCGGTCACGATGGCCAACCCCGTTTCCCGACGGGCCAGCGCCAGCAGTTCCAGCCCGCGCTCGCCCAGCCCCTGAAACGCATACGGGGATGACCGGGGCTTGAAGGCCCCGCCGCGCAGGGCCACGGCCCCGGCGGCGCGCACGGCGTGCGCCGCCTCGAGGATCTGCGCTTCGCTCTCCACCGAGCAGGGACCGGCGACCACGGGGATGGGCCCGTCGCCAAACCGCACGCCCGGGGCGATTTCCACCACGGTGTTCTCCGGCTTCCACTCCCGTGACGCCTGGCGGAACGGCTTCTGCACGATGAGCACGCTGGCCACCCCGGGGAGCCCCTCGATGTATCCCCAGTCGACCTTGGCGTCGTCCCCCAGCAGTCCAATCGCCGTGCGCGTGGCTCCCGGCATCGGCAGCGGCTTGAAGCCCTGCCGGGCGATTTCTTCGCAGACGCGCTCGATGTCGGCAGCAAGCGCGCGGGGGGACATCACGACCAGCATGGCACGTCCTCGAAGGGGCTCGGATCGACGGGAATCCGGTGAATATAGCCCCCTCCGCCGAGCTCCGGTTCAACGACCGCGGAAGAGGATGCGCCGCACGGTGGGCGGACGACCGTCGGCGCTGAAGAGCGCCAGGTAGACGCCGGGCGGCACGGTGCGACCGTCGGCGCCGGTACCATCCCAGGTGAAGCGGTTGTCGCAGCTGCTGCCGGCGCCGGGGGCGCCGCGCCCGTAGCGCCCCGCCGCGAACCGCGCGATGCCGTCCGCACCGGGGATGATGGTCCGCACGAACTGCCCCCGCAGGTCGCGGATGTCCAGGCGCACCTCGGCCCCGGGTTCCCCCACATCGAACCAGAAACACGTCGCGAACCCCGACGGCGACGGAAAGGGATTGGGGAAGTTCTGGTACAGCAGGGTGGTGGTGGGGAGCGGCGGATCCACGATGGAAAACGATCCGGTGCTCGGGGTCCGCACCGATTCCCCGCCCGGCCGGTAGGCGCGCACGCTCCAGCGGTACGACGTGCTGGCTTGCAGTTCCACCGGCGGGCGGAAGGTGGTGTCCCGCAGGCCGCTGGCGCTCACGGCTGGCCGTCCCCCGGCGGTGATTTCCAGGTCGAAGCGCCAGGCACCCGCGGCGGGCGCGACCGGCGCGGCGCGCCACACGAACAACGGACGCCGCACGTCGAACACGTCGCCGGCGGGGGAGTTGGGGGCCAGCAGTTGCACCCACGGCGGCACCACGCGCGGGCCGACTGCCGGGGACTCGACGGTGCGACCATCGGCGAGGTCCACGCGTCCCCGCCAGTAGACCGGCGACTCCGCCGGGAGCGGGCGCGTCAGCTGCACGGTGACCACGGTGTCCTGCGTGGTCAGGGCCGTGTCGGCCAACAGGGGGGCGGCGAAATCGGGCGTTCCCGCCACCTGTACCGCCACGCGCACGGGTCGCACGGCGCCGGCGCCCGTCACGCGCACGGTGAACGCCGGCGTGATGGTGGGCAGCGGGGAGGTGGCGGGTCCCTCCACCGTCACCGTCTGCGCTCCCGAAGCGGGGGCGCAGACGGCGACCACCGCCAGGACGCCCCCCGCCAGCAGGGGCAGGCGGCGCCCCGGGCCGCAGCCCGCGCGGCGCCCCGTCCGACGCACCGGCGCCCCGTCAGCCCGAGGTGGGGGAGGAGGTGGCGTCGTCGGTCCCTCCGCCATCTCCGGCGGCGGGCGCGCCGTCTGCGTCGTCGGCCGCGATGTCCGCGGTGGCATCCGCGGTGGCATCCGCGGTGGCATCCGCGGTCGCGGGCGCGGTGGCCTCCGCCTCGGTGCCCTCATCAAGGGTGGCCCCGCCGCGCAGTCGCACACTCACAATCGACGAGACGCCGGGCTCCTGCATCGTCACGCCGTACACCGCATCGGCCGCCTCCGAGGTGGTGCGCGGGTTGTGCGTGATGACGATGAACTGCGTCCGCGCCTTGAAATCGTTGAGCATCTTCACGAACCGCCCGATGTTCTGGTCGTCGAGCGGCGCGTCCACCTCGTCCATCAGGCAGAAGGGGCTGGGCTTGGTGAGGAAGATCCCGAACAGCAGCGACAGCGCCACCAGCG
>JBILED010000184.1:0-5769 GCA_044352305.1 Gemmatimonas sp.
CACTGGCTGGTGCATGCCGCGTCGATGCACCTGGGGTTCGTGGCCGTGGGCATCGACCTGCCGCTCTCGGCGTCGCTCTTCCTGATGGGGGTGATCTCCTTCGGGGTGGCGCTCCCCAGCTCGCCGGGATTCTTCGGCGTCTTCGAAGGGGCGGCCACCGTGGGCCTTGGCGTGTATGGCGTGCCCAAGGAGCTGGCCATCAGCTGGGCGCTGGCGTACCACCTCCTGAGCTTCATCCCCATCACCGTGCTGGGCGCGATGGCGCTGGCGGCGGTGGGGCTCACGCCGCAGGAGCTGCGCGCGGCCCCCGCGGCATCGGTGCCCGACGCCCGCTGAGCGCCGCGGCGCCCGCCTTCCGCCTTCGTCGACCCTTTGCCCCGCATGGCTCACGACCCCTCGCCGCGCACCCTCACGGTGGCCGCCCACGCCAAGGTGAACCTCGTGCTGCGCATCCTGGCGCGCGAAGCGTCGGGGTACCACGGGCTGGAGACGCTGTTCCAGCGGTTGGCGCTGCATGACACGGTCACGGTGACGGTGGACGTGCCCACCCGGTCGCTGACCTGTGCCGGGGCCGTCCTGCCGCCCGGGGGGCTGGGCGCCGCCGAGGACAACCTGGCGTGGCGGGCGGCGGCAGCGTACGTGGAGGCGGCCGGGTGGGACACCGGGTGGTCGGTGGCCATCGACAAGGTGATCCCCGTGGGCGGCGGGCTGGGGGGCGGGAGCGCCGACGCGGGGGCGGTGTTGCGGGCGCTGGAGGCACTGTCCCCGCGCCCGCTGGGGCAGGCGCGCCTGATGGCGCTGGCCGGCGCCCTGGGCGCCGATGTGCCGTTCCTCACCCTCGAGGCCAGCCGTGCCTGGGCGTGGGGGCGCGGCGACCGGCTGCTCCCGCTGCCGGCGCTCCCCTCCATGGGGGTGACGCTGGTGGCGTTTGACCGGGGCGTGGAAACGGCCGCGGCCTACCGCGCCGTGGCGCAGGCCCGCGCCGAGGCCGGCACCGCGGTGTCCGCAGCGACCTACCCCACGGGAGCGCTGGACCAGTGGACGTCGGTGTGTGCGCTGGGCGCCAACGACTTCGAAACGGTGGTCCTCGCCCTGCACCCCGGCGTGGCGCGTGTGCTGCCCTGGCTGCGCGACGAGGCGGCCCGCCTGCGGGGCGCGGGGCACCCGGCGCTGGCGCTGCTCAGCGGCAGCGGGGCCACCTGCTTCCTGCTGCACCCGCCGGAGGCGCCGCCGCGATTGGACGCGGCGGCGCTCCCCGCGGGCGGGCGGCTGGTGGCCACCCGCACCGCCTGACCCCCGTCAGCGCGCTTCCACGCGGATCATCCGCCCCTTGGCCTGCGGCAGCTTGGGGAGGGTGACCGTCAGCACCCCCTTGTCGAAGGTGGCCGCGACCTTGTCCACGTCCACCGTGCGCGGCAGCGCGAAGGACCGCTGGAACGCGCCGTAGTACCGCTCGCACTGGTAGTAGTTGCGCCCGGCGTCCTCCTCTTCCTTCTTCTCCGCCTTCTCCCCGGAGAGGGTGAGCACGTTGTTCTCGATGTTCACCGTGACCTGCTTCTCATCCAGCCCCGGCAGCTCGGCGGACAGGCAGAGGGCGTCGGCGGTCTCGGACACCTCCACCGCCGGCGCCCAGCCGGAGGCGGGGAGGAGGGTGCCCGCGGAGTACAGCGGCTCGTTGAACATCCGCCGCATCAGGGTGGCAAAGCCATCCTCGGCCAGCGACGAGGACGGGGTGCGACGCATCAGGTTGGCCATGCAGGGTCTCCGGCGCGGATGCCGCGCGGCAGGGGTGCGCGGGGCCCGTCGCCCGAAATGGCGGCGCGCTCCGCGCCCGCATGGTGCCCCCCGCGCCGGCTGGCGCACATCCGGCCCGCGCCCCACAGGGCGTGGGGGCGTCCCCGGACATCCGGACGACGTCAGCCGCGGAAGAAGTACACATACTTGGCCACCAGCCCGCCACGCGCGGGCTGCAGCCACGGCACCGGGCGCTCCAGGCCGGTGGGCCAGGCGCTGTTCCACACCACGAACAGGTCGCTGCCGGGCTTCACCGTCCACCGCACGCGCGCATTCACCGACGCCCGGTCCGACTGGTTGTCCCACTGCGCGAACAGCGTGGCATTGAGGCGAGGCGAGAAGGCCCAGTCGCTGCGCAGCCGCACCGTGTGCGCGGTGAACGCCGCCTCGGGGAGGGTGACGGCGGTGCGCACGAGGTCCAGCGTGGCCAGCAGGTGCGGCGAGCGACGCACGCGCATCCCCGTGCTGGCCTCCACCGAGCGCCCGCGGTAGAAGCCGCCGGCCGACAGGTTGGCGGTCCAGCGCACGGCCCGCGCCTCCGCGCCGTTGTACTGCAGCTCCGCGCGATTCCACCAGTAGCCCCCCGCCGGGATGCTGGCCCCCGGAAACAGCGCGAAGGCGCTGGTCGGGGCGTCAAACTGCCGCTGCAACTGGAACTCCACCCGGTCGCCCCGCTGGAACTGCACCCCCAGCGGCTTCATCGACAGCGACGCGTTGCCCAACCGCCAGTCGAGCCCCCACACCACGTCGTACTGCAGCAGGTTGAACTCGTAGCGGCGGATGATGGACGGCTGCCGCGGCCGCGGGGTGATGGCGATGTTTCCCCCCAGCCGGTGGATGCCGCGCTGCTGCACGAACCCCAGCGCCGGGTTGAAGCCGGCCTCCACACGGTCCATGCGCACCACGATGTCCGCATTGTCGTTGGGGTAGTCCACCATCAGGCGGTAATGCCCGCCCACCGGCGCGCCGGCGGAGTCACGGCTCCACGCCGCGTTGCCGATGACCAGCAGGTTCTGCCCTCCCTGCACGATGTACGGCAGGGTGAAGTCCACGCCTCCCGCCACGCTCTGCGGGCGCCCGGGGGCGTCGGCGTAGGTGGCCATCGCCCCCACGAAGCCGCGCCCCAGCACGTCGTGCTTCACGCGGAGCGCGCCGTTGGTGGAGGGCGTCGCCCCACCGGTGCGCACCGCGAGGAGGCCGACCTGATGGTTGAAGGCACGCCCCTGCATGCGCAGCCCGAGGGGGATGGGATCGGGGACCCCGGAGCGCCCCAGCCCGATGCGCCGCGAATAGAACAGCTGCGTCTGGCGCGGACGGCCGAAGTCGAAGATGGCCTGCCCCTCGGTGAAGAACGGGCGCTGCTCGGGGAAGAAGAGCGGGAAGCGCGTGAGGTTGACGATCTGCCGGTCGGCGTCGGCCTGCGCGAAGTCCGGGTTGAAGGTGACGTCAGCCGTGAGGGTGTTGGTGACCGGCACCTTGAGGTCGGCCCCCACCTGCGCCATGGCGCGGCCGGCGCTCACCACCGAGTCGCCCCCCAGCGCCGGGAACACCCGTTCGGGGAGGCGCGCCTCCCCGAGCGAATAGGGGCGCAACTCCACGCGGGGGCGCGCCGGCAGCGCGTCAAACCCCGCCACCATCCCCTCGCGCTCGAGGAAGCGGAACCCCTCGGTGCGCTTCCAGCCGCGCCACAGCACCTCCTCGTTCTTGCGCGGCATGAAGCGCCGGAAGTTCATCCCGAAGAGGCTGTCCACCTTGGGGTACCGCAACGTGGCCCAGGGGATGAGCATCTCCACCTCGTACCCCTGGTCGGTGACGCGGCTGCGCGTGTCCCACACGCCGTCCCACTCCTCGTTCCCCTGCTCGAACGAGACGTGCTCGCCGTCCCACAGCGCGCCGTTGGCGTTGGAACGGAAGTAGAAGCCGCTGCGCCGGTCGTGCAGCCCGTCGATGGACATCGACACGTAGTCGTCGGAGCGGAGCTCGGCGTCGCGCCGCAGCTGCGAGCGCACGATGCGCGACGGGTCGCGGTCATAGCACCACCACCCCACCGCCAGCCCGGCGGGGGTGGCCAGCAGCCGCACCACGGTGCGCTCCGTGGCCGGCGCCCCCTCGCGAGGCTCGCGCTGGCGGAAGTCGGTGATGGAATCGGCCTGCGCCCACAGCGGCTCGGTCAGGCGGCCATCGAGGACGATGGCCTCGCGGGTGCGGAGCGCCCGGAAATCAGGCTGCGCCGACGCCGCCCTCAGGGGCAGCGCGGCCACGGCCAGGGCGCCCGCGGCGGCGCGGAGGAATCGGTGGCGCCAGAGCGCTGGTGCGGGAGCGGGCATCGCGGGATACTACCACGATTCCGTCGCCCTGCAGGGCGCGCCTCCCCCCGCCTCACCGGCCCCGACTCGCCCCCCGCCATGGACCTCCCGTCCCTTCCCGCGTTCGCCGATATCGAGGCGGCCGCCGCACGCATCGCCCCGCATGCCGCGGTGACCCCGCTGCTCCGTTCCCCCGCCCTGGACGCCATCGCCGGGGGCACGGTGCTCCTCAAGGCGGAGGTGCTGCAGCACACCGGGTCCTTCAAGCTCCGCGGGGCGCTCAATCGCCTGCTGCAACTGACGCCGGACGAGCGCGCGCGCGGGGTGGTGGCCTACTCGTCGGGGAACCACGCGCAGGCGGTGGCCTACGCGGCCACGAAGCTGGGGATGCCGTCGGTGATCGTGATGCCCAAGGACGCACCCGCGCTCAAGATCGAGCGCACGCGGGCCTTTGGCGGCGAGGTGGTGCTGTACGACCGCTATACCGAGGACCGCGTGGCCATCGGCGGGGCCATCGCGGAGGCGCGCGGCATGGTGGTGGTGCCCCCGTTCGAGGACCGGCACGTGATCGCCGGACAGGGCACGCTGGCGCTGGAGGCGCTGCGGCAGGCGCAGGCGCTGGGGCTGGTCCCCAACCGGCTGCTGGTGTGCTGCGGCGGGGGCGGGCTCACGGCGGGGTGCGCGCTCGCCGCCGAGGGGGTGTCACCCGGAACCGTGGTGCACCCCGTGGAGCCCGTGGGCTTTGACGATTACGCGCGGTCGCTGGCGGGGGGCGTGCGCGTGGGGAACCCGCCCGGCAACCGCTCGCTGTGCGACGCCATCGTCACCGACATGCCGGGGGCGATGACCTTTGCCATCACCCAGCCGCGCGTGGGGGCCGGGCTCACCGTGTCGGACGACGAGGCCTTGGCGGCCATCGCCTTTGCGGTGCGGGAGCTCAAGCTGGTGGTGGAGCCCGGCGGGGTGGTGGCACTGGCGGCGCTGCTGGCGGGGCGTGTGGCCACGCGGGGCGAGGTGACGATGGTGGTGGTGACCGGCGGGAACGTGGACCCGGCCATCCTGGCGCGGGCGATCACGGATGCGGAGCGACCACGGTTTGCGCCGCGGGGGTGACGGCTGGTCCCGCGACATTGGCGCAGTTTGCGTCGCCGCCGAGTTTGGGTAGACTCTTCGGGATGCGCGCATGGCGGGGGCCCCGTTGGGTCCGAGTGCTGTTGGGGGTCTGGCTGTCGCTGGTGCTCAGCGATGCCGGGCTCATTCATGCATGCCAGTCCCGGAGTGAGGCGGACGGTACGCCAGCCCCCGCGATGGCGGCGGTGGCCGTTGCGGCGCAGGCGAGCCATGAGGCGCATCACGGCCACCACGGGGCGCACGATCCGGCGGCACCGGACGGCCGCGGCGGCGCCCGTGGCGAGGACGTCGCGGGGGAGTCCGCCGCAAAAGCGGCGCCCCAGGCGACGGCCCCCGGCCACGACGACCACGATGGCCACGATGGCCACGGGACCCGCGACTGCAGCTGCCTCGGGCACTGCTGCCCGCCGGTTCCCCTCGCCATGGCGGTGTCGGCCGACATCGCCTTCACCCGCGTGGTGCTGGCGACGGCGGTGCGCCCCGGACGCCCCGCCCATGCGGTGCGCGCCGCGTGGGCCGATTACATCCTCCCCTTCGG
>JBILED010000044.1:0-17518 GCA_044352305.1 Gemmatimonas sp.
CGGCCGGGGGGGCGTGTGGGGCGGGCTGGTGGCCGACCGGGTGGGGCGCGTGCCGCTGGTGACGTGGGCGATGGCGATCAGCGGGAGTTGCGCGGTGCTCATTGGCGCCGCGTTCGGGCGCAGCTGGTGGCTCATGGCGCCGCTGGCGCTGGCCTGGGGGTTCTTCGTGATTGCCGACAGCGCGCAATTCAGCGTCCTGGTGACGGAGAGCGTGCCGCCGCATGCGGTGGGGACGGCCCTGACCTTGCAGCTTTCCCTGGGCTTCCTGCTCACCATGGGCACGATCCAGCTGATTCCGCCGCTGGCGCGATGGGTGGGGTGGGGGTGGGTGTTCCCGGTGCTTGCGGTGGGGCCGGTGCTGGGGATTGCCAGCGTGCGGCGGCTGGCGCGGACGGAGGCTGGGCGCCCGTCCTAGCGGGGGGGTGTCAGGGGATCGCGGACGGCGGCTGGCCCCGAGCGTGCTCCATTCGAGGTTCCGGGCCAGCGTGCTCGTGTCGGCCCTCTGTCCCTCCCCCATCCTCCCGCATGCATTGGCTCAAGGCCGGCGTGGCCCGGCTTCCCGCCCCCGTTCAGGCCGAGCTGCGCCGCTGGCAGCTGGCTCGGCAGGTGGCAGCGGGGCAGTTCCGGTCGGAAGAGCCGGAGTGGGACCAGCTGGCGACGCTGGTGGGCCCCGGGGACTGGGCGATCGATGTGGGCGCCAACGTGGGGCACTACACGCATCGCCTGTCGGCGCTGGTGGGGGCCTCGGGGCGGGTGATTGCGTTTGAACCGGTGCCGGGCACCTGCGCGATGCTGGCCAGCCTGGTGGCGCGGCTGCCGCACCAGAACGTCACGGTGGTGAACGCCGCCGCGTCCGACGCCACGCGTCCGGTGTCGATGGAGCTGCCCCAGTTCACGACGGGGCTGGTGAATTACTACCGGGCCACGGTGACGGCGGCCCCTGCGGCGGGGCTGGCCCGCGCGGAGGCGCTGGCGCTGCCGATTGACGGGCTGGCGCTGTCGGGGCCGGTGCGGCTGGTGAAGATCGACGCCGAAGGGCACGAGGCGTCGGTGCTGGCCGGGATGCGCGGCCTGCTGGCGCGGTGCCGTCCGGTGGTGGTGATGGAGGGCGCCGGGGCGACGCCGCCGGAGTTGGCGGCGCTGGGGTATCGGGTGGAGCGGCTGCCGGGGTCGCCGAACGGGGTGTGGCGGGTGCCCCCGGCGTAGCCCGCTTACCCGGGCATCTCCACGGCCATGCCCATGGCGTGATACCCCTTGTCCACGTACACCGTGGTTCCGGTGATGCCGCTGGCCAGCGGCGAGGCGAGGAACGCCGCCGTGTGCCCGACCTCGGTGGCCGAGAGCTCTTCGGGGAGGGGGGTGTTGAGCTTGCAGTACTGCACCATGCGATCGATGATGCCGATGGCGCTGGCGGCGCGGGAGGCGTAGGGGCCCGCCGAGATGGTGTTGACGCGTGCGCCGTACGCACGGCCGGCCTCGAAGGCCAGGGTGCGGGTGTCGCTCTCCAGGGCCGCCTTGGCCGACGACATGCCGCCGCCGTACCCCGGGATCACGCGCTCGCTGGCCATGTACGTGAGCGAGCAGAACGACCCGCCCGGGCGCATGAGGGGCCCCAGCCGCTGCACCATGGAGACCATGGAATAGGCGCTGGCGCTGCTGGCGGCCAGGTAGCCGGCGCGGCTCACCTCGAGGAGCGGCTTCTTGACTTCGGGGCCGTTGGCGAGGGAGTGGAAGACGATGTCCAGCGACTGGGCGCCGAAATCGGCCACCAGCTGCGCGGCCAGCCCGCCGATGGAGAAGTCGCCGACGTCCTTGTAGCGCTTGGAGGTGCGAAGCTCCTCGGGGGCGTCCTCCAGCTGGTCGAAGACGGCATCGAGCGGGTAGATCTTCTCGAAGCTGAACTTCGACCCGTCCCGCAGGGTGCGCGACTCGTCCAGCTTCCCGCGCTCGAGGAGGTTGAGGAAGATGTTGAGGGCGGGGGGCCAGGTGGCCACGCAGACGGAGGCACCCGCCTCGGCGAAGGCCTTGGCGATGGCGAAGCCGAAGCCGCCGTCGTCCGCCACGCCGGCGACAAGCGCCCGCTTTCCGGAGAGGTCGATAGGAAGCATCTGCGAAAGATAACGTGGGGCGGGGACCCGCCTAGCGCCGCGGCCCCTAGCGGGCGGCGCGGGCGAGGCGGTCGCGGACGCCCCGCCACGCCGGCGTGTCGGGCGGGCGCTCGATGAGAATGATGGCGCTGCCGGCGGCGTCGGCGGCGTGCAGGGCGGCGTACAGTGCCCGGGCAAAGCCGGCGGGATCGTCGGGGAGCCGCTCCACCCGGGTCCCCTCGGGGAACGATTGGGCGGGGAGCGTGCGCAGCAGGGCGGTCACCCGTCCGGCGCTGGTCAGGTGGCGGGGGAGCGCCGTAGCCCCCTCCGCCAGCTGTTCGGGATCGATGAGCCACACGTCGGCGCGTGGGGCATAGTGCTTGTCCGCCTGTCCAGGGGACAGCGGTGCCGTTGATATGGCGCTATCATGGCGTAACAATGGCGAACTTTGTTCGGCAACCGGTGCATCCAGCAGCACCGACAGCGCCTGCGCCGTCAGCATCCCGGGGCGCAGCACCACGGGGGGCTCCTGCGTGAGGTCCAGCACCGTGCTTTCGATCCCCACCAGGCAGGGGCCGCCGTCCAGAATGTGCGCCACCCGGTCCCCCAAGGCCTCCTGCACGTGGGCGGCCGTGGTGGGGCTCACCTGGGTGAAGCGGTTGGCGGAGGGGGCCACCACGGGGACCCCGGCCTCGCGCAGCAGCGCCAGCGCCACCGGGTGGTCGGGGATGCGGATCCCCACGGCGTCGCGCCCCGCGGTGGCCGCGTCGGGCACGGAGGGCGCCTTGGGGACCACTAGGGTGAGCGGCCCCGGCCAGCACGCCTCCGCCAGCCGCTGGGCGGCGGGAGGCCAGTAGCGCGCCAGCGCGCGCGCGGCGTCCACGGTGGCCACATGGACGATGAGCGGGTTCCACGCCGGACGCCCCTTGGCGGCGTACACGCGCCCCACTGCGTCGGGGTCGAGCGCGTTGGCCCCCAGGCCGTACACCGTCTCCGTGGGGAAGGCCACCAGGGCCCCGCGGCGCAGGGCGGCAGCGGCGTCGCGGATGGCGTCCGGGGTGGCTGGGTGGACGGGCACGGCCTACTGCCGCGTCTCGATGGCGCGCCGCGCGATGGTGTCCACCAGCGACGGCGCGACCAGCTTGAGGAGGCGCCCCACCTTGCCGCGCCACGTCATCACCAGGTCGCGGTCGCGCCGCGTCATGGCCCGCAGGATGAGGCGGACGCAGTGGTCGGTCTCCATGGTCTCGCCCGCCCTGCGCACGTAGCCGCGGCTGCCGAAGGGGGTGCCGTCGGGGGAGAGGGCGCGCTGGTTGATCTCGGAGAAGACGAACCCCGGGTACACCATGGTGACGTCCACCCCGCTGCCTTGCAGCTCGATGCGCAGCGAGTCGAAGAACCCTGCCATGGCGTGCTTGGTGGCGGCGTAGGCGGTGCGCTTGGGGACGCCGGTGAGCCCGGTGAGCGAGGAGATCCCCACGATGAGCCCGCGGCGCGCCGTGAGGTGCGGCAGGGCGTGCGCCGTGCACCACACCGCCCCCAGGTAGTTCACCCGCATGAGGCGGTCGAAGACGGTGAGGTCGGTGACCTCCGCAAAGCGTCCGCTGGCCCCCAGCCCGGCGTTGTTCACCAGCACGTCCAGCCCGCCGTAGTGGGCCACCGTGGCCTCCACCACGCGGCGGCAGTCGGGCTCCAGGCTCACGTCGCCCGGGACGCATACCGCCTCCCCCCCCAGCGCGCGGCACTCAGCGGCCACCTGCTCCAGTCGCGCGGCGTCACGGGCGGCGAGCGCCACGCGCGCCCCCTGCGCGGCGCACTGCCGCGCCAGCTCGGCGCCGATGCCGGCGGAGGCGCCGGTGATGAGGACCACCTTGTCGCGCAGGGACCAGGGCATGGGGATGGTTAGATTGCGGGATGCCGGCGTCGTACGGAATTTTCGTTCTGAGTGTATTGCCGGGGGAGGCGGGGGCACAGGTCAAGGCGCTGCAGGAGCGATTTGATCCCAAGCTGGCCCGCCTGACCCCCCCGCATGTCACCATCATCGGGTCCTCGGGGGTGGGGGCGATCCCCACCGACACCCCGGTGGCGCACATCCGCGCGCTGCTGGAGCCCATTGCCGCCGAGACGCCGTCGCTGCTGCTGCGCTTTGGCGCCCCCAAGCGGTTCATGCAGACGGAGATCATCTCGCTGCCGCTGGACCCCAACGGACCGTTGCGCACGCTGCACGAGCGCATCGCCCGCAGCGGGCTCCCCTTCAAGCGCTCGCGGTTCCTCTTCTCCCCGCATTGCACGCTGAGCTTCTACCCCACCCTCACCCCCGCCACCGAGCGGGCGCTGCTGGCGGTGCGGGTGGAGGCGCCGGTGGAGATCGCGCGGCTGCAGCTGTACCAGACGCGCGACCCGCAGCCGTCGCGGCTGCTGTTCGAACTGCCGCTGGCCGGCTGACGGCGCCGCCGCCGCCCGCCCGGCGCGGGTCAGGCGCGCGCGTGCGGGCGCAGCTTGGCCAGGGCGGTGGTGGCGTGCCGCAGCCCCAGCAGCGCCGAGGCCTCCAGCTCGTACTCGGTGTGCAGGTCGCCCAGCGTGTCGGCGCCGTGGGCCCCCAGCTGCCGCGACGCCTTCTCGGCGATGCTGTGGCGGCGCAGGTACTCGCGGGCGGCCAGCCAGAGGGCGTTGGCGGCCTGCCGCTCCTCGGGCTGCTCGGAGATGGTGCCGCCGGTGCGGCAGCTGGCCTCGAAGGTGCGCACCGACTCGGCGAGCGCCAGGTCGATGGTGTCCACCATGGCGTGGGCGGCGGCCAGCTCCTCGGGGTGGGCGCCCACCTCCACCAAGCGGCCCAGGCGCTCGTGCTGGCGGCACGCCTCCTGGGCGGTGCGGGCCAGCGCCTCGGCGGCGCCAAGCGGGGACAGGTCGGCGCTGCCGTCGTCGGGGGGCGCGGGCGGGGTGTTGGGCGACATGCCTTCATCGTGCCCAACTGACCGCGCGAATGGTAGTGGGGGGCGTGCCTTGCGGGGTCCGGGATGGCGCCCTAGGCTAACCGGACACCCCTGTCCCTTTCTGTCCCGCCCCGCCGAGGATGCCGATGGTCCCGCGCTTTCCCCTGTCCGCCACCAGTGTCCTGCCGGCGCTGGCCCTTGCCGTTGCCGCGTCGTCCGCGGTGGCGCCGGCGCTCTCGGCCCAGACCACCGGGGTCACCCACGGCACGCGCCCCGCGCGGCTGGTGATCCGCAACGCCACCATGGTGGACGGGAACGGGACCCCGGCGCGGGGGCCCGTGGACATCGTGGTGGAAGGGAACCGCATCGCGCAGGTGGTCCCGGTGGACCCGGTGAACGCCGGGCGCGGACGCGCCCGGGCCAGCGCGGACGCGGTGATCGACGCCACCGGCAAGTTCGTGCTGCCGGGGCTCATCAACGCCCACGCGCACATGCAGTCCAACCGCGCCGGGGAGTCGCTGGACGGCTTCGAGTACTTCATGAAGCTGCAGCTGGCCAACGGCATCACCACGCTGCGCGAGGTGGGGGCCGAGAAGAACGCGGGGAGCATCGCGCTGCGCGAGCAGTCGGCGCGCGGGGAGATCGTGGCGCCGCGCATCCTGGTGTACCCGCAGTTCTGGAGCGAGGAGGGGCGCCTGGTGAAGACCGCCGAGGACGCGCGGGCGCACATGCGGCGCCTCAAGGCGCTGGGGGCCGACGGGGTGAAGTTCGCGGGGATCGATCGCGACCTGATGGCGGCGGCGTACGACGAGGCGCGCAAGCTCGGGCTCCCCACGGCGCACCACATCGGCGTGGAGGAGACGTCGGCGTGGGACGAGGTGGCGTTCGGGACGCCGATGAAGGCCTCCATCGAGCACTGGTACGGGGTGCCCGACGGCGCCATCGAGGACAAGCGGCAGCACTTCCCCAGCGACTACAACTACGCCGACGAGACCGACCGCTTCCGCTGGGCGGGGCGGCTGTGGCGCGAGGCGCACCCGCGGCTGCTGGACTCGCTGCTGAACAGCATGGTGGCCAAGCAGATCACCTGGGTGCCCACGCTGGACATCTACGAGGCCAGCCGCGACCTGCAGCGGGCGCAGACGCAGCCGTGGTTCGCCGACTACCTGCACCCGTCGCTGGCCAACTACTTCAAGCCCGACCCGGCCAACCACGGCTCGTACTTCATCGGGTGGAGCAGCACCGACGAAGTGTACTGGAAGGAGAACTATCGCATCTGGATGGCGGCGCTGCGCGACTTCGAGCGCAAGGGCGGCGTGATCGGCTGCGGCGACGACGCGGGGTTCATCTACCAGCTGTACGGCTTCGGGCTGGTGCGCGAGATGGAGCTGCACCAGGAGGCGGGGTTCCACCCGCTCAAGGTGCTCGAGCACTGCACGGGGAACAACGCGAAGATCCTGCAGAAGGAGGGGGAGCTGGGGCGGATCCGCGCGGGGTACCTGGCGGACCTGATCGTGGTGGACGGGAACCCGCTGGAGGACCTCAAGGTGCTGTACGCCGGCGGCACGGCGGCGCTGCGCGACGGGAAGGAGGTGCGCACCGAGGGGCCGTCGTGGGTGATCAAGGACGGGATCCCGTACAGCGGCCCGCGGCTGGCGCGCGAGGTGCGGGAGATCGTGGCCAAGGCCAAGGCGCGGCAGAAGTGAGCGCGGGCGCGTCGTCCGTGGCGGCGCCCGCGTCGGGGTCGGAGCCGGTGCTGCTGGTGGACGACACCCCGGCGGGGGTGCGGACGATCCGGCTCAACCGTCCGGCGCGGCTGAACGCGGTGAACCCGGCGCTGGCCGAGGCGTTGCCGGCGGCGCTGGCGGCGGCGCACGCGGATGAGGCGGTGCGGGTGGTGGTGATCACCGGGGCGGGGCGCGGCTTCTGCGCGGGGCTGGACCTGGGGGAGCCGGCGGGGTTGGCGCAGCACTCGCGCGCCGAGCGGCTGGACCCGTACCGGTGGGTGGGGCACTGGGTGCACGCGGTGGTGCGGTGCGAGAAGCCGGTGATTGCGGCGATCAACGGGGCGGCGGCCGGCGCGGGGCTGGGGTTGGCGCTGGCGTGCGACCTGCGGCTGCTGTCGTCGGCGGCCACGCTCACCACGGGGTATGTGCGGCGCGGGCTGTCGCCCGACGCGGGGGTGTCGTGGTTCCTGCCGCAGCTGGTGGGGCACGGGCGGGCGATGGACCTGGTGCTCACCGGGCGCGACGTGAGCGCCGGTGAGGCGCTCACGATGGGGCTGGTGACGGCGGCCTATCCGGCGGAGCAGTTTGCCGAGGGGGTGGCCACGTACGCCACGCAGCTGGCGGCGGGTGCCCCCCTGGCGCTGGCCCGCAGCAAGCGGCTGCTGCTGGCCAGCTGGGAGGCGACGCTGGACGCGCAGCTGCGCGACGAGCTCCAGCAGATCGCGCAGTGCTTCGCCAGCGCCGACGTGCGCGAGGCGATGGCGGCGTTCACCGAGAAGCGGGCGCCGGTGTTCCGGGGAGCGTGACCCACCGATCCACCAGCTGCAGGAACTCCCGCCGGTAGCTGCCGCGGTCCTCCCCCAGCCCCTCGCGCGCCAGCGCCTGCACCAGCGCGGGGGACGCGCTGCCGCGGTGCGGCGCGTCGCGCAGCAGCATCCCCCACGCCGCCACGGCGGCGGCAAAGCGCATGTCGGTGCTGGGGGCCGTGGCGCTCGCACGCACCGGCTGCTCCAGCAGCCGGCTGACCGAATCCCCCGGCACCTTGTAGCGCAGCCGCACGAAGGCCAGCTCGCCCGACGCGCGCGTGCCGGGCGCCCGAGCCGGCGCCTGGTAGCGCAGCGGATCGCGCCCCGGCAGGTCCACGGTCCCCTCCACCCCCGCGGGGACGATCTCCACCAGCGCGGTCACGGTGTGCCCCGCGCCGATGTCCCCCGCGTCCTTGCGGTCATCGGCAAACTCCTGGTCGCGCAGCAGGCGCCCCTCGTAGCCAATCAGCCGGTACGCGCGCACGGCCGCCGGATTGAACTCCAGTTGCAGCTTGGCGTCGTTGGCCACGGTCACCAGCGTGCCCCCCAGCTCTTCCACCAGCTGCTTGCGCGCCTCGGCCACGTCATCCACGTAGGCGTAGTTGCCGTTCCCCGCCTTGGCCATGGCCTTCATCTTGGCGTCCTGGTAGTTGCCGGTGCCCACGCCCAGCACGGTGAGGTAGGTGCCCTCCGCTCGGCGCCGCTCCACCAGCCGCTCCATTTCGGCGTCGCTGCTGGGGCCCAGGTTGAAGTCGCCGTCGGTGGCCAGGATGACGCGGCTGTTGCCGCCGCGCACCGCGTGGGTGCGCGCCACGCGGTACGCCAGCTCCAGCCCCGCCTCGCCGGCAGTGCCGCCCCCCGCCTCCAGCTCGTCGATGGCGGCCATGATCCGCGCCTTCGCGGAGCCCGGCGTGCTCTCCAGCCGCACCGCCGTGCCGCTGGCGTAGGTGACCAGCGCCACGCGGTCCTGCGGGCGCAGCTGCTCCACCAGCAGGCGCAGCGCCTGCTGCACCAGCGGCAGCTTGTTGGCGTCCATCATGGAGCCGGAGACGTCCACCAGGAACACCAGGTTGGCGGGCGGCAGCGCATCCACGGCGATGCGCCGCGCCTGCAGCGCCACGCGCAGCAGCCGGTGGCGCGGCTCCCACGGCGCGGGGATCACCTCGGTGGTGACCGCCAGCGGCGCGTCGCCGCGCGGCGCGGCGAGATCGTAGGGGAAGTAGTTGAGCAGCTCCTCGATGCGCACGGCATCGGCCGTCGGGCGCTGCCCCTGAAGGAGGAAGCGGCGCACATTGCCGTACGAGGCGCGGTCCACGTCGGTGGAGAAGGTGGCGCGCGGCTCGGCGGCCACGGCCACGAAGGGGTTGTCGGTGATGCGCGCGTACTGCTCGCGGTGGACGGGTGGCGCGTGCGCCGCCATGGGCGCGGGGGGGGCGGCCAGGAGGCGGGCGCGCATGGCCGGCATGGCGCGGCCGCCGGCGACGCCCTTGCCGGAGACATCCTGTTCGGGCGCTGGCGGGCTCTCGCGGGTGAGCAGGTCGGGGGCCGACGGGGTGACAGCGACGGAGTCGGCGGGGGTGGCCGGCCGCGCCGCGGTGCGGCAGGCCGTGGCGAGGAGGACAAGCGAGACGATGAGGACACGAGGGCGCGACATGCGGTCTCCCGGCTGAGGTGGCGGAATGCTGATGCCGGGGAGACGCCGCACGAGGCGGGAGTTGCACAGGGGAGAGGACAGAGGTGTCTGCAACGGCAGCTGCAGCTGGCATCTCGGCGCTGGCTGGCGCCTCCCGACTGCGTGGCCAGGGGTCAGCCACGGCGGAGGTGGCAGTTGGAGTTGCCGTTGGAGTTGGAGGTGACGCCCCCTGTGCAACCGCCGCCGCCTGCGGCGTCTCCCCCCGCATGCCGGCGCTGTACTTTTCCCCCGTGACCGAGACGCTCGAGCGGCTGTTCCGCACGTACCACGCCTCCCTGGTGCGCTACCTGCAGCGCGCGCTGGGGGACCGGGACGTGGCGGAGGAGCTGGCGCAGGAGACCTTCGTGCGGGCGCTCA
Source organism: Gemmatimonas sp. (assembly GCA_044352305.1). Lineage (GTDB taxonomy): Bacteria > Gemmatimonadota > Gemmatimonadetes > Gemmatimonadales > Gemmatimonadaceae > Gemmatimonas. Next base: position 9,604 of record JBILED010000044.1, read on the forward strand.
AGCAGGGGGAGCTGCGCAGCGAGCGGTCGTGGCTGTTTGCGGTGGCGACCAACCTGGTGCGCGACGAGACCCGTCGCGACGGGCGGGCCCGCCGCCGGCTGGAGCGGTACGGCGCGGAGCAGCCGCAGGCCGCGGAGCCGGCACCCACCACCGTGGAGCGCGCGGAGGGGGTGGCGGTGGCGCGTGCCGCGCTGGCCGCGCTCAGCGACCGCGACCGCGACGCGTTGCTGCTGCAGCAGGAGGGGATGGGGTACCCCGAGATTGCGGCCGCGCTGAGGATATCCGTGGGGTCGGTGGGGACCACGCTGTCGCGCGCGCGGCGCCGACTGCTGGAGGCATACGAGGCGCAGCAGCGGGCCGACGAGAGTGGATCGCCGGGTGGCCGGCAGGAGACGCGCCCGGTGCGCGAGGAGGGGCGGTGAGCAGCGACGAGCAGCACGAGCCGACGGAGGCGTCCATGGCCGACGCGTGGCCCGCGCCCGAGTGGACCGCGGAGGGGCACGTGACCGAGCCGACGGTGCATGCGTGGCTGGACGGGGCGCTGGCCGCCGAGGGCGCGCGCGCCGTGTCGGCGCATGTGGCGGCGTGCGCGGCGTGCGGGGCGCTGACCGCGGAGGTGCGCGGGGTGATTGCCGGCGCGGCGCGGGTGGTGGCACTGCTGGACGGTGCGGGAGGGGCAACGCTGCGGGCGGAGGGGGGCGGTGCGGGCGGCGGTACCCGCACGCCGCCGCGCGCGTGGTACCGGCGCCCGACGGTGCTGTCGCTGGCGGCCACGCTGCTGCTGGCGGTCGGGGTGCGCACGGTGTGGCAGGGGGGGGCGGGGGACCCACGTCTCCGGGCAGTGGCGGAGACGGTGGAGGCGCCGGCGGGGGCGGCTGTGGACGGTGTCGAGGGGGATCTGCTGACGGTGCAGAGCGACCCGGTCGCGGGCGCCGACCAGGCGGCCCCGGCCCCTACGCTCGCAGCACCTGCGGCCGCTCCCGCAGCGCTGCCCTCCGCTGCGCGGGCCAAGCGGATGGCGGTGCCGCCCACGGTGGACGAGCAGGACTTCTCGGGCCGGGGGGTGGCGGGGGGCATCGCGCGGTCGGCTGTTGCCCCGGCTCCGGCGCCGCCGCTTCTCCCCCCGGCGCCTCCGCCGCCCACGGCACTCAGCGCGCGCGCGATGGCGGCGGACCGGAGCGCGGCGGCTCCGCAGGCCATGGAGCGTGCCGCCCCGGTGGAGGCGCCGCGCTGCTTGCTGGTGGAGGCGCCTGCGTTTGCGGGGCTCCAGCTGCCGACGCGCATGCAGCTGTCGCCCTCCGCGGCGGGGGGGGAGGGGGCGTGGCGGCTCACGTGGCTGCGGGAGGACCCGCGTGACGGGGAGCCGGTGGCCTTTCTCCTGCGCGAGGCGCGCGCCGATTCGCTGGCGGGCACCGACTCGCGCGCACTGGGGATGGCCGTGACGCTGGTGCGCGAGGGAGACGGGTGGCGGGGGACGGCCACGGCGTCGGGGGACGGGGCGCCGGTGGGGCGCCCCTTCCGGCTGCGTCCCACCGACTCGGCGGCGTGCGCTGCGCGGTAAGGCGCGCGGTAAGGCGCGCGGTAAGGCGCGCGGTAAGGCGCGCGGTAAGGCGCGCGGTAAGGCGCCCCCCGCCGACGTCCCTGCGGGGGGTGCCCGCTACTCCTGCCCCGGATTGAAGCGCAGCGACCCCGGGAGCCGGTTGAGCAGCGGTCCCAGCTCGGTGGCTTTGTCCAGCGAGGTGACAAAGGTGAGCCCGGGCATGGCGACCACCAGCATGCCGGTGATGCCGTATACCACCACGCGCCCGCCGTCGGCGTGGACCACGTTCCCCGAGGCGTCCACGCAGTGGACCGGCCCCATGACGCCGTTGCCGGTGTCGTCCAGGTCGCGGATGCGGCGCAGCGCAGCCCAGGTGCCCACGTCGTCCCACCCGAAGTCGCCGGGGAGCACCACCAGCTGCTCGGTGCGCTCCAGCAGTCCGCGCTCGATGGACACCGTGGTGCCCAGGTCGGCGTAGCGCACCACGTCCCCCGCCTGGAGCGCCGGGAGCGCCTGGCGCAGCTCGGGGGTGTTGGCGGCCAGCTCGTCCAGCGCCACGCGCGCCCGCAGGCAGCACATCCCGGTGTGCCAGAGGGCGCCCTGGTCGATGAGGGTGTCGGCCAGGGCGATGCGGGGCTTCTCCACCATGTGGTCCACCCGGCAGGGCCCCCCCTCGGCGATCCCTTCGTCGGGGTCCAGCGGGGCGCCCGGGAGGAGGTAGCCGAAGGCGGTCTCGCTGCGGGTGGGGCGGGCACCGATGGCCACCAGGATGGGGTGGCGCGCGGCCAGCGCCGCGCCCCGGTGCAGCGTCTGGCGGAAGCTGTCGGGGAAGGCCACCGCCAGATCGGCGTGGAGGGCGACGAACACCGCATCGGGGCCGGCGCGGCGCGCCACCTCGGTGGCGCCCCAGGCCAGGGCGGCGGCGGTCCCCAGCGGACGGGGCTCGACCAGGTGGTTGGCGGCGGGGACCTCGGGGATCGCCTCGCGGATGGCGTCGGCGATGTCGGCGCTGGTGACCACCAGGACGCGGTCGGCGGGGACCGCCGGGGCCAGCCGCGCGATGGTGTCGGCGATGAGGGGGCGCTCGTTGACCAGCGGGAGCACCTGCTTGGGGCGCTTGGGGGTGGCCAGCGGCCAGAAGCGAGTGCCGATCCCCCCGGCAAAGACGACGGCCCAGAGGGTGGTGTCGGTGTCGCGCTGCGGGTCGGGGCGCGGCGCGTCCAAGGTGGCGCTCAGGGTGGCCGTGCCGACGTCCGCCCCGGGGGCGGTGGAAAGCGCGGGGGGGACGGGGGAGGGCATGCGGGAATTCTAGGGATGGGCACGGGCCGATTACCAGACGGAATCCACCGTACCCTAGCGGAATCGTGTGGTTCGGACCACAATACCGGACTACCAAATCCCCATCATGCCTATCTTGCACCTGACCAACGGCGATGCTGCCGCCGCCCGACTCCGCGCGGCGGAGCTTTCCGGCGACGTGGTGCCGTGGCGGGATGTGTTGCATGACGGTCCGGTGCCCCCCGACGAGGATGAGCGGGGGTTCCGCGAGACCCGGGCGGAGTTTCTGGCCAGCCGCGGGTGGAGCAGCGTGACGACGGCGGCCGCGGCCATGGCCGCGCGCGATCAGCGGCTGTCGGCGGCCACGGGGACCGACGAGGTGGTGCTCTGGTTCGAGCCCGACCTGTACGACCAGCTGCAGCTGGCCCAGCTGTTGGCGCGCGTGGCGCGGCGACCGCTGCTGGCGCGCCCGGCGGTGTCCATTGTCCCCGCTGACTGCTTCCTGGGGGAGGTGCTCCCCAACCGGGTGAGCATGCTGCACACCGCGCGGCGCTCGCTCACGCGGCGCGACCTGGACCAGGGGCTGTCGGCGTGGGGGGCGTTCACCGCCTCCACCCCCGACGCGCTGGCCGCCATGGCCGACCGGCTGGACGAGGAGGTGGTGGCGCGCACCTACAGCGGCGACACGATGGTGCGGCTGCCGCACCTGGCGGCGGCGCTGCGGCGGCTGCTGGAGGAGTACCCGGGGGAGGAGGACGGGCTCTCCCGCACCGAGCGGCAGCTGTGCGAGGTGCTGGCCGGGGGGGCCACCACGCCGGCGCACCTCTTTGAGGGGTGCCAGCTGGCCGAGAGCTGGCGGTGGCTGGGGGATTGGAGCTTTGCGTGGTATCTGGAGCGGCTGTCGGCGGGGGTGGAGCCGCTGGTGACGCGCGCGAACGGCACCCGGATCATCGCGCCGCTCCCCGACACCGACGGGCGGGCCTTCTGGGAGCAGCGCGTGCAGCTCACCCCCTTTGGGGCGAAGGTGCTGTCGGGGCGGGGCGACGCGGTGGCCGCCAACGGGCTGGACCGGTGGATTGGCGCGGTGCACTGCACCACCGAGCGGCACTGGCGCTGGGACCCGCACCGCGGGCGCGTGGTGCCTTGGACGGGCGGGCGCCGGGCGGCGGTGGGGGACTGACGGGCGTGAACGGCTCGAGGCTTCGCCGAGGGGTCTTGGATGTGAGTGATAGAGGGTGAGGGGACAGGGGCCACGAACCGCACCTCAGGCCTCGCCCTCTGCCTGCTACCCAGGGCCCCTCTGGCGAAGCCTGTGGCGGGAATAGGTGGCGAGGTGAGCCGCCAGGGCCGAGGCACCAATCCGAACCTCAAGCCCCTCGGCGCGGCCTGAGGCGGGAAACGCCCGGGGCGCGCGATGCCCCCGGCCCGTTACTTGAGCGCCTTGCGGATGGCCGCGTCCAGGTCCTGGGTGCCGCCGGCGCCGGTGTAGACGATCGTCCCCCCCTTGTCCACGACCACCACGTAGCTGGTGGCGGGCACGTCGTACGCCCCCGAGACGACCCCCTTCTCGTCGTAGAGCATGACGCCGGGGTGACCGGGGTTGGCCTTCTGCCAGGCCTGCACGCGGGCGCGCGACTGGTTGATGGACACCGCCACCGTGACGAAGTGCATGGCCGCGCCGTGGCGGGCGTGGGCGGCCTTGAAGGCGGGTTCCAGCTGCTTGCAGTTGCCGCACCAGGTGGCCCAGAACTCGATGAGCGCAGGGCGCTTCCCCAGGTAGCTCCCGAGCTCCACCGGCGCGCCGTCCAGGGTGACCAGCGGCCCGCCGGGGGCCTTTTCCCCCACGGCGATCCCCAGGTCCTGGGCGGGGAGGGCGGCGGGGGCGATCAGCAGGGCCAGGGCAAGCAGGAGACGGCGCATGGGGGCGAGGGCGAAGGCGAAAACGGACGCGACGGCAGGGGGGCGCGGGGCGGCGGGCGCGGCTAGAACCAGACGGTGCCCATTTGCACGAAGTAATACTCCGCCATGGCCAGCATGATCGCGGCGAAGGCGCGCTTGATCCACAGCATCCAGGCGCCGGCGCGGGGGAGGCGGGCCAGGGCGCCGGCGGAGGTGCCCACCACCACCAGCAGCGAGCACATCCCCAGCGAGAAGGCGAACAGGTAGGCAAAGCCCAGCGCCGCCGAGCCCGTGGTGCTGACCCAGGTGAGGACCGCGGCCATGACCGGGGCGGAGCAGGGGGCGGCCACCACGCCGGAGGCGGCGCCCATCGCGAAGGCCCCGGCCACGCGCCCCCCCGTGCCGGCGCCGGCGGCGCGCTGCACCAGCGCGGCCGGGAGGCGCACCGGGAGCACGTCCAGCATGGCCAGCGCCGAGAGCAGCAGCAGGTTGCCCATGGCGAAGAACGCCCACGGGTTGCTGCTGACGGTGCCGAACATGGTGCCGGTGAGCCCGGCCACCAGCCCGAGCGCGGCGTACACCGTGGCCAGCCCCAGCGCGTAGGTGAGCGCCAGCAGCAGCGGGCGCCAGCGGGGGGCCGGGGCGGCGCCCGGCAGCGACTGTCCCCCCACGATCGCCGCCGTGATGGGGATCATGGGGTACACGCACGGGGTGAGCGACGTGAGGACCCCGGCCCCGAACAGGAGGGGGAGCGCGGCGGCGGGGGCCTGCGACAGCTGCGCGGCGACGTCGATCTGCATGGGGGGAAACCTAGCGGCGGCCGGGGGGGTTCCTGCAGCTTCGCCGAGGCGCCCCTACGCCGGCGCCCCCAAGCGGTCCTCCCTTTCCGCCCGTCCGTCATGCCCCGTCTTCCACGCGTCGTCCCCCGGCCGTCCGCCCTCATGGTGGCCCTGACCGTTGCCCTGCCGGTGGCGCTGGCCCCGGCAGCGGGGGGCGCGCAGCCGACCAGGGCACCCACCGCCCCGTCGCCGGCCGCCACCCCGCTGTGGGCCGGGCGCTTTGACGTCCCGCCGGACTCGGCGCTGCTGGCGTGGGGGGCGTCGTTCCGGTTTGACCGGCGGCTGTTCGAAGACGACGTGACGGGGAGCCTGGCGTGGGCCGAGGCGCTGGCGCGCGCCGGGGTGCTGTCGCCGGAGGAGGCGGCGCGGATTCGCGGGGGGCTGGAGGGGATCCTGGCCGACGGGCGGCGCGACCCCGCGTTCCTGTCGGGGGGCGACGAGGATGTGCACAGCTTCGTGGAGCGGCAGCTGATCGCGCGGGTTGGGGAGGCGGGGCGGCGGCTGCACACCGGGCGCTCGCGCAACGACCAGGTGGCGGTGGACCTGCGGCTGTACGTGCGGCGGCGGGTGCCGGCGGTGCAGCAGGCGCTGCTGCAGGTGGTGGACGCGCTGCTGGCGCAGGCGGACAGCGCCGGAGACGCGGTGATGCCGTCGTACACGCACGTGCGACGGGCGCAGCCGGTGCTGGTGGCGCACTACTGGCTGGCGCACGCGCAGGCGGTGCGGCGCGACGTGGAGCGGCTGGAGGGGGTGCGGCGCGAGGCGGACGCGATGCCGCTGGGGTCGGGGGCGATTGCCGGGAGCAACTACGCCGTGGACCCCGCGTTCCTCGCGCAGCGGCTGGGGTTTTCACGGGTGGTGGCCAACAGCATCGACGCCACCTCCGACCGCGACTATGCCAGCAGCTTCCTGCACGCGGCGTCGCTGGCGATGGTGCACCTGAGCCGGCTGGCGGAGGATGTGGTGCTGTTCACCGGGGAGGAGTTCGGCTTCTTCGGGCTGTCGGACGCGGTGGCGACGGGGAGCAGCCTGATGCCGCAGAAGAAGAATCCCGACCCGATGGAGCTGGTGCGGGGGAAGGCGGGGCGCACGATCGGGCACCTGACGGCGCTGCTGGCGACGATGAAGGGGCTGCCCAGCGGCTACAGCAAGGACCTGCAGGAGGACAAGGAGGCGCTGTTCGACGCGGAGGACACCGTGATCGGCTCGGCGGTGGCGTCGGCGACCGTGGTGCGCACGCTGGCGCTGGACCGGGGGCGGAGCGCGCAGGGGGCGTCGGGGTTCCTGCTGGCCACCGACGTGGCGGACTACCTGGTGGGGCGGGGGGTGCCGTTCCGGACCGCGCACGAGGTGGTGGGGGGGATGGTGCGGACGCTGCTGCGGGAGGGGCGCCGCCTTGAGGGGCTGACGCCGGCGGAGTGGCGGGGCTTTCATCCCGCGTTCGGGGCCGACGCGATGCAGGTGGTGACGGCGCAGGCGTCGGTGCGGGGGAAGCGCACGCCGCAGTCCACGCAGCCGGAGGCGGTGCGGGCGCAGCGGGGGGAGCTGGCGGCGTGGCGGGCCGCGTGGGGCGGGGCGGCGGGGGCTTCCGGCCCCCGTTAGGATGACCCCGGCTGGCGCGCGGGAGGAACTGCGCGCCGCCTGGTCCTTCCTCCTGCCCCGAGTTCCCATGCTGTTTCGTGCATTTCGCCGCGGCGCCACCGGCGCCGTGACCACGGCCGCTGCGGTCGCGGCCCTGCTCCTGTTGGCCGCCTGCGCCTCGGACAGCGACACCACCGCCCCCACGCCGCCCGCCCTGTTCAGCACCATGGTGGTGTTTGGCGCCAGCCTGGACGACACGGGGAACGTGTGCAACCTGAACCCGGCCTCGTGCCCGCCGGCGCCGTACTTCAACGGGCGTGTCTCCAACGGCCCGCTGTGGGTGGAGCTGGTGGCGCAGCGGGTGGGGGCCACGGTGACGCCGTCGCGCACCGGGGGGACCAACTACGCGCACAGCGGCGCGCGCACGGGGGCGGTGCCGGGGACCACGCAGGGGGTGCCCAACATGATGCAGCAGGTGGACACGTACCTGGCGTCGGGGTCCACCGCCAACCGGGACCGGGCGCTGTTCGTGGTGAACGCGGCCACGGTGGGGAACGACATCAACGACGCGCTCACGTCCACCAATGCGGCGGCGGCGACGATCGTCCCGAACGCGGTGAACAACGCCGTCGCCATGGTGGCCAAGCTGTACCAGGGGGGCGCTCGGCACATCCTGCTGGTGAACAGCACCGACATCGGGAAGACGCCGCTGGTGCGCGCCGGCGGCCCGCAGGCGATGGGGGCGGCGACCAACTGGTCGACGTTCTTCAACACCGGG
>JBILED010000185.1:0-5669 GCA_044352305.1 Gemmatimonas sp.
GTATCTGGCCTGTGTGCTGGGGCATGCCGAGGTGGCCCGGGTGCTGCTGGAGGCCGGTGCCAGCCCCAATGACGGCGAGAGCGTGTACCATGCGGCGGAGCACGACCATCGGGGCTGCCTCGCGGTGCTCGTGGCCCATGGTGCCGAGCTGTCGGCCCGTCACCCGCACTGGGACAACACCCCGCTGTACTTCCTGGCCGGCTATGCGCCCGACCACCCGCGCGCGGCCACCGTGGTGCGCGGCATGGACTGGCTGCTGGCGCACGGCGCCGACCCGTCGGTGCCCAGCGACCTGCGCTCGGCCGCGGACGGCACCCCGGGCGTGGCCGAGACGCCGCTGCACCGCCTGGCCGCCAACGGCTGGGGCGCGGAGCGCGCGCAGGTGCTGGTGGCGCATGGCGCGCCGGTGGATGCCCCTCGTGGCGACGGCCGGACGCCGCTGGCCATGGCCATCCGGGCGGGGAACACGGACATGGCCTTCGCGCTGCGGGCGCTGGGCGCCGACGTGGCGCGCGTGCGCGAGATCGACTGCCTGGTCGGCGCGGCGGTGTGCGGGGACGACGCCGAGGTGACGCGGTTGCGCCACGCCCACCCCGCGCTGGCGGCGTACCTGGCCGCGCCGCGCGACGCTGCCGACCACCACGCGCTGCTACGGGCGTGCCAGGAGGGACGGGCCGACGGGGTGCGCCTCCTGGTGACGCTGGGGTGGTCGCTTACCCAGGAGGGACCATGGGGCGGCACCGCGCTGCACTGGGCCGCGTGGCATGGCCGCCCCGAGGTCGTACGGACGCTGCTCGCCCTGGGGGCGCCGGTGGACCAGCGCGACGGGCAATACGGCAGTGCCCCGATCGCCTGGGGCGCCCACGGTTCAACCCATGGCCGTCCGGCGGCGGAGGGCGACTACCTCGCGGTGGTGCAACTGCTGGCGGCCGCGGGCGCGGCCCGAGCCCCTTCCTTCAATCGCTGGGGCGAGTCCCCGGAAGCGCTGGCCGCCCCCGCCGTAGCGGACGCACTGCGGGCGTGGGCCGCGTCCGCCTCCTGAGCCCCCGTTTCCCTCCGATCACCCATGGCGCTCCCCGATCCCTCCCGCCGGCAGTTCCTCGCCTTTCTGGCTGCCAGCCCGCTCCGCCGCCGCCGGCCTCGACCCCGACTGGCTGGCCGCGGTGGGCGGGCGCGCCGCGCGCGGCGACGACGCGCTCCTCGACGCCGCCCACCGCCTCGTGACCGCCCAGGACACCCTCCCCCAGGGCACCATCCGCTCCGCCCGGGAGGCGCTCAACGTCTTCGACTTCGAGCCCGTGGCCAAGGCGCGCGTCCCCGTGGCGCACTGGGGCTATCTCATGACCGGCAGCGACGACGATCGCACCATCGCCGCCAACCGCGCCGGGTTCGACCGGTGGGCGCTGCGTCCGCGCCGCCTGGTGGACGTGAGCCGCATCGACATGGGCGTCACCCACTACGGCACCCCGTATCCCACCCCCATCGTCCTCAACCCCGTGGGGAGCCAGAAGGCGTTTCACGCCGACGGCGAGCTGGCCGTCGCCCGCGCCGCCAAGGCGCGCAACCACCTGCAGGTGCTCTCCACCGTGGGCACCACCGGCATCGAGGACGTCATCGCCGCCCGCGGCGCACCCGTGTGGTTCCAGCTGTACCATCAGGACGACTGGGCGCTCACGCGGCAGATGGTGAAGCGCATGGAGCGCGCCGGCGTCCCCGCCCTCGTCTTCACCGTGGACCTGCTGGGCGGCAGCAACCGCGAGACGCAGCAGCGCGAGGCGCGGCGCGACACGCGCACCTGCACCAAGTGCCACCTGGGGGGCGAGCCCAAGCCGGGGATGACGCAGGTCAGCCAGCGCGACAACCGGCGCAAGCCCAATCTCAACGGCTACGAGGCGCTCCCGCCCATCCTGGAGAAGGGCACCCCCACCTGGGAGTTCGTGGACCGCCTGAAGCAGGCGACGACCATGAAGGTGCTCCTCAAGGGGATCGTCACCCGCGAGGACGCCGAGCTGGCGGTGGAGCACGGCGTGGACGGCCTCTTCGTCTCCAACCACGGCGGCCGGGCGGAGAACTCGCTGCGGGCCACGGTCACCTCGCTCCCCGAGGTGCTGGAGGGGGCCGCGGGGCGCATCCCGGTCATCTGCGACGGCGGCTTCCGCCGGGGCACCGACGCCTTCAAGGCGCTGGCGCTGGGGGCCACCGCCGTCGGCATCGGCCGCCCCTACATCTGGGGGCTGGGCGCCTTCGGGCAGGAGGGGGTGGAGGCGGTGCTCGCGATCCTGCGCCGCGAGCTGGAGGTGGTCATGAAGCAGTGCGGCACCCCCACGCTGGCCGCCATCACCCGCCGGCACATCGTGGAAGCCTGACCACGGGCGGGGCGCTCACCCCGCCCCTTTGTGGTGGCGCCACACCGCCAACGACAGCACCGCCGCGCCGGCCACCCCCAGCCCGGCGATGGTCCCCCACACCTCCGCCACCCCCGCCCCGCGCACCAGCACCGCCCGCATCACCCACACGAAGTGCCGCACCGGCGTGGCCGCCGCCACCCCCTGCGCCCACCCGGGCATCGACTCCAGCGGCGTGAACAGCCCGCTCATCAGCAGGTACAGCGTGAGGATGAAGAACGACACGAACATCGTCTGCTGCTGGGTGCGCGTCACGGTGGACACCAGCAACCCGATCCCCAGCGCCACCACCAGGTAGACCGCGGCCCCCGCCACCACGATGAGGGGGTTGCCCCGCACCGGGATGCCGAACACCGCGCGCCCCAGCGCCATCGCCCCCACGAACAGCGCCATCCCCAGCAGCCATCCGGGGAGCAGCTTGCCGGCCATGAACTGCGCCCGCGTGAGCGGCGTGACGTGCAGCTGCTCCAGCGTCCCCAACTCCCGCTCGCGCGCCACGTTCTGCGCGGTCACCAGCGTGGCGATGATGGTGATCAGCGACACGATGATCCCCGGCACCATGTAGTGGTGGTAGTCGCGCGTGGGGTTGTACCAGCGGCGCGCGCTCACCGCCAGCGTGCCGCGCGCGGGACGCGCGCCCGCGTCCGCCGCCAGCTCCCGGGCCAGGTCGGCCACGATCCGCTGCGCGTAGCCGGACACCAACCCGGCCACCGCCCCCTCCTCGGCGTTCACCGCCAGGAGCACGGGGGCCGCCCCCTCCCGCCGGAGCCGCGCCTCCAGCCGCGGCGGCACCTCCACCACCATGGCGGCGCGGCGCGTGCGCAGCGCCTGCTCCGCCACCGCCGGCGACGACGTCACCGCCACCACCGCGAACTGCCCCCCCGCGCCCAGCCGGTCCACCAGCGCGCGCGAAACGGCCGACCGGTCGTGGTCCACCACCACCACGCGCGTGCGCGTGATGGTGAAGGTGGCCGCGTTCCCCAGCACCAGCAGCTGCATGAAGGGGATCAGCAGCAGCTGCGCCAGCGTGGCGCGGTCCCGCACGATCTGCAGGAACTCCTTCTGCACCAGCAGGCGCACCACCCGGAGCCAGGCGCGCATCGTCAGCCCAACCGCACGGCCAGCCGGCGGACGCCGACGGTGAGCAGCACGCCGGTGAGCGCGACCAGCACCAGCATTTCCTGCCACAGCTCGGCCACCCCGGCCCCCTTCAGCATGATCCCCCGCACGATCAGGATGAACCACCGCGCAGGGATCAGGTTGGAGACGGCGCGCAGCGGCAGCGGCATCGCCTCCAGCGGGAAGATGAACCCCGACAGCAGCAGCGTGGGGAGCATCAGCCCGGCGAGCGCGGCCAGCATGGCGGTCCGCTGCGTGGCCGCCCGCGACGAGATCACGATCCCCATCGCGAGCGCCGTGAGCGTGTACAGCAGGCTGAGCGCCAGCAGCAGCGCCAGGCTCCCGCGCACCGGCACCCCGAACACCAGCCGCGCCGCCGTGAGCACCAGCAGCACGTTCGCGAACCCCAGCCCCAGATACGGCGCCACCTTCCCCGCCACCACCTGCCACGGCCGCAGCGGCGAGGCGAGCAGCAGCTCCATGGTCCCGGTCTCCTTCTCCCGCGCGATGGTGACGGCGGTCATGAGCGCCGAGACGATGGTGAGCACGAAGGCGATCAGCCCGGGGACGAACAGGTTCACCGAGGCGAGCGTGGGGTTGAAGCGCATCCGCGGCACGGGCACCAGCGCGGGGACGCGCCCCGGCGCGGCCGCCTGCAGCGCCACGGCGTGGCGCTCCAGCACCGCGCGCGCATACGCCTCCATGATCCCGCCCGTGTTGGGGTCGGCGCCGTCCACCAGCAGCTGCACCGGCGCCGCCTCGCCGCGCCCCAACCGCCGCGCCAACCCCTCGGGGAGCACCACGGCCACCCGCACCGCGCCACTCCGGAAGGCGCCGTCCAGCGCCTCCGGCCGCCGCACCACCCCCACCACCCGGAAGGTCCCCGTGGCGGCGGCAAAGCGCGCCCGCACCGCCGCCGTGGCGGCGTCGGGCACCGGCTCCACGAACGCCAGCGGCACCTGCCGCACGTCGGAGCGGATGGCAAAGCCGAACAGCAGCACCTGCAGCAGCGGCAGCCCCAGCAGCACCAGCAGCGTCTGCCAGTCGCGGAGGATGTGGTACCCCTCCTTGCGCACGAAGCCGGCAAAGGCGCGCCACCCCGGACGCCCGCCGGGCGCGCCCGTCATGCCGCGCTCCCCGGCCGCGTGAGCCGCAGGAACAGCGCGTCCAGCGACGCCACCCCCGCCTCGGCCTTCACCGCCGCCGGCGTCCCCAGCGCCGCCAGGCGCCCGTCCACCATGATGGAAAGCCGGTCGCAGTACTCGGCCTCGTCCAGGTAATGCGTGGTCACCAGCACCGCGGTGCCGCCGGCGGCCGTCTCGTAGATCAGCTCCCAGAAGCGGCGCCGCGTGATGGGATCCACCCCGCCCGTGGGCTCGTCCAGGAACACCACCGCCGGCCGGTGCACCAGCGCCACCGAGAAGGCCAGCTGCTGCTTCCATCCCAACGGCAGGCGCCCCACCAGCTCCCGCGTGTGCCCCGCCAGCCCCAGCCGCTCCAGCACGGGCGCCATGCGGTCGGCAATCTCGGTGTCGGCCAGCCCGTACAACCCCCCATACAGCCGGATGTTCTCGCGCACGGTGAGGTCGTCGTACAGCGAGAAGCGCTGGCTCATGTAGCCGATGCGCGCGCGGATCTGCTCCGATTCGGGCCCCACCCGGTGCCCGGCCACCCACGCGTCCCCCGCCGATGGCGCCAGCAGCCCGATGAGCATCCGCATGGCCGTGGTCTTCCCCGCCCCATTGGCCCCCAGGAAGCCGAACACCTCCCCCGGCGCCACGGTGAAGGTGAGGCCGTCCACCGCCGTGAAGTCGCCGAAGCGCCGCGTGAGCCCGCGCGCCTCGATGGCATGCGCCGTCGCGTGCCCCGCCGCCGGCGTGGCCTCGCTCACGCCGCCCCCGCCCGCCCCAGCGCCCAGATGAACGCGTCCTCAATGGACGCGGCGATGGGCGCGCACCGCGCCGCCTGGCCCGACGCGGCCAGCCACGTCTCCAGCTCGGCAGCCACCTGCGCCGCCGGCACCTCGGGACGCGTGTCGGTGAAGTGGATGGACTCGCCAAAGGGCCATGCCGATGCCGCATGCGGATGCGCGCGCAGCGCCGCCAGCAGCCCCAGCCGATCGCCGCCGGTGACCGCCACCAACGG
>JBILED010000045.1:0-17360 GCA_044352305.1 Gemmatimonas sp.
GCATCCAGGGCGCGGACGGGCTGCTGGTGCGCTACTCGCAGTGCTGCCAGCCGGTGCCGGGCGACCAGGTCGTGGGGTATGTCACCCGCGGGCGCGGCGTGAGCATCCACCGCGGCGACTGCCCGAACCTGCTGCTGCTGGCGCACGAGCCCGAGCGCCGGCTGGAGATCGACTGGCGCGAGATGGCGGGGGAGCGCTTCGTCGTCCGGCTGGTCCTCGAGGGGACCGACCGCCGCGGGCTCTACGCCGACGTGGCCGCCGCGGTCAGCGCCACCGGCACCGACATCAAGAGCTTCGAGCTCAAGACGGCCGAGGGGAAGGTCACCGGCGCGGCGATGGTCGAGGTGGAGAACCTGGCCCACCTCGAGCGCATCATCAAGGCGGCGCGGCGGGTGAAGGGGATCGCGGCGGTGAGCCGGCGCGAGAAGCTCGCCGCGGACGCCTGACCCCCGGCCGTCCGCGCCCATGAGCGCCTTCCGCCTCGAGGCCCCATTCGCCCCGGCCGGCGACCAGCCGCGCGCCATCGCCGAGCTGGCCGCCGGGCTGCGCCGCGGCGACCGGTTCCAGACGTTGCTGGGCGTCACCGGCTCCGGCAAGACGATGACCATGGCCAACGTCATCGCCCAGTGGGGGCGCCCCACCCTGGTGCTGTCGCACAACAAGACGCTCGCCGCCCAGCTGTACGGGGAGCTCAAGGCGTTCTTCCCTGCCAACGCGGTCGAGTACTTCATCTCGTACTACGACTACTACCAGCCCGAGGCGTACGTCCCCGCCAGCGACACCTACATCGAGAAGGACGCCAGCATCAACGAGGACATCGACCGGCTGCGCCTGCGCGCCACGTCGTCGCTGATGGAGCGCGACGACGTGGTCATCGTGGCCACCGTGTCGGCCATCTACGGCCTCGGCGATCCGGTCGCCTATCGCGAGCGGATGGTGTCGATCACCCGCGGGCAGCGCATCGCGCGCGACGACCTGCTGCGCGCCCTGGTGGGCATCCAGTACCTGCGCAACGACGTCGCCTTCGACCGCGGCACCTTCCGCGTGCGCGGCGACACCGTCGAGGTGTTCCCCGCCTACGAGGAGCAGGCGGTCCGGCTGGAGCTGTGGGGGGACGAGGTGGAGCGGATCTCCAAGGTGGATCCGCTCACCGGGGCCACCATCGCCCCCCTCGAGCGGATGGCCGTCTATCCCGCCAAGCACTTCATCACCAGCCGCCCCACGATCGAGCGCGCGTCCGCCGCCATCCGGGGAGAGCTGGCCGCGCGGCTGGAGGAGCTGCGCGGCGCCGGCAAGCTGCTGGAGGCGCAGCGCCTCGAGCAGCGCACCCAGTTCGACCTCGAGATGCTCCTCGAGATCGGCACCTGCGCCGGCGTGGAGAACTACTCGCGCCACCTGAGCGGCCGCCAGGCCGGCGAGCGCCCGGCCTGCCTCCTCGACTACTTCCCCGACGACTATCTCGTGGTGGTCGACGAGTCCCACGTGTCGCTGCCGCAGGTGCGCGCCATGTACAACGGCGACCGCGCCCGGAAGCTCACCCTCGTCGACTTCGGCTTCCGCCTCCCCAGCGCGCTCGACAACCGGCCGCTGCTGTTCGACGAGTTCCTCGCCCTCGTCCCCCGCCTGGTGAGCGTGTCGGCCACCCCCGGCGAGCTGGAGCTCCAGCTCTCCGAGGGGGCCGTCGTCGAGCAGGTCATCCGCCCCACCGGCCTGCTCGACCCGGTCGTCGAGATCCGCCCGGTGAAGGGGCAGGTGGACGACCTGCTCCACGAGGTCCGCCTGCGGGAGCGGCGCGGCGAGCGCGTGCTCGTCACCACGCTCACCAAGCGGATGGCGGAGGACCTCACCGACTATCTGCAGCAGGTCGGGGTGCGGGTGCGCTACATGCATTCGGACATCGATGCCATCGAGCGGATGGAGATCGTGCGCGGGTTGCGCCTGGGGGAGTTCGACGTGCTGGTGGGGATCAACCTCCTGCGGGAGGGGCTCGACATGCCGGAGGTCTCGCTGGTGGCCATCCTGGATGCCGACCAGGAGGGGTTCCTGCGCAGCGACCGGTCGCTGATCCAGACCATTGGCCGGGCGGCGCGCCACCTCGAGGGGCGGGCCATCCTGTACGCCGACCGCATCACGGGGTCCATGGCCCGCGCCCTCGAGGAGACCACGCGGCGTCGCGCCATGCAGGACGCCCACAACCGGGCCCACGGCATCGTGCCCGCCGGCGTGCGCCGCAGCGTGGACGAGGTGAAGTTCATCACGCGCGTGGCCGACGCCCGCCAGGAGCGCGAGGCAGAGCGCGGCGCCCGCGCGGCCGCCCGCCCGGTGGAGCGCCGGCTCTCCGGCGAGGCGGCCCCCCGCACCCGGGAGGAGCTCGAGGCGCTCGTTCCGGTGCTGGAGGGGGCCATGCGCGAGGCCGCAGTCGCGCTGGACTTCGAGGCCGCCGCCCGCCTGCGGGACCAGCTGTTCGAGGTCCGCACCGCCTTGGGGGACACCGCCGCGCTCGCGCGCGGCAACTCGGCCCCGCCGGTGCGCCCGCCCGGAAGCGCCCCCGGCGCCCCCGGCGCCCCCGGCGCGCCCCGCCGCGGAGGCGGACGCCGTGGACGTTGAGACCCTGCTCGGCGACGCGGCGCCCGGCACCCCGGATCGCGCAGCGCTGCAGCGGTGGGGGCGGGCGCTGGGGGCGGCGCTGCGTCCGCCAGCCCTCGTGACCCTGGCCGGCGACGTGGGTGCCGGCAAGACCACCCTGGTCCGGGCCCTGTGCGAGGGGCTCGGCGTGACCGACCTCGACGCCGTCACCAGCCCCACCTTTGCCATCCTGCAGGGATACCCGAGCCCGGTCGGCGAGGTGTGGCATGCCGATCTCTACCGGCTGCGCTCCCCCGCGGAGTTGGCGATGCTGGGGTGGGAGGAACTGGTCGCGACCGCCCCAGTCCTGCTCATCGAGTGGCCGGAGATTGCCGCCGCTACCCTCCCGCCCCACGCGATGCACCTGCGGCTGGATCACGATCCTGCCCATCCCGACCGCCGGCGCCTCACCGTGACGGCCCCGGACGGGACCGCATGACCGGGCGCCTGGCCGGGCCGGTGCTGCTGCTGGAGGCGAGCACCACGGTCGGGGTGGTCGCGCTCCTGATCGACGGGGTCGGCACCCCCAAGGCCGTGACCCTCGGGGCTGGGCGCGAGGATGTCCTGTGGGCCGCCGCCGTCGCGGCGCTGGACGAGGCCGACTGTCCGGCGGCGGCACTGGCGGCGGTGGTCTGCGGAGCCGGCCCCGGCAGCTTCACGTCGCTCCGCATTGCGGCCGCACTCGCCAAGGGTGTGGCGCACGGCGCGGGGTGTCCCCTGCTGGCCGTCCCCTCCCTGCTGCTCGCCGCCACGGCGGTGGAGGCGCCCGGCGCGTACCTCGTGCATGCGGATGCGATCCGTGGCGAACGGTACGTGCTGCCGGTGCGCTGCGCCGCCGATGGCCTGGTGGACGTCGATGGTCCGGAGGCCCGCCTGCCGATGGCGGCCTTGCACGGGGTCGCGGCTGGGCGACGTCGGGTGGCATTGGTCGGGTCTCCCGAGCCGGCCATGGAGGACGTGGTAGTGTCTCCCGTTGGGGTGCGACTGGAGCACGTGGCGCCGCGATGGCTTGCTTCCCCCGTCCCGCTGGACCGGTGGGAGCCCACCTACGGCCGGCTGGCCGAGGCCCAGGTGCAGTGGGAGGCGCGGCATGGCGTCCCCCTGCCGGAGGTGGGCTCGCACGCGTCGGGCGCATGACGCCCCGCGGGGTGACGGGGGTGGAGGTGCGCCCCGCCACGGCGGCCGACCTTCCCGCCGTGTGGGCCATCGAGACGGCAGCGTTCGCCGACCCATGGTCTCGGGAGGCGTTTCAGGCGCTTCTGGGCATGCCGCAGGTGGCGTGGACCGTGGCGACCACGTCGGACGGCACGGTGGTCGGCTATTGCATCCTGCTGCTGGCGGGGGTCGAGGGGGATGTGGCCAACATCGCCACGGCACCGGGCTGGCGCGGGCGCGGGGTGGCGCACCAGCTGCTCGCGGAGGCCTGTCGGACGGCCCGTCGGCGAGGTGGGGAGGCACTCTTCCTGGAGGTGCGGGAGGGGAACGCCCCCGCTCGGGCCCTCTATGCCCGGCACGGATTCCAGCCGGTGGGGCGCCGGCGCGCCTATTACCGCGACCCGGTCGAGGATGCCCTGGTCCTGCGCCGGTCCCTGACCGACGCAGGGGGCTCCCCTCCCGACGCTCCCGCGGTCGCGCCGTCATCAGCGGTGCCATGATCCCGCGTGCAATGCCGCGGTTTGGCGTCGCGGCCACGCGATCCTAGCTTTCCGTCGTCCCTACCACCCATCGTCCAGCGAGGAGGTACCGTGAGTCGCAGCCTGAACAAGGCCATCCTGATCGGCAATGTCGGGGGAGATCCCGAGGTCCGCACCACCAGCAACGGGGGACGCGTGGCCAGCTTCTCCCTGGCCACCAGCCGCAGCTGGAACGACCAGGGTGGCGCCAAGCAGGAAAAGACCGAGTGGCACAAGTGCATTGCGTGGAACAACAGCACTCGCGGATCGGGGCTGGCGGACGTGGTGGAGAAATACGTCCGGAAGGGGGAGAAGGTCTATGTCGAGGGGGAAATCGAGTACCGCCAGTACCAGGACAAGGAGGGACAGACGCGCTACGTGACCGAGATCCGCGTGCGCGAATTGATGCTCTTGGGCGGGCGCAGTGGCGGCGGCGGAGACGAAGGGGGAGAGATGGCGCCTCGCCGCCAGGCGGCGCCGGCGTCGCGCCCCAAGGCGGCCCCCGCAGCCGGTGGCAGCAGCTTCGATGTGGCGGACTTCGACACGCCCGACGACGATCTCCCCTTCTGATCGCGCGCGCCCACGCGCGCGGCGGGGGGTGGGGCGCCAGCGCCCTGCCCCCCGTTGTCGTCCCCGCGTGACCTCGCCCCGCGTGGGGCGTCCATCGTGGGTCGGAGGTGGGAGCCCACCTTCATCCGCCCCCGGTCGCCGGGGCGGTATCTCCAACCGAGTGTGCCGAGGTGAGCCAGATGACCATGCGCCAGTCCGTCGGGGCTCCCGCGTACCCGCCCCCCCAATCGGTCACCACCACGGCTGCCCCAGTTGGTGCGGTCCCGGCCGCCCGTTCCGCCCTGTTGGCCAGGCTGCTGCTGGCCCTCCTGGCGGTCACCCTGCTGCTGGCCGTCTGGCGTCCAATGGTGGTGCGGGCGCAGGGCCGCCCGGGCATGGTGTCGGTGCCCGGAGGGGCCAAGGCCGCAGCGTCGCTCGCGGCTCAGACCGCCGGCGTATCCGATGCCCCCGCCAAGGCCCCGCCGGTGGTCCCGGGATCAGGCTCCGCCCCGTCCGCGGCGCCCCCTCAGGTGCACGCCTCCGGCACGGGTGACCGGAGTGCGGCCACCACGGTGCCGTATCGTGGCGCCTTGCTTCTGTCGGTGAATCCCGTGGAGGGGCAGGCGGACACCGCGCGCCTGGATTTCCGCCCGCAGGTGGGGAAGGAGCTGGCTCCCAGGACGGGGGGAACCATCGGCCTGGCAACGGGCGACGCCCTGCGGGCGTCGCGGCTACCGGGCGAGGGCTTCACGGTCTTCCACCGCGACCTGCCTGATCCCGTGGAAGCCGAGCGGCGCACGCACGCCTTGCTGGCGCCGAATGCCCCCGCGCCCCGGCATGGCGAATATCATGCGGCTCCTTTCGCGGCCGACGGCGCGCGTCTGGCCAAGGCACCGCTGGTGGGAACCGGTCGCATCACGTTGGCGCAGGGCGAACCGTTCCCGCGCCGCTTTCACGTGGACGACCAGGTGCCCTTGTACCTGCCCGCCGGCGTGACGGTTGCCGTCGGGGACCGCTTGGCACCCGTCGTGCCTATGGGCGCAGCGGGCGCGACGGTGCGTTTCGTGGTGCCCGCGGGCGTGCTGGAGGTTGTCCAGGTTGGTCCGCGCCTGGCGCGCGCCGTGGTGCGCAGCCAGTCGGGCACCATCACCGAAGGGCAGCCGTTGCTCCCCGTGGTCGGCGAGGCCGCCCCTTGGCAGCCCGCCGATCCGGATCAGGGGGAGCCCCTGCGCGCCGCCGTGCACTGGATCGAGGACCCCACTCGGCTCCCCTCACCGCAAGGCTACGTCATGCTCGGGGCCGGCGAGGCCGAGGGGGTTCGGGCTGGCGACCGTTTTGCGCTGCACCGGCGCGCTGGCCCTTCGGAAACCCCTGGGGAACTCGTCGCGCAGGTGCGGGTGATTCGCGTGGACCGCGCCACGAGCAGCGCCAAGATCACCTACATGCAGCAGGCGGCCATCTCGCCGGACTTGGTGGCGCACCGCATTGCGCGCTCCGCCCCCCCCCCGGTGGCGGGGTCGGTCCGCTAGCGGACCCGGGCCGCCCCCCCCCGGAGCGCCCCCCCCCGACACGGCGTCCACCAAACGCCCTCGCTCCGGTCCGCCGCCCCCCGACCGCACGTCCGGCGTCGTCGGTGCTTCCCTTGACGACCATGGGGAGGCACCGGCCTCACTCATGCGTGTACATTGTTGGCGGTTCGCATGGGGAGGGGTCGGGACACTGGACGGAGAGGGCGCATGGCACGGCGGGTACTGGTGACGGGTGGCGCGGGGTTCATTGGGTCCCACGTGGCGGATCGGTTCGTCGCGGAGGGGTGGAACGTGACCGTGCTGGACGACTTGTCCAGCGGCCACCAGGCGCAGGTGCCCGCCGCTGCGCGCTTCGTCCGCGGGGACATCGGGTCGGCCGAGAGCGCTGCGCTGGTGGAGCACGGGGGCTTCGATGTGCTGTGCCACCTGGCCGCGCAGATTGACGTGCGCCGCAGTGTCGCCGATCCGGCGGCCGACGCCACGCGGAACATTCTTGGCACGCTCAACCTGATGGAGGCGATCCGGCGCAGCGGCACGCGCACGCGGGTGGTGTTTTCCTCCACGGGGGGGGCATTGTACGGCGCCTTCGCCGATCCGCCGTCTCCGGAAGACACCGTGCCCAATCCGGAGTCGCCGTACGGGATCGGCAAGCTGGCGGCCGAGCACTATCTCGCGTACTACGGCCGGGTGCACGGCATCGAGACCGTGGTGCTCCGGTACGGCAACGTCTACGGTCCTCGCCAGGATCCGCACGGGGAGGCGGGGGTGGTGGCCATCTTCTGCCAGCGCCTGCTGGCGGGGCACCCCCTCACCGTGTACAGCACCGGGGAACAGACCCGCGACTACGTCTTCGTCGGGGATGTGGCGGCAGCCAACCTGGCGGCCGCCACCCGGCCCCTGCCGCCCGTGGGGCCGTTGCCGGCCCGCGCCTTCAACGTGGGGACCGGCGTGGAGACGTCCGTGCTGCGGCTGGCATCGGAGCTCATGGGGAGCTCCGGCGTGCGGGTGCCGGTGCAGCATGCGCCGGCGCGCGCCGGGGAGCTCGCGCGGTCGGCGCTGGACATCGCCAAGGCTGGCGCCCTGCTGGGGTGGGCGCCCACGGTGCCGCTGGGCGAGGGGCTGGCCGCAACCTTCGGGTACTTTGCGGCGGCGCATCGCCGCAGCGCGGGGGCATGATGCCGCTGGTCGGAACCTCCGGGGCGCTGTGGCCCCTGCTGCAGGCGGGGGTGACCAAGGTGGCCTCCCCGTCGCTGGTGGCCATGATTGTCGGCAGTGATCCGGTGACCAAGGGCGTGCTGGCGTTGCTGGGTGCCCTGTCGCTGCTCTCCCTCGGGGTGATGTTCGCCAAGTGGCGGGCCTTTGCCCTGGCCGAGTCGACGGCACGCCGTTTTCTCGGGGACTTCGAGCGGGCGGACACCCTGGAGCAGGCCATGGCCGTGGCCGCCCGCGCCCCCGCCAGCCCGTTCACCGTGGTGTTCGCCCGGGCGGTCCAGTTCATCAACGACACCCGCCCCGCCCTGGCGGGCTCCGTCGACCGCTCGGCGCGGCTGTCTGCCGCGCAGGTGGAGGCGTTGCGGCTCGTGCTGGATGCCGAGAGCGGCCATGAGCGTGAGCAGCTGGCGCGCTTCATCCCGTGGCTGGCCACCGTGGGGAGCGTCAGCCCGCTGATCGGGCTTCTGGGGACCGTGCTGGGCGTGATTGAGGCATTCACGGGGATCGCCTCCAAGGGGACGGGCAACATCGGTGCCGTGGCGCCGGGGATCGCCATTGCGCTCGTGGCCACCGCCGCCGCCTTGGCGGTGGCCATTCCGGCCTCGTTCGCCTACAACCTGTTTGCGGCGCGTCTCAACCGGTTGGACACGGTGCTCGAGGGCTTCGGCTCCGAGCTGATCGCGCTGTTGGCGCGCGACGGGCGGATCTGAGCGGTGCGCGCGCGGCGTCGGGGCGAGCGCATGGCCGTCAACGGCGAGATCAATGTCGTGTCCCTCATCGACGTGATGATGCTGCTGATGGTCATCTTCATGATCACCGCGCCCATCATGCAGGGCGGGGTGGACATCGCGCTGCCGCGCGCGGACGTGCAGCCTCTGGAGCCCAAGAGCGGGGTGGTGGTATCGGTGGACCGTGCGGGGCAGCTGTTCGTGGACGACGTCCGCTTTACCTTCGAGGAGTTCGCCGGCGGGGTGAAGGCGCTGGTGGACCGCAAGGGCGGCGGCGGCGTGTACCTGCGGGCGGATGCGGGAGTGCCCTATGGCACGGTGGTGCGGGTGGTGGCGGCGATGAAGGCGCAGGGGATCACCGAGGTGGGCTTGGTGGCCGAGCCGGAGTCTCCGCAGTGACCGTCGCGTGTCCCGTCAGGGTAGCCGCCGGCGGCGCATGACGGCGGCGGCGCGCATTCCACGGGCGTCTCGGCAGGGCGCGGGCGCCCTTGGTGCAGGAATGGTGGCCTCTGCCGCCGTGCACGCGGCGCTGGTGGGGCTGGCCCTCTGGATCGGCAGTCGCCCGGCGCCGGTGCGTCCGCCCGTGTACCGGGTGGAGTTGATTGGTGCGCCGGCCAGGATGCGGCAGGCGGGCATCGTGGCGCCTCCCGCGCCCGAACCGGTGGCCGTGGCGCCGACACTCGGCGGGGCCGAACGCGTCCCGCCCCCCCCCGCCGCGCCCGCCAAGCCACCCAAGGCCAAGGAGATGCCGGCCCCCAAGGCCACCCCGTCTCCCTCGCGGACCCGGGCCGCCGGAGCCAAGGCGGCTCCGGATGCCAAGGCGAAGGCCAACGCTCCCCCGCGCGCCGGCGCAGGGGCGACTGGCGCGAAGGGGGCGGATGTGGCGAATGTGCGCACGGCCGGGATCGCCTTTCCGTATCCCGGGTACCTGAACAACATCGTGCGCCAGTTGGCCTTGGGCTGGTCGCCACGGCGCACGGCCGCCGCCTTGGTGGCCGAGCTGCGGTTCGCCATTCATCGGGACGGGTCGGTGTCGGATATCGAGGTCGTGAAGCGGTCCGGCGACCGTCTGTACGACCTGGATGCCGTCGGTGCGGTGGAAGCCGTCGGGGCAACTCGGGGCTTCGGGCGACTGCCGGCCGGCTGGACGGACGATGTGCTCGTGGTCTACTTCACCTTCGATTATGCCCTCCGCCCCGAGTAGCCCCCCGTCGTCCGTGCTCCCGCCCCCGAGGTCCCGCTGGCGCCCCTGCCGGGCCGGGGGGTGGGTGACGGTGGGCCTGCTGGCCCTGGGAGGCGTCCACCCGGCCTTCGCCCAGCGCGGCGCCGAGCCGGAGCAGCCGCCGGGGGTGCGTCTCGGGCTCCAGTACCGTCCCGGGCAGAAGGTGGCGGTGACGGTGCTTCCCGTGGGAGGAGCACAGGGCGACTCGATCGGAACGATGCTGGGGCGCGACCTGGACTTCAGCGACCGCTTCAACGTCATCAACGCGCGGTTCGGCGGCCCGGCATCCACGCCGCCGGGGTATCCCGTGCTCGCCAAGGTGGGCGTCGATGCGGCGGTGCATGCGGTGCCGCTGGCGTCCGGCGGTGTGCGGGTGGCCCTCCACGACGTCACCCGCAAGGTGGTGGTCACCACGCGGGATTTTCCGCTCCCCACCCCGGTCTACGGCGCGACGTGGCGGCAGGCCGTGCATGGCATCGCGGACGCGGTCGAGGAGTGGATCACCGGACAGCGCGGGATCGCCCAGACGCGCATCGCCTTCACGCGCGACGGTCGGGTGTGGACCGTGGACAGCGACGGAGCGAACATCGCGCCGGTCACCCCGGCCGGAATGTCCCCCCAATGGCTGCCCGGGGGACGGGGGATCGTGTACAGTGTCCTCGACGGTGGCCGCAACCCGATCCTGGTCAAGGACCTGACCACCGGCGGGCAGCGCACCGTGGTGGCCGGCTCCGGGATGGAGCACATGACGCCGGCGGTGTCGCCGGACGGGCGGCTCCTGGTCTATGCGCGCGGCACGGACGCGGGGACGGACTTGGTGGCCCTGCCCTTGGGCGGGGGGGAGGGACGTCGGATCACGGTGGGGCGAGGGCGCGCCAGCACGCAGCCCACCTTCAGTCCCGACGGGTCTCGCCTGGCCTACATGTCCGATCGTTCCGGCCACCCCGAGGTGTATATTTCCGATGTGGATGGTGCCAACGCCGAACTGCTCACGGCGGCGGCGTTTGGCGACCGGGACTACCGGGCCAGCCCCGACTGGTCTCCGGATGGTCGGTTGGTGGCCTTCCAGTCGCGGAACGGCGGCACCTTCCAGATCATGACCATCAACCTGCGCGACCAGACCGTGCGGCAGGTCACCGATGTCGGGCGCAACGACGACCCCTCGTGGGCGCCCGATTCCCGGCACCTGGTGTTCACCTCCTCGCGGTCTGGCGCTCGCCAGCTGTGGATCACCGACATCGAGACCGGGCGCACGCGTCAGCTGCCCTGCGGGTCGGAGTGTCGGCTGGCGGCGTGGTCGCCTCGTCTGGCCCCGTAGTGTTCCGCTTGCCCTCCCGGTCGTTCACCCTTTCCCCGGAGCCCATGGACATGCCCCGCTCGACCCGTCTGGCCCTCCTCGCCGTCGCTCCCGCCCTACTGCTGGGCGCGTGCCGTAAGAAGCCCGAGCCGGCCCCGACCGCCGTGCCCGTGCCCCCGGCCGCCGCCGAACCCACGCGCCCCGTGCCGGTGCCGGTGGCCCCGCGCGACACGATGGAGGAGTACCGGGCCAAGGTTGCGGCCACGCGGGCGCGGCTGCTGGAGACGATCTACTTCGAGTACGACATGGACGAGCTCCGCGACGAGGCACGGGCCTCGCTGGACGCCAAGCTCGCGGTGCTCAACGCCAATCCGCAGCTGCGCATCCGCATCGCCGGCCACTGCGACGAGCGGGGGAGCGACGAGTACAACATCGCGCTCGGCCGCCGCCGCGCCGAGGCGGCCAAGCGCTACCTCTCCGATCGCGGGGTGGACGCGGCCCGCATCGAGACGGCCTCGTTCGGACGCGAGCGGCCGGCCGTGACCGGAGCCTCCGAGGAGGCGTACAGCCAGAACCGTCGCGATGAGTTCGAGATCGTCGCTGGCGGTGACCAGCTGCGCGCCCCGTGAGCGGTCGCGCCCGCCGGCTGCTCCCGCTCGCGGCGCTGGTGGCCGCGAGCGGGTGCTTCGCCACCCGCGGGGACGTGCGGGTGCTGCAGGGGGATATCGCCCTCTTGCGCACCGAGCTGGCGCGCGCGCAGCAGGGGCAGCAGGACGCCCTCACGCGCGTGTTGCGGCAGCTGGGCGGGGTGGGCGACTCGCTTGCCCGCCTGAGCGTGCGCACCGTGGCCATGCAGGGCGAGCAGCGGGGGGACGTGCGCGCGGTGCGCGAGCAGTTGCTGCAGGTGCAGACGTTGCTGGGGCAGTCCACCGCCACCATCGCCCGCCTGCGCGCCGAGATCGAGGAGGCGCGCAATGCGGCACCCGTGTGGACGCCGGTGCCACCGGTGGACCCGGCGCCCCGCCCTGCCGACAGGGCGGACGATCGCGGCGGCGTCCGGGCAGGGGACAAGGGGCCGGACAAGGCCCCCGCGCGCGGGGCGAGAGAGGGGGGGCGGGATTCGGCCAAGGGGGCCGCCGCGGACACGGCGCCGCCTCCGCCCGCGCCGCCGCCCGGGCCCAACCAGCTGTTCACCGCCGGGCGTGACCAGCTCAATCGTGGCAGCACCTCCACGGCACGCACGATGTTCCAGGAGCTGCTCACCACCTACCCCGACCATGAGTTGGCCGGGGAGGCGCAGTACTGGATTGCCGAGTCGCTGGCCAAGGAGAAGAAGTCGGCCGCCGCCGACGCCGCCTATGCGGCCGTGGTTGCTGCCTATCCCAATGACCGGGTCGCGCCCAACGCGCTGTACAAGCGGGCGCAGCTGGCCGTGGGGCAGGGGAACCTCCCCCAGGCCCGACAGCTGCTGCAACAGGTCGTCGCACGGTATCCGCGCAGCGACGAGGCGGCGCTGGCCGCCGACCAGCTCAAGACCCTGCGCTAGCGCCGGGGTCGGCCCGCACCCATGGACACCTCCCCGTCCGCGGAGATGCCGTTCCTCGACCACCTTGAGGAGCTGCGGGTCCGCCTGTTCAAGGTGGCCGTCGCCCTGTTCGTCGGGGTGGGCACCGCGTTCACCTTGCTGCTCACCAAGCAGATCGACATTGTCGGCATCCTGGCGGCGCCGATCCAGCCGTTCCTGACGCGCAAGCTGATCGTCACCCACCCCGGCGACCTGTTCGACATCGTCATGGACGCGTCCATCGCGCTCGGGCTCATCGCCGCCTCGCCGGTGATCGCCTGGCAGGTCTGGGGGTTCCTGTCGCCCGCGCTGTACCGCCACGAGCGGCGCGTCGTGATCCCCGCGCTGGTGGGGGCCGCGCTGCTCTTCGCCGCCGGCATGGCGCTGGCGTACTTCTACGTGCTCCCGGTCACGCTCGGCTTCTTCATGAGCTTCCAGAGCGCGTCCGTGGAGGTGCTCCCCACCGTGCGCGAGTACGTCGGCTTCGTCATGGCCATGTGTCTCGCGTTCGGCGCGGTCTTCGAGCTCCCGGTCCTGATCGCGCTGCTTTCCGCGCTGGGGATCGTGCAGCCGGCGTTCCTCGCGCGCTTCCGCCGGCACGCCGTGGTGGGGTGCCTGCTCGCGGCGGCCCTCATCACGCCGGGGAGCGATCCCACCAGTCTCCTCGCCCTTACCATCCCCCTGTACTTCCTGTACGAGGTGTCGATCACGCTGTCACGGGTGATCGCCCGGCGCCGGGAGCGCCGGGTCCTCGCCGAGGAGGAATGAGCCTGCGCGTGGCGAGGGTGGCGGGCGCCGCCGTGCTGCTCGCGCTGGCGCTGGGCCGACCGTCCGATGCCGCGGCACAGGGACGCGAGCCCCGCCCCCAGCGCGGGGCGGGCGCCGCCGCCGGCGGGGCGGCCCGGGCGGCCGGCGGTGATTCGCTGCGCACGCTCAGCAAGGACCGGGAGCTCTTCACCTGGACGCCCCCCGACTCGCTCATGCGCGCGCTCCTCGACCGCGCCGGCTACCGGGCCGTCCAGTTCCAGGGAGACACCGTCCGCTTCGACGCGCGCACCCGCGAGCTCCGCATGACCGGTGTCCCCGCCGCCGTGCGGCGCGACGAGACCACCCTCGTCGGGGACACCATCGCCTACGGCGACAGCCTCAAGCGCGTGATTGCCACCGGCGACACCGTGTGGCTGCGCGACAGCACCCAGCCGGACGCCGACGACTTCGTGGGGCGCGGCCGCATCGAGTACGACCTGGAGGGGCGGCAGGGGGTCACCGGCGCCTTTTCCACCTCCGTGGTCAGCGGGCAGCGGCTCTTCCTGAGCGCGCGGCAGGGCACGCTCGTGGCCGACACCCTGGTGCCGGGACGCCACCTCGTGTTCGCGCGCGACGGCGCCTTCACCTACTGCGAGCACGCCGAGCCGCACTTCCACTTCGCCACCCGCGAGATGAAGTTCGTCTCCGAGAACGTCATGGTGGCGCGCCCGGGCGTCCTGTACATCGGCGAGGTGCCGGTGTTCTGGATCCCGTTCTTCTTCCAGGACGTGCGCAAGGGGCGCCGCAGCGGGCTCCTCACCCCCAACTTCGGCATCGCCGAGCTGTTCCGGAACAGCCCCTCGTACCGCCGGAGCGTCCAGAACATCGGCTACTTCTTCGCGCTCAATGACTACATGAACGCGGAGGTGTCCATGGACTGGCGGAGCGGGTCCCGCGGGTCCGAGCAGGACCCGGGCTTCATTCGCGGCAACGCCGAATGGCGCTACCGGTGGCTGGACCGGTTCGTGGGGGGGGAGATGGCGGTCTCCTACATGGGGCAGCGCAACGGCGTCAGCAACACCTCGGTCACCTGGAACCACAACCAGGACTTCTCGCGCGACACGCGCCTCACCGCGCGGCTCAACTGGGTCCAGAACACGCTGGTGCAGCGGGCGACCACCGTGAATCCGGTGGCGGCCAACGCCACCATCCGCTCGCAGCTCAACTACCAGACCAAGGTCGGTCCCGCGTCCATCAACCTCGGGGGCGGGCGGGTGCAGTACCCGGGCCGCACCCAGGTGGACCTGGACTTTCCTTCCCTCAACGTCACCACCGGGACGCTGGAGGCGGGGCCCGTCGCCTGGACCCCGTCGCTGCGGCTGGCCGTCTCCTCCCAGCAGCGCATCGACCAGGGGCTGCAGTTCCCCTACGTCTACAACCGGCGCGCCGGGGGCGGGGTCGACAGCACCCGGTTCAACGCCGGGCGCCGCAGCACACAGCTGAGCTTCGAGACCCCCGTCAAGATCTTCGACTTCCAGTGGAACAACACCATCGCGTTCAACGAGCAGCTCCGCGACTTCCCTGAGGAGCGGCTGGTCGTGGGGGTGCGGGACACCAGCCAGCGCGCCACCCGCATCTACGCGCGCACCTTCGAGAGCAACCTCGATTGGACCACCAGCTTCAACCTCCCGCGGTTCCTCCAGGGGACCTGGAACCTCTCCCCGTCGGTGACCGTGGCCAATGTGGACCCGGCCTCGGGGCTGTTCGTGCGCACCGAGCGCAGCGGCGGCCAATGGGTCATGCAGTCCAAGCGCCTCAGCTACGCGGTCAGCGCCGCTCCCACCCTCTACGCGATGCTGCCGGGGATCGGTCCCGTGGCCCGGCTCCGCCATTCGATCTCGCCGGCGATCAGCTACAGCTACTCCCCCGCCGCCTCGGTGGCAGACGACTACCTGGCCGCCCTTGGCCGCTCCCGCGTGGGCTACCTCGGCGCGCTGGCGCAGAACCGCGTGTCCCTCAACCTGGCCACCAACCTCGAGGCCAAGCTGCGCAGCGAGAGTGACTCCGCCCCCGAGGCCGGACGCAAGGTCAAGCTGCTCTCCCTCAACTTCTCGCCGCTCACCTACGACTTCGTCCGCGCCGACACCACCGGCAACGGCTTCACCGACCGCACCTTCTCCATCTCCGGGCGCACGGACCTCCTCCCCGGGCTCGACTTCCGCACGTCGTATGACCTGTTTCAGGGGGACCCGATGTCGGACACCGCCACGTTCAAGCCCTTCCGGGCGGACGTGGGGGTGAGCTTCGCCCTGAACGGCAAGTCGGGCATCTTCGTGCTGCTGGGCCGGCTCTTCGGGCGGGGGGGGGAGCTGGAAGCGGCCGATAGCACCGGACAGGTCCCCTCGGCGCGGCAGGACGTGGATCGCACCGCCCGACAGATGAACGCGGCCGGCGGCGGCGCCATGCGCGGCATGCAAATGGCCCTCCCGGCGGGCGAGGGGTGGAACCTCAGCATTCAGTACAACGCCACGCGGCAGCGCCCCCCACGCGGGGGCACCCAGATTCTCAATGACCCCGTGAGCCTGTGCGAACCGCAGAAGGCGTTCGGCCTCCTGGCCTACGACCAGTGCGTGTTCAACGCCCAGAACGCCCCGGCGGCCGGGCTCACGTCGGGGCAGAGCGCCATCGGCGCCCCGGTGTTCCTGCAACCCCCCACCCAGAACATCACCGCGAACACGTCCTTCACCCTCACTCCCAACTGGTCCGTGCAATGGTCCACCCAGTACGACGTGGTCCGGGCGCGCTTTGCCAGCCAGCAGGTGGGGCTGCAGCGCCAGCTGCACGACTGGAATGCGGTGTTCTCCGTGTCGCAGACGCCCAACGGCAACTTCGCCTTCAATTTCTTCATTGCCCTCAAGGCGCAGCCTGAGCTCAAGTTCAATTATGACCGGCAGACCTATCGGGGGAGCAGCTTCTGAGGCCGGAGCCGACGCCGTGACCGGCGCGGTGGCGCTCACGGGGGGCGCGCTGCGGCTGGCCGATGTGGAGGCCGTGGCCTTGCGCGGGGCCCCGGTCCGCCTGGCCCCCGAGGCGCGTGCCCGCATGGAGGCCACGCGGGCGGTCGTGGACCGCGCCCTGCAGGGCGGCGCGCCCGTGTACGGGATCAACACCGGCTTCGGCAAGCTCTCCGAAGTGTCGATCCCCCCCCACCAGCTGGCGGCGCTCCAGCGCAACCTGGTGCGCTCGCATGCGGCCGGGGTGGGGGATCCGCTCCCGGTGCCCGAGGTGCGCGCCATGATGCTGCTGCGCGCCAATGTGCTGGCCACGGGGCACGCCGGCGTGCGGCCGGCGGTGGTGGAGACGCTGCTGGCCATGCTCGAGGCCGGCATCCACCCGGTCATCCCCGAACAGGGGAGCGTGGGAGCCAGCGGGGACCTGGCCCCGCTCGCACATCTGGCGCTGGCGCTTATCGGCGAGGGAGAGGCGGAGCGTCGCGGCGTGCGGGACCAGGCCGGCGCGCTGCTGGCCGCCGCGGGGCTCGCCCCCGTGGTGCTGGAGGCCAAGGAAGGGCTGGCGCTCATCAACGGCACGCAGGCCCACACCGCCGTGGCGGCGCTGGCGTTGGCCGAGCTGTGGCGATTGTGGCGCGCGGCCCACGTGGCGGCCGCCCTGTCGCTGGAGGCGCTGCTGGGCACCCCGGACGCCTACGACGCCCGGATCCAGGCCGTTCGCGGGCAGCCGGGGCAGGCCGACTCCGCCGCGCTGCTGCGCGCGCTGCTGGCCGGCAGTCCGCTGCGCGAGTCGCACCGCGACGGCGACCCCCGCGTGCAGGACGCGTATGCCCTGCGCTGCGTGCCACAAGTGCACGGCCCTGCGCTGGATGCGCTGCGCTTCGCCACCGGCCTCGTGGAGCGGGAGCTCAATGCCGCCACCGACAACCCGCTGGTGTTTCCGTCGGGCGACCTGCTCAGCGGCGGGAATTTCCACGGGCAGGCGGTGGCGTTGGCCGCCGACCTGCTGGCGATCGTCACGGCCAACCTCGCGGTGATCAGCGAGCGGCGCACCGACCGGCTGGTGCACCCCGACCTCAATCAGGGGCTGCCCCCGTTCCTGGCGGCCGAGCCGGGGCTGGAGTCGGGGCACATGATCTCGCAGGTGACCGCGGCGGCGCTGGCCAGCGAGTGCAAGCAGCTGGCCCACCCGGCCAGCGTCGA
>JBILED010000046.1:0-17339 GCA_044352305.1 Gemmatimonas sp.
CCCATGCGGTGCGCGCCGCGTGGGCCGACTACGTCCTCCCCTTCGGCACAGCTCCTCCCGCGCGCGTCGTCTAGCGACGCGCCCTGCCGGCCTCGCCGGCGCTGCGGTGCGTCGCCCGCCCTGTTGCCGACGACGACCGCGCCCGCGCACCCGGCCCTCACCTGGGAGGCCCGTGTGCGCGCGCCACCGCACCGGTTCCTCCATGTTCGTACCATCCCTCCCCCGCGCGGTGCGCGGGGGGGCGCCGCGCTGCCGCGGCGCCCTGCGGGGCGTGTCCCTCCGCCCCGCTCCCCTGCTCCTCGCCCTGCTGGCGCCCGCCCTCCCCGCCCTGGCCCAGGGGGCCCGGCCGGACACCTCGGCCACGGCGCGCGACAGCGCCCGCGCCCGCGCCCTCAACCCCGTGGTCACCACCGCCACCCGCGACGCGCGCGAACTGCGGCAGCTGCCCGTCTCCGTGACCGTGGTGGACTCCACCACGCTGCGGCGCACCAGCACCGTGTCGCTCAGCGAGGCGCTGCGCACGGTCCCCGGCGTGATTGCCGGCAACCTCTTCGGCGGCGACGATGTACGCCTCTCCATTCGCGGCTCGGGGGCGCGCGGCGGCTTCGGCGTGCGCGGCGTGGGGCTGCTGCTGGACGGCGTCCCCATCACCGAACCCGACGGCCAGACCCGCCTCGACCAGCTCGACCTCGGCGCGGCCCGTTCCATCGAGGTGGTGCGCGGCCCCGGCAGCGCGATGTACGGCGGGGCCGCCTCCGGCGGGGTGGTCAACGTGATCACCCGCAGCGGCCGCGAGCTGCAGGGCGTTTCCGTGCGCCTCACCGGGGGCGGGTTCGGCATGGACTCCGTCAACCTGCGCAAGGTGGACCTGTCCGCCGGCGGGGCGCTGGGAGCGTTTGACGGCTACCTGCAGGCCAGCAGCACCGACCTCAAGGGGATGCGCGTTCAGGGGGCCAACCGGATGCACCGCGCCAACCTGCGCGTGAACTGGGTGCGGCAGGCGGAGGGCGCCCCGGCGCCGGCGGCGCACGCCACGCGCCTCGGCCTCGATGCCTCCTGGTCCAGCCTGGACATGCAGATCCCCGGATCGCTCACCGACGGCGAGTGGGGGCGCACCCCGTGGGCCGCCGACCCGCTCAACGTGACCGGCGCCTACGGGCGCCAGGAGTCGCGCTGGCGCTTCGGGCTTCGCGGCGCGCAAGGGCTGGGACGCGCCGGCACGCTGGAGGCGTTCGCCTTCGGCACGGCCCGCACCATCCTGCACCCCATCTTCCGGGTGGTGGACCAGAGCACCCACCGCGTGCAGGGGGGCGTGCGCCACGCGGTGGCCGGCGCGCCGCAGGTGGTGGGGGCGCCGCTGCTGTTGCGCCTCAACAGCGGGGTGGACGCCGACCGCTGGTACGGCGACTCGCGCCAGTGGACCAACGCCGCCGGCCAGGCGGTGCGCACCACCCCCTGCGTGAACGACCGCGTGCGCAACGTGGTCGCCGTCCCCTGCACCAACCAGTATGTCGTGCTCCCCGGGCTGGGCACCTACTCCACGCTGGACGCCACCCGCGGGCGGGTCACCGTGACCGCCGGGGCGCGCTATGACCGCGTGACCTACGACATCGACGACCGCATCCGCCCGGCCCAGTCGGTGCGGCAGACCTTCGCCCAGCTCTCCCCGCGCGGTGCGCTGCGCGTGGAGCTCCGCCCCGGGATGAGCGCCTACGCCAGCGTGGCGCGCGGCTTCGAGGTGCCCACCAACAGCGAGCTGACCGCCAGCCCCGACACCCTGCGCGGCCTCAACACCGCGCTACGCCCCAGCTCGCTGGTGAACTACGAGGTGGGCACCCGCGCCCTGCTGGCCGGTCGCGTGCTGCTGGATGCCGCCGTGTACCGCACCAACGTGCAGGGGGAGTTCCTCTCACGCACGGTGGTGATCCCCGGGGTGGCGTTCCCGCGCACGATCTTCGAGAACGTGGGACGCACGCGTCGCTCGGGGGTGGAGCTGAGCGCCACCACGCTCGCCACCCCGTGGATGGACGTCGTCACCTCGTACACCTACGCTCGCTACGTGATGACGCAGTTCACCGGGACCGAGGTGAACGCGCAGGGCGCCTCGGTCCCGCGTGACTACGCGGGGAAGCGGGTCCCCGGGGTGCCGCAGCACCGCGCGGCCACGGAGGTGCGGCTGCGCCCCGCTTCGGGGGTGGGGGTGTCGCTGTGGGGGGAGTGGCAGGGGCGCACCTTCGTGGACAATGCCAACACCGTGACCGGCACGGTGCACACCCTGGTCACGCGCACCGGGCTGCCGCCGCTGGTGGTGCCCGTGCCCTTTTCGGCGGTGCCGGCCTACGCGCTGGCGCACGCCACCATCAACTGGCGGCTCCCCGAGCTGCGGGGCGCGCGCACGGGCGCGTCCAGCGCCGAGCTGTTCCTGAACGTCGACAACCTGCTGGACCGGCGCTTTGTGGCGGCGATCGCCACCAACGCCGGCAACGGGCGCTTCTACTTCCCCGGGGCGGGGCGCACCGTGAATCTCGGTCTCACCCTGGGCACCGGAGGACGCTGATCCATGCTGTCACGCCCCATGCCGTCCCCCCGCCGCCTGTACCCTGCCTCGCACCGCGCGGGCACACTGCTGCTGTTGCTGGTGGCCGCCTGCACCTCCCCCGACGAGGAGGCCCCCGTCGAGGACGCGGGGATGGACGTCCGCTTCGAGGAGACCGTGGCGCTGTCCGCCGTGACCGAGGTGGGGGCCGCGCCCATCCTGGCCATCGCCCCCGATGGCCGACAGGCCACAGCCTGGGTGTCGGCGCCCGATGGGGGGACGTTGGGGCGCCTGTACGTGAGCGTGGCGGACCCCGGCGAGCCCTCCGGGGACCCCGCCGAGATCGTGGATCCGCTGGGCCCCATTGAGCCGCACGGCGAGGCGCCGCCCAAGCTGGCGTGGACGCGTCGCGCCGATGGCGGGGTGACGCTGGGGGCGCTGTACGTGGTGGGACGCGTGGTGCCGGGGCGCCGCTTCCCCATGAGCGCGCTCCGCTACGTGCGGTCGGACGACGGCGGCTACAGCTGGAGCGCGCCGGTGACCGTCACCGACGACCGCAGCGCGGTGGCCGACGTGCCGGAGGACTTCGGGTCGCACAACTTCCACGCGCTGCACGCGGCGCCGGACGGCACGCTGTACGTGGCGTGGTTGGACGGGCGCCACGGCAAGTCGGCCACGTACCTCACGCACTCCACCGACGGCGGGCGCAGCTGGGCCCCCAATGTGCGCGTGGTGGCCCCCGCCAGCCGGTACCGGGAGGCGTGTCCCTGCTGCCGCACGGCCATCGCGGCCGACTCGTCGGGGACAGTGTACCTGGCGTGGCGCGCCGTGCTGCCGGTGGACACCGCGGGGGGCGTGATCCGTCCGCGCGAGGTCCCCCCCCCGGCGGCCGGTATCGCCGGCGCCGGTGCCCCCCGCGCGGGCAGCGCGCACGTCGGCCACGGGGAAGGCGCCGGACCGACCGTGCGGGACATTGTCGTGGCGCGCTCCAGCGACCGGGGCGCCACGTGGGAGGAGCCGGTGCGCGTGCAGGCCGACAACTGGGTGTTTGACGGGTGCCCGCACGCGGGGCCGTCGCTG
This sequence comes from Gemmatimonas sp., assembly GCA_044352305.1. GTDB lineage: Bacteria > Gemmatimonadota > Gemmatimonadetes > Gemmatimonadales > Gemmatimonadaceae > Gemmatimonas. The sequence goes on from JBILED010000046.1 coordinate 3,617, forward strand.
GCGGTGGACGGGGACCAGGTGCTGCATGTGGCGTGGTGGACCGGAAAGGCGGGGTCGGCCGGCGTGCACTATGCGCGCAGCGCCGATCAGGGGCGCACCTTCGGCCCGTCGCTCCCGCTGGGGGTGGCCGAGGCGTCGCGCCCCGCGCACGTGCAGCTCGCGGTGCTGCCGCGGCCGGACGCGCCGCCGCTGGTGGTGGCGGCGTGGGATGACGGCACGCGGCGCGTGCCACAGGTGGTGGTGCGCGCCTCCCCCGACGGGGGCCGCCGCTTCGGCCCGGCGGTGCCCGTGAGCGATTCGGCGCAGGCCGCGGGGTTTCCGGTGTTGGGCGTGATGGCGCAGGAGGCAGGGGCGCAGGTGACCGTGGCGTGGTCGGAGCAGCCGCGCGAGGTGGCCGCGGCGGCCGAGCGGGCCCGCCCCGACATGCGCAATCCGAACGCGGTGATGGGGCTCCCCAGCGTGGGCGCCATGCAGGTACGGCTCCGCCGCGGGTCGGTGCGCGTCACGGGCGCCGCCACCGCGCCCGCCAGCGCCGCGTTCCGCCCGCTGCAGCCCGGGGACACCGCGCCGACGTACGCTGCGGTCGTGGTGGCCGGCGCGGGGGCGGGGGAGACGGTGCCGCTGGGGGGCGCGGGGCCGGTGCGGCTGGTGAACGTGTGGGCCACCTGGTGCACCAGCTGCCGCGAGGAGATGGCCGACCTGGACTCGCTCTACCGCCGCTACCACGACCGCGGGCTGGCGGTGGTAGCGGTGAGCGTGGACCAGGGGAGCCCCGACAAGGTGCGTCGCTACGCCGCCTCGCAGCAGCTGGCGATGGGCGTGGCGCACGATCCGGCGGGGACCATCCAGGGGCTCTTCGGCGTGGTCGGGGTCCCCGAGACCTACCTGATCGACCGCACCGGTCAGGTGGTGTGGAAGCTGGCCGGCAACGTGCACGGCGCCGTGCCTGCGGCGCGGGCGGCCATTGAGCGGGCGCTGGGGAGTGCCGCCGTGCGCAGCGCGGCACGCGCCCCCGCCGCCCGCGAGGCGAGCCCCCTCAGCGCGTCCGCAGGCGGATGAGCCCTTCCTGCGCCGTGGACGCCACCAGCGTCCCGGCGCGGGTGTACACCTCGCCGCGCACGAAGCCGCGCGCCCCTGCCGCCGACGGGCTGTCCATCACGTACAGCAGCCAGTCGTCGGTACGGAACGGCCGGTGCATCCACAGCGTGTGGTCCAGCGACGCCAGCTGCAGCCGCGGATCGCGAATGGGCACCCCGTGCGGCAGCAGCGCCGTGGGGAGGAAGCCGTAGTCGCTGGCGTACGCCAGCACCGCCTGATGCAGGATGGGGTCGTCGGCAATGGGGGCGATCACCCGGAACCATGCCGCGCGCCGGGGGATCCCCCCCGGCTCCGGCGCCATGGGGACCATGCGGAAGTCGACGGCCCGGTCCTGCGTGAGCACCTGCCGCAGCTCCGGCGGGAACGACTCCGCGCGGGCGCGCAGCAGCTCCAGCTCGGGGACCAGCGTCTCCGGCGCCGGCACCTCGGGCATGCCCCCCTGATGCTCCAGCCCCCCCTCGGCCACCTGGAACGACGCCGACAGGTGGAAGATCGCCTCGCCATGCTGGATGGCGGTGACGCGCCGCGAGGTGAAGCTTCCCCCGTCGCGGGGGCGGTCCACGAAGAACACGATGGGGGCGGCCAGGTCGCCGGCGCGGAGGAAGTAGCCGTGCACCGAGTGCGCCTCCCGGGGCCCCTCCACCGTGCGGCGGGCCGCCACCAGCGCCTGGGCGAACACCTGCCCGCCGAAGACGCGCCCCGTCCCCAGGTCGCGGTTCTGCCCGCGATAGATATTCACTTCGAGCGGCTCGAGCTCGAGCAGCGCCAGGACCTCGTTCACGACGGACATGCCTGTAATATCGCCAACCCGGATCCCCCACGCGCCCCCTCCCCGCCACACCCACCGCGCCCGACTGTTGGCCGGGGTAGTCGCGCTGGGGGTGGCGGCCTGTCGCCCCGCGCCGGCGCCGGTGGCCGCCACCGCCTACCCCGCCGCCCGGCTGCTGGAGACGCGCGCCACGCTGGGGGTCCCCACGGTGGACTTGGCCCCCGACACCACCCTCCCCGTGGTGGTGGACCGCGAGCCCGGGCAGTACCTGGGGCACCCCACCACGGTGCTGCTGGAGGACGGGCGCACCATGCTGGTGGCCTACCCGCGCGGTCACGGGGCCGGCGCCATCATGCTGCGGCGCAGCCCCGACGCCGGACGCAGCTGGAGCGCCCCGCTCCCGGTGCCGGAGAACTGGGCCACCTCCAAGGAGACACCCACCATCCATCGCGTGGTGGGCCCCGACGGGCGCAAGCGGCTGGTGCTCTTCTCGGGGCTCTATCCCATCCGCATGGCGCATTCCGAGGATGACGGCGCCACCTGGACGCCGCTCGCCCCCATTGGCGACTACGGCGGCATCGTGGCCATGGGGTCGGTGGTGCGGGTGGCCGACGGTGACTACCTGGCGTTCTTCCACGACGACGGGCGCTTCTTCCGCAATGCCGGTGGGCGCTCGGGGCGGTTCACGGTGTACACCGTGCGCTCGCGCGACGGCGGGCTCACCTGGGGGGCGCCGGTGGCGATCGCGTCGCACCCCACCCTCAACCTCTGCGAGCCTGGGGTGTTCCGCTCCCCCGACGGCCGACAGCTGGTGGCGCTGCTGCGCGAGAACGGGCGCACCGCGCCGTCGCAGCGCATCGTCTCCACCGACGAGGGGGTCACCTGGAGCGCCCCCGTGCCACTGCCGCTGGCACTCACCGGCGACCGCCATGTCGCGGTACGGCTGCGGGACGGGCGCTACCTGGTGAGCTTCCGCGACATGGCCCCCGAGAGCCCCACCAAGGGGGACTGGGTGGCGTGGCTGGGCACCTTCGACGAGCTCACGCGCCCCGCTCCGGGCGGCTACCGCGTGCGCCTCATGGACAACACCAACGCGTGGGACTCCACCTACCCCGGCGTGGAGCTGCTCCCCGACGGACGCGTGGTGCTCACCACCTACGGCCACTGGACCGCCGGCCAGCAGCCGTGGATTGCATCCATCACCTTGGACGTGCCTCGGCTGGAGCGGACACGGGCGGCGGTGGGGGTGGCGCCCTGAATTCGCCCTGAGGCCGAGGCCCCTCCCGGGGGCCATTAGCTTCCGCCCCATGCCGGATGACCTGACCCAGCCCCACGCGCCCGCCGCCGACGCACCCGCCCTGACTGACGCCCAGCGCGCCACCCTCCGCGAGGCCACGGCGCTGCTGGAACAGCTGGCGGAAGACCGCGCCGGGCTGCTGGCCATCCCCGAGGACGAGCGCACCCGGCTGCTGAAGGCGGCCGGGGAGCTGTCGCGCCCCGACGCCATCCTGCGCCGACAGCTGGTGAAGGCCACCAAGCGACAGAAGAAGGTCGAGCGGCAGGAGCGGCTGGAACAGCAGGAGGCGCGCCTCAACAGCACCGGCATCCGCACGCTCCGCCGCCAGACGGTGTTTACCACCCCCAACTTCTTCCCTCCGGCGTCCGACGCCCAGGAAACGGTGGAGGCGCCGGAGTTCCGGGAGGCGGTGGAGCCGCAGCACTGCTACGTGTGCAAGCAGCCCTACACGGTCCTCCACCACTTCTACGACCAGCTGTGCCCCCCCTGCGCCGACTTCAATTGGCGCAAGCGCGGCGAGTTGGCCGACCTGTCGGGGCGCGTGGCGCTCCTCACCGGCGGGCGCGTGAAGATCGGCTACCAGGCGGGGATCAAGCTGCTCCGCTGCGGCGCCCACCTGGTGGTCACCACGCGCTTCCCGCGCGACGCGGCGCAGCGCTACGCCGCCGAGCCCGACTTCGAGCAGTGGGGGCACCGGCTGGAGATCCACGGGCTGGACCTGCGCCACACCCCCAGCGTGGAGGCCTTCAGCCACCTGCTGCAGGAGACGCACGGGCGGCTGGACTTCATCGTGAACAACGCCTGCCAGACGGTGCGTCGGCCGCCGGACTTCTACCGGCACATGATGGAGCAGGAGACGGCGGCGTTGGGGGGCATGCCCGACCACGTGCGCAAGCTGCTGGGGCGCTACGAAGGGGTGCGCGGCTACCACCTGCTCCCCGAGGCGGGCGCGGAGGCGACCGAGCCCGGCGCGGCCGGGGCGATGGCGGCGCGCCGCCTGGCGGAGGTGGCGGGGATCACCCATGCCGCCGAGCTGTCGCAGGTGGCGCTCCTCCCCGACGAGGCGTCGCCCCAGGCGCACCTCTTCCCCGAGGGACGGCTGGACCAGGACCTGCAGCAGGTGGACCTGCGCGACCGCAACTCCTGGCGCATGCTCATGGCCGAGGTGCCCACGGTGGAGCTGCTGGAGGTGCAGCTGGTGAACGCCGTGGCCCCCTTCGTGCTCAACGCGCGCCTCAAGCCGCTCATGCTGCGCACCCCCGGGCGCGACAAGCACGTGGTGAACGTGTCGGCGGTGGAGGGGCAGTTCTACCGGAAGTTCAAGACCACGCGGCACCCGCACACCAACATGGCCAAGGCCGCGCTCAACATGATGACGCGCACCGCCGCCGCCGACTACCAGGTGGACGGCATCCACATGAACGCGGTGGACACCGGGTGGGTGACCGACGAGGACCCGGCGCCCATCGCCGCCCGCAAGGTGGCCGAGCACCGCTTCCACCCGCCGCTGGACATCGTGGACGGCGCCGCGCGCATCGTCGACCCCATCATCGACGGGATCAACACGGGGGTCCACGTGTGGGGGCAGTTCCTCAAGGACTACAAGCCCACGGACTGGTAGCGCCGGGGCGCCGCCCCGTGGGGCGGCGGGGAGGCGCTACCAGCGCAGGCCGCGCAGGTACTCGTAGTTGGCGCGGGCGGCGGCCATCTCGTCCGCCGGCCCCTCCTGCTCCACGAAGCAGGGCTTGCTCCCCAGCTTCGGGATGCGCGCCAGGAACGCCTTGAGGTCGAAGATCCCCGTGGCCAGCTCGGTGTCGTGCTTGCGGTCGGGGACCACGTTCTTCAGGTGGAACGTCCAGCAGCGGTCGGCATGCCGGTCCAGGAAGGCCATGGGGTCGCCGCCCCCCATGAGCATGTTCCCCACGTCCAGCTGGATGCGAACGTACCGGGGGTCGGTCTGCCGCACGAAGACGTCGAACGGCACCTCCCCCTGCAGCGGCTTCTGGTCGTTGGGTTCGTTGTGCAGCGCCAGCCAGATCCCGTGGCGCCGCGCCACCTCCCCCGCCGCGTTGAAGCGCTCGGCCCACAGCTTCCACACGTCCAGCGACTTCCCCGCCTCGGCGGGGAGGCTGGGGGCCACCAGGTACTGCTGCCCGAGGTAGGCGGCGGTGTCCAGGTGCTGGTCCCAGTCGCGCAGGATGGTCTCGGGAGCCATGTGCGCCGACGTGGCCTTGAGCCCCGCCTGCCGGAGCGCATCGCGCACCTGCTCCTTCGTGCGCCCGAAGTTGTTGAAGCTCCACAGCAGCTCCACCTCCGCGTAGCCGATGGCGGCGATCGCCTGGAGGGTGCCTTCGGGATCGGCGCGCATGGCCTTGCGCACGGCGTACAGCTCAAGCCCAACCCGATCCAACTGGCCGGCGGCGCCCGCAGGGGCACCGGGGTGCGGCAGGTCACGGGCCAGCCAGGCACTGGCGCCGGCGCCCAGCGTGGTGAGAAAGTCTCGACGGTCCATGCTCCTACGCTACCCCCCGCCCCGCCCAACGCAAGGCGTGGCCGCGGCGTAGATTCGCCGACGATGCCCCCTCCAAGGGGGCGCGCGCGTCCACTCCCTTCCCCCTGTGCCCCATGCGCCGCCTTGCGCTCGTGCTGGGTGGGCTGCTTGCCCCCCTGCTGGTCCCGCGCCTCCCCCTCCCCGCCCAAGGGACCGACTGGGACCCGCAAGCCGTCCTCAAGACGGAGCAGTTCGCGGCCCCGCCGGCCGCCATCGCGCGGATGATCCGCGCGCCGCGGGTGGACCTGTCATTCACCATGCCCTCCCCCGACCAGCGGTGGTTCCTGCGCACCACCGGGGCCGACCGCGGCGACTGGGCGGCCTACGGGGCCCCGCACATCTGGCTGGGCGGCCTGCAGGTGGACACCCGGGCCAACCGGGCGCGGTCGCTCACCACCAGCACCGTGACGGGGTTGCTGGTGGTGGACCCGCGCACCGGCACCCAGCGCGCGCTGCAGGTGCCCGCGGGGGCCACGGTGTCGTCCCCCGTGTGGTCGCCGAAGGGAACGCACGTGGCATACATCGCCAACTTCCCCACCGCCTCGTACGCCTACGTGGCCGATGTGGCCTCCGGCAAGGCCACGCGCCTGTCGGACCGCCCGCTGCTGGCCACGCTGGCCACGGGGCTGGACTTCACCGCCGGGGGCGACGCGGTGGCGGCGGTGCTGGTGCCCGCGCCGCGCGCGCCGCAACCGGTGTACGGGGCGAACGGCGTGGCCGACGGCCCGCTGGTGCGCCTGACCGAAGGGCGGGCCGCGCCGCAGCCCGTGCACTTCAGCCTGCTGCAGGACCCGCACGACAAGCGCCTGCTGGCGTGGCACACCACCGGCCAGCTGGCACTGCTGGATGTGCGAGGCAAGGGGGTGCGCCCGGTCGGCGCGCCGGCGATGATCCGCGACGTGTCGCCCTCGCCGGACGGGGGGTGGTTCCGGGTGACGCGGATGGTGGAGCCGTTCTCGTACCTGGTGCCGGTGAGCAGCTTTGGCACGCTGGACGAGCTGTGGGACCGCGGCGGGACGGTGGTGGCCACGCTGGGGCGCGCGCCACTGCGGGAGGCCGGGCGCGGGGACGCGGCGCCGGGCGCGCCGGCCGGAGACAGCACGGGGCGCCGCAACCTCCAGTGGAACCCCGTGGGTCCCGGGCTGCTGTACGTGCAGACCGTCACGCCGTCCGACTCGGCGACGGGAGGCAACGGGAATGGCCCGGCCGCCGGGACATCGCCGGGCGGGCCGCGCAGTGCGGGCGCCGGCGCCCCCATCCGGGTGCGCGCGCCCCGCGGCAACGTGGTGGTGTGGCGTCCGCCCTTCGGCCCGGGAGACACCACCGTGCTGTACCGGGGTGGCGCGCAACTAGGGAATGTGCTGTTCAGCACCGACAGCAGCACGCTCTTCGTGGCCGACAGCGGCGCGGTGATCGCGGTCCGGATGGCCGAGCCTGCGGTGCGCGTGAACCTGGGGCGCGGCGTGTCGCTCCCCGCTGCCGGGGGCTTTGGTGGCGGCGCGGGGGGCGCGGCCGCGGCGGCGCGAGGGACCGACTCCACGGCCGGCACGCTGGTCACCCGACGCGGGGCGGCGGGCGTCTCGTACGTGGTCCTGTCCAAGGACCGACAGGCCGTGGCGCTGACCGGCACGCGGGCGCCCGGGGCCAAGTGGCACGAGCAGGCGCCGCGCCCCTGGGTGGACCGGCTGCGACTGGACACCAAGGCGCGCACCCGGCTGCTGGACAGCCCGGCCGACGCCCATGAGGAGTTCGTGGCGCCGCTGGACGACGACCTGTCGCAGTTCCTCGTGCTGCGCGAATCGCCCACCACGCTCCCCGACGTGTGGCTGCGCACCGCGGCCGGCGGCGCGCCGCGCCAGGTGACCGCCAACGTGGACGTGGGCCCCGAGGTGAGCGGCGCCACCGTGCGCCGCATCCGCGTGGGCCGCCCGCGCGACGGCACCCCCTTCTGGGTGGAGGTGACCCTCCCGCGCGACCGCCCCGCGGGGGCGCGGCTCCCCGGAATCATCTGGTTCTACCCGCGCGAGTACAGCACCGCCGCCGAGTACGACCGGTCGCGTCATGCCACCAACATCAACCGCTTCCCGGCCGTCCCCTCGGCGCGCCCCGCCTCCAGCACCAAGCTGTGGGTGTCGCAAGGGTACGTGCTCATCGAGCCCGACATCCCCATCTTCGGAGACGCGGGGCGGATGAACGACAACTACACGCGCGACCTCAAGGAGAACCTCGACGCCGTGATCGACGCCGTGGTGGACTCCGGGTGGGTGGACCGGCACCGCCTGGGGATCGGCGGGCACAGCTACGGCGCCTTCAGCACCGTGAACGCCATGTCGCTCATGCCCAACTTCAAGGCGGGGATCGCGGGGGACGGCATGTACAACCGCACCCTCACCCCCTTCGGCTTCCAGAGCGAGCGGCGGAACTTCTACCAGGCGCAGGCCACCTACCTGGACATGTCGCCATTCCTGCGCGCCGACCGGATCAGCGGAGCGCTGCTGCTGTACCATGCCCTGGAGGACCAGAACACCGGCACCGCGCCGCTCTCCTCGCAGCGGATGTTCCTGGCGCTGCAGGGGCTGGGGAAGGTGGCGGCGCTGTACCAGTACCCGTATGAGGACCACAGCGTGGCCACCTACGCCAGCGACCTGGACCTGTGGGCGCGGTGGGTGGCGTGGATGGACACGCACGTGAAGGGGGCAAAGCCCGCCGCCGCGCCCGTGCCCTAGCGCCGGCGCCGCGCGGCGCCGGCCGGGGTCACGCCGGCGCCGCGCGGTAGGCTTCGAACATCGCCGCCATCGCGTCGGGGATCCGCGTCACCTTCCCGCTGGCGCGGTCCACCAGCGTCCAGAGCGTGCGCCCCCGGGCCAGGACGGTCTCGTCGGCGGGGCGGACGATGACGGTGAGCCGCTCCATCCGGCGCGAGTCCACCGTGCCGATCCAGGTGCGCGCCTCCACCCCCTCCCCCAATCGCGCCTGCTGCCGGTAGTCGATCTCGTGGCGCGTGGCGAACCAGGCGTAGGCGTCGCGCATGGCCGGCGTGGCGTAGGCCATCCAGTGGGCCACGGCGACGTCATTGATCCAGCGGAGGTACACCACGTGGTTCACGTGGGCGTTGCCGTCGATGTCGGCCGGCTGGATGGCGAGGGGGAGGGTGAAGGGGCGCACGGGCGGGGCGAGGGGATCGGGGAGGGCGCGCGGGGGTTGTGGCCCGGCCGCGCGCCCGGGAAGTTATCGCCATGCCCCAGCCCCCCTCCCCCCCGCGCCGCGGCGAGCCCGCGCACGCCATCACCTTCTTCGGCATGTCGGGGGTGGGGAAGACCACGCTGTCGCGGATGCTGCAGCGCCACGACTGGTTCCACTACTCCGCCGACTACCGCATCGGGACGCGGTACATGGGCGAGCACATCGTGGACAACTTCAAGCGCGAGGCGATGAAGGTCCCCTTCCTGCGCGCGCTGCTCCGGTCGGACTCCATCTACATCCGCTCCAACATCACCTTCGAGAACCTGAGCCCGCTCTCCACCTACCTGGGGACCCCGGGGAACCCGGCGCTGGGGGGGCTGTCCATCGGCGAGTACCGGCGGCGGCAGGCGGAGCACCGCGCCGCGGAGATCCGGGCGCTGCTCGACGTCCCGGAGTTCATCGGCCGCGCGCGCGACATCTACGGCTACCGGCACTTCGTCTGCGACGCCGGCGGGAGCCTGTGCGAGGTGGTGGACCCCGCCGACCCGCGCGACCCGGTGCTGGCGTGCCTGGCCGAGCACACGCTGCTGGTGTACCTGCGCGGCACCCCCGCGCACGAGGCCATGCTGGTGGAACGGTTCCGGCAGCACCCCAAGCCCATGTACTACAACCCCGGCTTCCTGGACGCCACCTGGCGGGAGTTCAAGGCGCGGCAGGGGGTGGAGGAAGACGACGCCGTGGTCCCGGAGGAATTTGCCGTGTGGGGATTTGCGCAGCTGCTGGCGCACCGCGTGCCGCTGTACGAGGCCATCGCGCAGCGCCACGGGGTGGTGCTGGAGATGGAGGAGGTGGCGGCGATCACCTCGGAGGGGGCGCTGCTGGAGCGGCTGGCCCCGCACCTGGAGGCGCGGCGATGAGCGCGGCCCCGGGCGCCGCGGCCGCGCCCGCGCTGTCCCCCGGCTCGCGCCTCCGCTCCATCGTGGGGGGCACCGTGGGCAACCTGGTGGAGTGGTACGACTGGTACGTCTACTCCGCCTTCTCGCTGTATTTCGCCGGGACCTTCTTCCCCGCGGAGGACCCCACGAGCCAGCTGCTGAGCGCCGCGGCGGTGTTCGCCGTGGGGTTCCTCATGCGCCCCATCGGCGGGTGGCTGCTGGGGCGGCACGCCGACCGCCACGGGCGGAAGTCGGCGCTCACGCTGTCGGTGCTGCTCATGTGCGGCGGGTCGCTGCTCATCGCCTGCACCCCCGGGTACGACCGCATCGGCGTGGGGGCCCCGGCGCTCCTGGTGCTGGCGCGCCTGCTGCAGGGGCTCAGCGTGGGGGGCGAGTACGGGGCCAGCGCCACCTACCTGAGTGAGATGGCCGGCCAGCGGCACCGCGGCTTCTGGTCCAGCTTCCAGTACGTCACCCTGATCATGGGGCAGCTGCTGGCGCTGGCGGTGCTGCTGGTGCTGCAGCAGTGGCTCACCGAGGCGCAGCTCCAGGCGTGGGGGTGGCGCATCCCGTTCCTCATCGGGGCCGCCGCGGCGGTGGTGGCGGTGTCGATGCGCCGCGGGCTGGAGGAGACCCACGACTTCCGACGCGCCTCGGCCGAGGCGGCGGAGGGCGGCGCCCCCCGGCAGGCCTCGGTGCGCGCGCTGCTGGCGCACCCGCGCGCCGTGCTCACGGTGGTGGGGCTCACCGCCGGCGGGACGGTGGCGTTCTACACCTTCACCACCTACGCGCAGAAGTTCCTCGTCAACACCGTGGGCTTCTCCAAGGTGGACGCCACGCGCATCAACGCGGCGTCGCTGCTGGTGTACATGTGCCTCCAGCCGCTGGTGGGGGCGCTGTCGGACCGCGTGGGGCGGCGCCCGGTGCTCATGGCGTTCGGGGTGCTGGGGACGCTGGGCACCTATCCGCTGTTTCTGGCGCTGGAGCAGGCCCGCACCTTCGGGGCGGCCCTGGGGCTGCTGGTGCTGGCGCTCACCGCGCTCAGCGGCTACACGGCGATCAACGCCGTGGTCAAGGCGGAGCTGTTCCCGGCGGGGGTGCGGGCGCTGGGGGTGGGACTCCCCTACGCGGTCACCGTGTCGCTGCTGGCAGGCACCGCCGAATACGTGGCGCTCTGGTTCAAGCGCGCGGGGCACGAGCCGTGGTTCTACGGCTATGTCACCGCCTGCATTGCCGCGTCGCTGCTGGTGTACGCCACCATGCCCGAGACGCGCGACCTGGGGCACCTGCGCGACTAGCGGGGCGTCCGGCCCGGGGGGCCCTCAGCTCCCCGGGCGCCACACGGCATCGGCGCTGGCGTTCCACACCGCGTCCAGCGCGTTCACCACGAGGCCGTCCACCGCACTGACCCCGGCGGGGGCGGTCACCGCCACCGACCGCAGCGTGGCCGGATAGACGCGCTGGCGCCAGGTGGTGCCATCGCGCCAGCGCACCAGCCACCGGTCGGCCGCCTCCCCCGCGCCGGGGGTGATGGCCACCGTCAGCGCGGTGCCGCTGCTGCTCACCGCGATGGTGGGGGCCGGCGGCGGCGCGGCGTCCAGCCACGGCGTGGCCGGCGGAATGGCGGGGGTGGCGTAGACGCCGCCCCCCAACAGCGTGGTGAGTCCCCCGCGGTCGGTGCGCACCGCGGTCGCGTTGTACAGGAGCCCGCCGGTGACGCCGGTGCCCGCCAAGGTGGCGCTGCGCGTGGCCAGCACCTGGTTGGCGATCTCGGCGGCCGCGTAGGCGCTGCTGCTGCCGTCCGCCACCCGGTACGCCGCCATCCCGGGCCACAGGTGGCGCTTCAGGGTGTTCTGCTGCGCCCACCACCCCAACAGCCCGCCAAAGGGCTGCCCCGACGAGGCCAGCGACCAGTACAGCTGCGGCGCGAGGTAGTCCACCCACCCGCGCTGGAGCCAGAGGCGCGAGTCGGCGTAGATGGAGGTGTAGGCGTCCAGCCCCGTGACGCCGGCCGGGTTCCCGGGGCGCCAGATGCCGAAGGGACTGATCCCCACGCGCATGGTGGCGCTCACCCCCCGCACCGTCTGCTGCAGCCGCTCCACGAAGCGGTTGATGTTGTCGCGCCGCCAGTCGGCCCGGGCCAGCGTGCCCCCCGCGGCGCGATAGGCCGCGTGCCCCGCGCTGTCGGGGAAGTCGAAGGTGGGACAGCGCGTGTCGGGGTACGGGTAGAAGAAGTCGTCCAGATGGACGGCGTCGATGGCGTAGCGCCGCGCCACGTCGGCCACCACCGCCAGTGCCTGCTGCTGCACCGCCTCCTCCCCGGGGTCGAACCACCAGCTGGTGCAGGCGCGGCGCAGCAGGTCGGGGCGCCGCCGCGCGAAGTGCTGCGGCGCAAAGGTCAGGCTGTCCGAGAGGTTTCCCGCCCGGAAGGGGTTGAACCAGGCGTGCAGCTCCAGCCCGCGCGCCCGCGCCATCTCGCTGATGTACGCCAGCGGGTCGTACCCCGGGTCGCCCCCGGGCGTCCCGGTGAGCACCCGCGCCCACGGCTCCAGGGCGGATTGGTACAGCGCATCCCCCACCGAGCGCACCTGCAGCAGGACCGCGTTGGCGCCCGCCGCTTGCACGGCATCCAGCAGCGCGGCGATCTCCGCCTGCTGCTGCCCCGCCGAGAGCCCCGCACGGGAGGGCCAGTCGATGTTCCCCACGGTGGCGATCCAGACGCCGCGGAACTCGCGCGTGATGGCGGGGACGGTGAACGGGGTGGGGGTCGGGGGCGGCGGGGGCGGGGGCGGCGGCGTGGGGCCGGTCACCTGCTCCGCGCCGGAGGCGCAGGCGGCAAGGGCCCACAGGGCGAGGGCCCGGAGGGCGAGGGTCCCAAGGCGCGGGGTCCACTGACGGTGGGCCCGCGGGGGGGAGGCCCGGCGCGGTCCCGGGAGGGCGGTAGCCAGTCGCTGGTGCATTCCGTAGCTTCGCCGCAGATCCCCGGGTTCGGAAGCCGTCCCTTCTCTCCCCTGCCCCGCGTCTCATGTCCGTCCGGTCCTCCCGCCAGCGCGCCGCGGCGCCCCTCCTGCTGGCCGGTCTCCTCCTCTCCCCCGGTGCGCTCGACGCGCAGCCCGCCTCCCCCGCGACGCCGGCGGGCGCGGGGGCCACGGCCGCGGCCGCGCGCGCGGGGCTCAGCCCCGCGCGGCTGGCGCGGCTGGACGCCATGCTCGATGAGGCGGCCCGCACGCGGCAGATCGGCGGAGCGGTCGCCCTGGTGCTGCGCGACGACCGGGTGGTGTACCAGCGCGCCGTGGGGTGGCACGACCGCGAGGCCGGGCGTGTCATGACCCCGGACGCGGTGTTCCGCATCGCGTCGCAGACCAAGGCGCTCACCAGCGCCGCCATCCTCATGCTGGTCGACGAAGGGAAGCTCACGCTGGGCACCCCCATCAGCCGCTTCTTCGCCGGGTATGCGCGCCCCATGGTGGCGGTGCGCGGCGACACGGGCGCGGTGCTGGTCCCCGCGCGGCGCGCCATCACCGTGCGCGACCTGCTCACCCACACGGCGGGGATCTCCTACGGCACCGACGCGCACGTGGCGGAGCGCTACCGCGCGCTGGGGCTGGGGCCGGCCGCCGGCTTCGGGTGGTACACCGCGGACAAGGACGAGCCGGTGTGCGAGACCATGGACCGCCTGGCCACGCTGCCGCTGGTGGCGCAGCCCGGGGAGGCGTGGGTGTACGGCTACAACACCGACCTGCTGGGGTGCATCGTCGAGCGCGCGTCGGGGATGGCGCTGGATGTCTTCCTCCGCACGCGGCTCACCGCGCCGCTGGGGATGACCGACACGCACTTCTTCCTCCCGCCGGCCGAGCGCGAGCGGCTGGTGACGGTGTACGCCAGTAGCG
>JBILED010000187.1:0-5626 GCA_044352305.1 Gemmatimonas sp.
GGGGCGACGTGCGCTCGGTGCTGGCGCTGCCGGGGGTGGCGCGCCGCGGCGAGATGCTGCTGCACAACCACCCCTCGGGGCTCCTCGTCCCCAGCCCGGCCGACCTGGAGGTGGCCGCGCGCGCCTTTGGCGACGGGGTCGGCTTCGGCATCGTCGACAATGACGCCACCCGCGTGTATGTCGTGGCCGAGGTCCCCAAGGGCGACACGGTGCAGGCGGTGGACGTGGACGACGTGGCCGCGCTCCTCGCCCCCGGCGGGCTGGTGGCCGACGCCATGCGCGCGGCCCGCGCCGGCGCCCCGTACGAGGACCGCCCCAGCCAGCGCGCCATGGCCGTCGAGGTGATGGCCACCTACAACGCGGGGGGAGTCGCCCTGCTTGAGGCCGGCACCGGCGTGGGCAAGTCGCTCGGCTACCTCGTCCCCGCGCTCCGGTGGGCCGCCGCCAACGGCGAGCGCACCATCGTCTCCACCGCCACCATCACGCTGCAGGAGCAGCTGGTGGGGAAGGACCTCCCCTTCCTCCAGCGCGCCCTCTCCGACCAGCCCGTGCGCTTTGCGCTCCTCAAGGGGTGGCGCAACTACCTCTGCCTCATGCGCCTCGAACAGGCGCGCGCGGCCGGCGTGACGCTGTTCGAGGCGGCCATCGCCGAGGAGGTGGCGCAGCTGGCCGACTGGGCGGCGCGCACGCGCGACGGCTCGCTGGCCGACCTCCCGGTCCCGCCGCGCAGCGAGGCGTGGGATGAGGTGGCCGCCGAGCCGGACCTGTGCGGGCGCATGCAGTGCCGCTTCTTCGACCAGTGCTTCCTGTTCAAGGCGCGGCGCGAGGCGGCCGCGGCCGACGTCGTGGTGGTCAACCACCACCTGCTGCTGGCCGATGTGGCGGTGCGGCGGCAGACCCAGAACTGGGAGGAGTCCGCGGTGCTCCCCGCCTACGACCGGCTCGTGGTCGACGAGGGGCATCACCTCGAAGAGGCGGCTGCGTCGCACCTGGGGAGCGCGGTCACGCGCCGCGCCCTGCTGCGGCTGTTCAACCGGCTCGAACGGCGCGGGCGCGGGCTGCTCCCCGCGCTCGAGGCGCGCCTGGTCACGGGCACCGACCTGCTCAGCGTGGCGTCGCTGGACCTGGTGCGCGGCCACCTGGTCTCCAGCGCGGCCACCGCGCGCGATCGGGCGCAGCTCCTCTTCGAGCTGTTGGCCGGCATCCTCACCGAGCAGGTGGCCCAGGGCGGGGCGCCGGTGCTGCGGCTGGCCGGCGACGACGAGGCCCGGGTCACCGGGCACCCCGGGCTCACCGCCACGCTGGACGAACTGCTCACGGAGATCGCCGCGCTGGGGGACGGCCTCCGGCTGGTGCGCGAGCGGCTGGAGACCGACGAGAAGCGCCACGAGGAGCTGGCCCCGCTGCTGGGCGAAGTGCGCGGCGTCACGCGGCGTCTCCAGCAGGCGGGAGAAGCGTTGGCCCAGGCGCTGCGCCCGCCCACCTCCGGCGTGGAGGTGGTGCGCTGGATCGAGCTGAGCGGCAAGCCGCAGGGGGGCGAGCGCAACGTGTCCGCGCACTGCGTCCCGCTGGCGCTTGCGCCCGTCCTGCGCGACGACCTCTTCGGGCGCCTCACCTCGGCGGTTGTCACCAGCGCCACCCTGGCCACCGACGGCGGCTTCGGCTTTCTCGTGCGCCGCCTCGGATTGGCGCATGTGGACCCGCCGCCGCGTACCGCGCAGTTCCCTTCGCCCTTCGATTATCGCCGTCAGGCGCTGCTGGCGGTCCCCACCGACCTCCCCGCGCCCAACGAGCACCCGGCCGCCCATCTGGCGGCGGTCACGCACCAGTTGCAGCGGCTCGTCGAGGCCAGCGATGGCGGGGTGTTCGGGCTGTTCACCAGCCACCGGGACGTGCGGGCCGTGGCCGAGGTGCTGCGCGCCCGCGGGCTGGCGGGGCGCTGGCCGCTGCTGGTGCACGGCGAAGAGGGGCGCGACGTCCTGCTGCAGCGCTTTCGCGACGCCGGACGGGCCGTGCTGCTGGGGACCGCCACCTTCTGGGAAGGGATCGACGTGCCGGGCGACGCGCTGCGCGCCGTGCTGCTGGCCAAGCTCCCCTTCCGCGTCCCCACCGAGCCCATGGTGGCCGCCCAGTGCGAGGCCATCGAGGCGCGCGGCGGCAACAGTTTCGTGGAATACATGCTGCCGCACGCGTCGCTGCGGCTCAAGCAGGGCTTTGGCCGGCTGATCCGCACCGGGACGGACCGCGGGGTGGTGGTGCTGGCCGACCCGCGGGTGGTGACCAAGCGCTACGGGCGCGGGCTGCTGGCGGGGCTCCCCCCCGCCCGGCAGTTGGTGGGCGGGTGGGGGGACATCGAACCGCAGCTGTTCCGCTTCTACGGCCGCTCGCACGCCTCGGGGAGTGCGCGCGAGCGCCTTCCGGAGGCGCCGCCCGCTCCGCAAGTTGGACGGGTTCCCGCAGGGCGCGGGGACCGCCTTCCACCCTCCCTGCCATGACTCCCAGCAAGATCGTCTGCGTCGGCCGCAATTACGTCGAGCACGCCCGCGAGATGGGCAACGACGTCCCCAAGGAGCCGCTCTTCTTTCTCAAGGCGCCCTCCTCGCGCATCCGCGACGGCGAGGCGATCGTGCTCCCCGCCGTCTCCCGGCACGTGGAGTTCGAGGGGGAGATCGCCGTGGTGCTGGGGCGCCGGCTGTGCAAGGCCACCGAGTCCGAGGCGCGCGCCGCGGTGGTGTCGGTGGTGGCGCTCAACGACGTGACGGCGCGCGATCTGCAGCGCACCGACGGCCAGTGGACCCGGGCCAAGGGGATGGACACCTTCTGCCCGGTGGGCACTCCGGTGCCGGCGCCGGACGACCTGGACGCCATCGAGCTGGTCACGCGGGTCAATGGCGAGGTCTGCCAGCGGGCCACCGGCGCCGACATGGTCTTCAAGATTCCCATGGTGCTCGCCTACATTTCGCAGTTCCTGACGCTGGAGCCGGGAGACCTCGTGGCCACGGGGACTCCCGCCGGCACGCGGGCGATCCACCCGGGCGATGTGGTCGAGGTGGAGCTGGTGGGACTCAGCCGGGTCACCAATCCCGTCATCGCGGGCACCTGATCACCCCTTCGGGGTATACGGACTCATGCACGCCCCCTCCCCGCCCGCGTCTCCGCCGGCCTCTCCCTCCGGGTGGGACCGACCCGCGCGTCCGCGCACGCGGGGGCGCTCGTTGCGGTTGTCGCGCGGCGAACCGGCAGGGAAGGGGGGCGCGCGGTCCCGCGCCGGGGCCATTTCGATCGTGGCCCACGTGGTGGGAGGGGCGCTGCTCCTGCAATGGCTCACCTTCGGGCACGGCCTGCGTTGGATGACCGACGAGCGCGATGCGCAGCGGCAGGAGCGGCTGACCTACGTGGAGCCGGTCACGCCGCCGCAGGCTCGCACCGCGTCGTCCGGTGCCCGCGCGTCGGCGCCCCGGGGAGGCGCCCCCCGCTTGGCGGCCCCTGAGGCGGTCCCCACCGCCCTGCCGGCGCCCGCCCGCGGCGACACCGGGGCCTCTGGTCCACCTCGAGCGCGGGCTGACGGCGGTATTGGCTCTGCGGCGCCAGAGGTGCGCGGGGCCCGCCCCGATTACGCCGACGAACGCGTGTGGCAGGCACCCGCCGCAGGCTACGGGGTGACCCGACGGGACGGGGCCGACAACCTGGACAGCGTCATGGCGTGGGCCATCACCGCCGCGCGCGATTCGCTGGACTCGCTGGCGCGCGCGCAGGGGCGCACGGGGCGGCCCCCCGGTGACTGGACCCGCACCGACAAGAACGGCAATCGGTGGGGGTGGGACCAGCAGGGGATCCGCCTGGGGAAGGTTACCATCCCCAACGCCCTGCTGGGCTTGCTGCCGCTCAATGCGCGCGTGGGGGCGTCGGGGAACTACACCGCCATGGAGCGGGAACGGCGCGTTTCCGCGGCGCGCGAGGACATCATGCGGATGTCGGAGCGCTCCATGGGGGAGGCGGAGTTCCGGCGGGTGGTCAAGGAGATGAATGCGCGCCGCGACGTGGAGCGGCGCGATCGCTTGCGCGCCCCCAGCGCCAGCGTGGCCGCGCCGGTGCGCACCGAGGGCCGGCCGCCAGCCCCCTGACGGCCGGGGGCTGGCGTCAGCCGCGCAGGTAGGTGGCTGCGGCGCGAATGCGCGCCAGGCTCCGCTCTCGACCCAGCAGCTCCAGCACCTCGAAGATCCCCGGGCTCACCGTCCGGCCGGTCAGTGCCACCCGTAGCGGCTGGAACACCTTGCCGCCGGAAATCCCCCGGGTCTCCGCCAGGGCGCGCAGCGCCCCCTCCATGGCCGTCCCCTCCCAGGCCGGGAGCGCGTCCAGGCAGTCGGCCGTGGCGTCCAGCAGCGCCGCCGTGGCCGCCGCGTCGCGCCACTGCTTGTCCACGGCCTCCTGCTCGTAGGCCACCGCATCGCCAAAGAACGGCGCGGCCTGCGGCACCAGCTCGTCCAACAGGCGCGCCCGCACGCGCAGTTGGGTCAGCAGCAGGCAGAACCAGTCGTGGCGCGCCGCCAGCTCCTCCAGAGTGGCCAGCCCCGCTGCGGCAAAGGCCGGCGCGGCCAGCCGGGCCAGCGCCCCGATATCCATCTGCGCCAGGTGCTGCCCGTTCATCCACTCCAGCTTCTTCGTGTCAAACACCGCCGCCTTCTTCTGGAGCCCGTCCAGCGCAAAGCGCGTCACCAGCGTGTCCCGGTCCATCACCTCGGTGTCGTCCCCGGGCGACCACCCCAGCAGCGCCAGGAAGTTCACCATGGCCGAGGGCACGATGCCCAGGTGCTGATACTCCGCCACGGCCGTGGCCCCGTGACGCTTGGACAACTTCTTCCCGTCGGCCCCATGGATCATGGGGACGTGCGCGAAAGCCGGCAGCGGGGCGCCCAGTGCGCGGTAGAGCAGGATCTGCTTGGGGGTGTTGGAGATGTGGTCGTCGCCGCGCATCACCAGCGTGATCGCCATGGCGATGTCATCGGACACCACCGCCATGTTGTACACCGGCGTGCCGTCGGAGCGGAGGATGATGAAGTCCTCGATGTCCGCATTGGGGAAGGCGATGCGCCCGTGCACCCGGTCGTCCCACTCGGTGGTCCCCTCGGGGACCCGGAAGCGGATGGCGTAGGGCTCGCCGCGCGCCAGTCGGGCGGCCACCTCGGCGTCCGGCAGCTGGTGGTCTTCCCGGCGGAAGGCGTGCACCGTGCCGGCCGCCTCGGCGGCGGCGCGGCGGCGCTCCAGCTCGGCGGCGGGGGTGAAGTCGCAGTAGGCGGCCCCAACGGCCAGCAGGCGGCGGGCGTCCTCCTGGTGGCGGGGCAGGTTGGCCCCCTGGTACACCACCGTCTCATCCCAGTCGAGCCCCAGCCAGCCCAACCCGTCAAAGATGGCCCGGGTGCTCTCGTCGGTGCTCCGCTGGCGGTCGGTGTCCTCAATGCGGAGCAGGAACTGTCCCCCGCATTGCCGCGCGTACAGCCAGTTGAACAGGGCGGTGCGGGCGCCCCCCACATGCAGGAAGCCGGTGGGGGACGGGGCAAAGCGCACCCGGGGACGCGAGGCGAGTGAATCTGCGGTCATGGATCCGTCAGGCGGGCCGGCGGGAAAC
>JBILED010000188.1:0-5614 GCA_044352305.1 Gemmatimonas sp.
ACCCCGCCCGGCATGCCGAGGGCCAGCGAGAGTGCCGCCCCCTCGGCGCCGGGCGCCGCCGGCGCCAGCGCCACCAGGCCGCCTTCGGTGCCCATCCACAGCGTGTCGCCCACCGGCTGCAGCGCCCACACCGGCTGCCCGGTGAGCCACCGGGCCCCAATCCCTCGCGTGCGGCGGTCGGGTACGGCCGTCGAGTCGTGCACGAAGACGAGGCCGCGCAGCGTGGCCGCCCAACTTCCCTCGGGACGCGGGGCCACGGCCACGACGCGCTCGTCGGGAAGCCCGTCCAACACGGTCCACCGCCGCATGGCTTCGTCCCCGTCCAGCGCGGCGCGTACGAGCCCGCGGTCGGTGCCCATCCAGGCCACGGGACCGCGTGTGGCCAGCGCCAACACCCGCACCCCCTCCAGCGGCACGGCAATGGTGCCGTCGATCCAGCGCCACTGCTGCAGGTCGTCGCTGGCGTAGGTGAGCCCGGCCCGCGCCGATGGGAAGCCGACCCCTCCCACCCAGAGCCCCCCCAGCGCCGGGGCCAGCGCCCCGGCTCCGGGCGCGAGCAAGCCGTACGGGCGTGCGATGGGCGCCCCCGAGAACGCATCCACCTGCCACACCCCATCCCCCCCAGAGCCCACCCACGCCTCACCGGCGCGCTCGGGGGCCATGGCGATGGCCCGCACCGGGGCGGACCGCAGCGGACGGTCGCCGCGCCGGGCCAGCGGAATTCCTCCGGCCAAGGTCCGCAGCGCGGGGAACTGGGCCGCCAGTGCCGCCGAGGTCGGTGGCAGCAGCAGCGCCGATAACGCCGGAGGACGGTCGGCCGTGAACACCATCCCCACGCGCGACACGCGCATCCATTGGCCGCTGGCCCGCACCCAGGCGTCGCCCATCCCCCAAGTGCCCGCGCCCGGCGGGCCCAACGCCGGAGACCCGCCGGGACGCGCAAACGCGATGACGTCGGGGATGCCCGTGATGGGAACCTGCACCCACTGGTCCGTGATGGGACGGAAGATGCGCAGTTGCCCCGGCGTCCCGATCCAGAGGGCGTCGTCCGAGGGATCAGCGGCCATCACCCGCACGCCCCCGGTCATCACCCCATCCCCCACCTCAACGGGCGGGAGCCACGCCCCGCGCACCCGGTCGTACACCAGGATGCCACCCACGGCTTCCGCGCCGGCAACGCGGCCGCCCGGTCCCATGGCGGCCGCAAAGACGAAGCGGCGCGACACCGCCAGCGCCTCGATGGCGAGGTAGCTCCCCACCAGCACGCGGTCCTCGCGCAGGGGGGCGCTGCCGCGCGGTCGCGCCCCGCTGGAGGCGGGCGCTCCGGCAGGGGCGGGGGGGAGGCACCCCAGCAGACCGGCGAGCACCGCGCCGAGGCACGCGAGCCCTCTGCCCTGAGGGAAACGAGGGAGGGGTGTCATGCCAGCGCGGGGAGATCCACCAGCACGCCATCCGGGTGGGCCACGCCGCGCTCAAGCAGCCGCCACGCGTGGGGGAGACTGGCGCTCACGTCGGCCAGCAGGGTGCCGCGCGCGCCCCCGGCCAGCTGATGCACCCTTTCAGCGGCCAGCCCGTGCGCCGTGGCCGCCAGCAGGGTGGCCTCCAGGGCGCTGTGCCGCTGCGCCATCAGGGTGGCCACCATCCCGGCCAGCAGGTCGCCGCTGCCACCGGTGGCCAGCACCGGGGTGCCGCGGGGCATGGCCCACACGGCGCCCTCGGGGGCCACCACCAGCGTGGGCGTTCCCTTGCTCAGCACCACGGCCCCACTGTCCCGCGCCAACTGCCGCAGGGCGCGCACGCGGTGGTCCCAGTCGTCGGACAGCGGGGCGCCCACCAGCCGTGCCGCTTCGCCGGCATGGGGGGTGAGCACCACGGGACGCCCCCCGGCGCTCCACCTGGCCACGGCTTGGGCCGCGGGGCGCGGGCCGACAGCCAGATGCCACAGCGCGTCGGCGTCCAGCACCACGGGAATGGGGGGCTCGGCGTGCCGCAGCGTGTGCTCCAGCGCCGCCAGCAGGGCGGCGGCCGGCGTGTCGCGCCCCAGCCCCGGCCCCACCGCCAGCGCGTGCGCCACAGGGATCGTCAGGGCGTCCCCCGGGGACGGCCAGGGGGCGGCCAGCGCCTGTGGCAAGGCCCCCTGCACCGCCGACACGCTGCCCGCAGCTACGAGGGCGGTCACCACGCCGGCTCCAGCGCGCAGCGCCCCCTCCGCCGCCCACAGCGCCGCCCCGGCCATGCCCGCGCCCCCGCCCACCACCACCACCCGCCCGCGATCCCCCTTGTGGGCGTTCCACGGCACCTCGGCGAGCCGCCCCCCCAACGTCTCCGGCGAGGCCAGGGCCCACCCGCCGTCGTCCTGCCAGGCGTGTGCGCCCAGCCCGATATCCAGCACCCGCAGACGTCCCACCGCCCCGCGAGCCAACAGGGTTCCCCGCTTGACGGTCCCGAAGCTGAAAGTGTCGTGGGCCACCACATGCCCCGAGGCCAGCGCTCCCGTGGTGGCATCCACCCCGGTGGGGAGGTCCAAGGCCACCACCCGTGCCCCTGCGGCACGCGCCGTGGCGATGGCCTGGCAGGCCACCTGCACCGTTTCGCGCAGCGCGCCGGTGTGCCCGGTCCCCAGCAACCCATCCACCACGACGCCCCCCCATCCCAGGGGCGGAGTCGCCTCCTCCTCGGGGCCCATACCGGCCGCCTCGGCCCACCCCTGCGCTGCGGCCCGCGCCTCGTCGCTGCGCGGTGGCGCAACGGCGTGCACCCGCACCGGGACCCCCTGGCGCGCCAGCACGGCCGCCAGCACATAGGCGTCGCCACCGTTGTTGCCGGGTCCGGCCCAGCAGGTGACCCCGCCTTGCAGGCGCTCAGGGGCGTCGCGCAGCAGGAGCCTGGCGGCGGCGGTGCCGGCCCGCTGCATGAGCGCCAGCGCGGGCGCGCCGGCGGCGATGGCCGCGCGGTCGCGTGCGGCAGCCTGTGCGGCAGTGGTGACCTGAGACCCGGTCATGGACGGCGGGGCTGGGAGCAGGCCCGGGCACGCACGGCACGCCCGGCGGTCAGACGTGCGCGGCGCTCCAGGGGTAGGCGCGCTCGAACGCGTCCTCGAAGTCGTACAGCCCGATGAAGTCGCGGCGGGAATCCTGCGGCTGGCTGACCAACAGCCCCAGGTCGACCAGGGTGAAGACGATGTCCCCGATGTCGGCGGTGGAGCGGATCCCCCAGTGGTCCAGCACGAGGCGCGCCATCACCCCGTACCGCTGCAGCGCCAGGTCGCGGCAGGCCTGCGCCAGCTCCTGCCCGCTGATGTGCCTCCGCTCGGCCAGGCGGGCCTGCACATGTTCCAAGGCGGCCAGCACGAACAGGTAGCCACGCTCCGCGAACCGCTGCTCACGCAGGCGGATCTGCTCCATGATCCCTTCGCGGAACGCCAACTCGGCCACAGAGTGCTCCTCCAAGGGTGCCGCCGGGGGCCCGGCCTTGGCGCCGCGCCCCGTGCCTGTCGAGTGCGACCCGCTCGCACCCGTCTCTGGTCAATACTGGCGGAGCGCGCATGGTGCCACAACCGCCCCGGCGGCGGGCTGCCCCCCCCGTCGCCGACCCGCCCCAAGGGCGGCCGTCAGTACAACGGGAAGCGCCCCGCCAGCGCCCGCACGTCCTCGCGGACCGCCGCCACCACGGCATCGTCCCCGGGCGCCGAGAGCACGCGGTCGATGCACGCCGCCACCTCGTGCATGGCGGCCGGGTCCATCCCCCGAGTGGTGATGGCGGGGGTGCCGATGCGGATGCCGCTGGTGACGAACGGCGACTGCGTCTCCCGCGGCACGGTGTTCTTGTTGACCGTGATCCCCGCGCGGTCGAGGACCTGCTCGGCCACCTTGCCGGTGAGCCCCTTGGCGCGCAGGTCCACCAGCATGAGGTGGTTGTCCGTGCCGCCGGAGACGATCTGGTACCCACGGGCCGCGAGGTCGGCGGCCAGCACCCGGGCGTTCTCCACCACCTGCCGGCAGTAGGCGGCAAAGGACGGCTGGAGCGCCTCGCGGAACGCCACCGCCTTGGCGGCAATCACGTGCTCCAGCGGCCCCCCCTGCATCCCCGGGAACATCGCCTTGTCCACCGCCTTGGCGTGCTCGGCCTTGCAGAGAATGATCCCGCCGCGGGGACCGCGCAGCGTCTTGTGCGTGGTGCTGGTGACCACGTCGGCGTACGGCACCGGGGACGGGTACACGCCGGCGGCGGCCAGGCCGGCAAAGTGCGCCATGTCCACGAGGAACACGGCGCCCACCTCGCGGGCCACGTCGGCGAATGCCTGCCAGTCGATGACGCGGGAGTACGCGCTGTAGCCGGCGATGATCATCTTCGGCCGATGCTCGCGGGCCAGCGCGCGCATGCGGTCGTAGTCAATGAGCCCGTCGTCGGTGAGCCCGTAGGAGACCGCCTTGTACAGCAGCCCCGAGAAGTTGACCGGGGAGCCGTGGGTGAGGTGCCCGCCCTGCGCGAGGTCCATCCCCAGGAACGTGTCCCCGGGCTTGAGGAAGGCGAGGAACACGGCGGCGTTGGCGGAGGCGCCGCTGTGCGGCTGCACATTGGCGTGCTCCGCGCCGAAGAGCTGCTTGACGCGGTCGATGGCCAGCTGCTCCACCTGGTCCACCACCTCGCAGCCGCCGTAGTAGCGCTTCCCCGGGAGCCCCTCGGCGTACTTATTGGTGAGCGGGGAGCCCATGGCCTCGAGGACCGCGGGGGAGACGAAATTCTCGCTGGCAATCAGCTCGAGGCCGTGGCGCTGGCGCTCCACCTCCTCGGTGACCAGGCGGGCGATCTCGGGGTCGGCCTCCCGGAGCGCGAGCCCGGGGGGCAGGCGATCCCAACGGGCCCAGTCGCGGCTGGCGGCGGCGTCATGCGTGGTCATTCAGGTGCCCTCCGGGGCGGCGGCGGTGGCGGGGTCGTCGTCTCGCTCGATCTTGTGCACGCGGCGCTCGTGGCGCCCCCCCTCGAACGGGGTCTCCAGCCAGGCGCGCAGGATGGCCAGCGCGTCCTCGTCGGAGATGAAGCGCGCGGGGAGGACCAGCACGTTGGCATCGTTGTGCTGGCGGGCCAGCGCCGCCACCTCGGGGGACCAGGCGACGGCGGCCCGCACGCCGGGGTAGCGGTTGGCCACGTAGCTCATCCCCAGCCCGGTGCCGCACAGCAGCACGCCGCGCGCCACCGTGCCGTCGGCCACCTGCTGCGCCAGCGGATGGGCGTAGTCGGGGTAGTCGGTGCTGGCGGCGCCATGGGTGCCGAGGTCCCGCACCTCGTAGCCCATGGCGTCGAGCGCGGCGCGCAGCCGCTCCTTGAGCGCAAAGCCGGCGTGATCCGACGCGATGGGGATGCGCTCCCCGGGGTGTGCGGTGTCCACCATCGTCAATCCTCCAGGGTGCCGTCGGCGGCCGCCGCGGCGGCCAGGGTCTCGCGGGCGATCACGATGCGCTGGATCTCCGAGGTGCCCTCGTAGATCTCGGTGACCTTGGCATCGCGGAAGTGCCGCTCCACGGGGTAGTCGGTGACGTAGCCGTAGCCGCCGAACAGCTGCACCGCCTGCGTGGTCACCCACATGGCGGTCTCGGTGGCGGTGAGCTTGGCC
>JBILED010000189.1:0-5581 GCA_044352305.1 Gemmatimonas sp.
GAAGGAGGGCGCGCCCCCCAGGCTCAGCACCTTGCTCACGTTGGTGCTGGCGTTGAGCCCCGCGCGGATGGCGAGGTTGTCGCGCTCCAGCAGCGTGGCGTTGATCGCCGCCTCGATCCCGCGCTTCTGGATCTTCCCGGCGTTGCCGAGGGAGCTGGCCAGGAACCCCTGCGAGGGGACGTTGCGCACGAAGAAGAGCGCGTCGTCGGTGACCGCGCGGAACCAGGTGAAGTCCACCGAGAGGCGGCCGTCGAACAGCGTCTGGTCGAAGCCCAGCTCCGTCTCCGTGGTGCGCTCGGGGCCCAGGTTGGGGTCGCCCAGGTTGAGCGGGCGCACCGCCGGGGCGGTCCCCCACCCCACCGGGTTCCAGGTCTGCACCGCCGCGAACGCCGTGGGCGCCCGCCCGGCGGCGCCGTACGCGGCGCGCACCTTGAGCGTGCCGAACCGCTCCCGCCAGAACCCCTCGTCGGACACCACCCACGAGGCGCTGGCCTTGGGGTACGTCTGGAAGCCGAAGCTCTCGCCGAAGGCGCTGTTCCCGTCCACGCGCGCGCCCACGGTCAGGAAGTAGCGGTCCTTGAAGCCGAGGAGCGCCTGCGCGAACGCGCCGCCGGTGATGTTCTTCAGCCGGTTCTCGTCGGCGTTGCGCAGCGACCCCGACGCCACGGTGGGCTCCGTGGGCGCCGGGTAGTTCTCCGAGTACGCCACCACGTCCCCCACCAGCGAGTTGACGTACTGCGTCCCCGCCGACAGGGTGGCCTTGAAGTCGTCGCTCACCTGCCAGTCGTAGTTGTTGGCCCAGTCCAGGCTGAGGATCTTGTTCTGCCACACCTGGTTCTGGATGATGCCGGTCACGGCGCCCGGGAAACCGTAGGGGCGCACGTTGCGGTTCTCCAGCGACGAGCGGTCGAAGCCGATCACCAGCCGGCTGGAGTAGTTGGCCAGCGGCGTCCAGGTGAGCGTGGAGCCCAGCAGCAGCCGGTCCACGAAGCTGTTGAGCCGCTGCCCGTACACCAGCTTGATGGTGTCGGGGTCGGCCTTGCCGAAGTAGTTGCGGTCGCGCCGGAAGGCGTTCAGCGTGACCCCCTGCGCGTTGTTCCCCGCCGGGGTCTGCGTGATGAGGTTGCTGGAGAACGAGCTGTTCCAGCTCATCTGCAGGTTCTTCATCGGCGCGAAGTCCATGTTCGCGCGGAGCTGGTACTTGCGCTCGTTGTCCAGCTGCAGCACGCCGTCGGTGTTGTCGGCGCCGAAGGAGAACAGGTAGCGCACCCCGCCCTGCGTCCCGCCGGCCACCTGCGCCTGCACCCCCAGCCGCCCGGCGTCGCGCACGAACGGCTCCATGTAGATGAGCGGCACCGCGTCGGTCCCGAACTGCTGCAGCCGCGAGAAGCCGCTGTTGAGCTGCGTGGTCCACTTGGGCGCGCCCTGCGAGCCGCGCTTGGTGAAGATCTGGATCACGCCGGCCGCCGCGTCGGTGCCGAAGAGCGTGGTCGCCGCCGCCCCCTTCACCACCTCGATCCGCTCGATGTCGTCGGGGTTGATGTCGTTGAGCGGGCTGCCGTAGGCGTTGGCGCCGCGCTGCGTCGCCCCCTGGAAGATGCCGTTGCGCGGGTACTCGTCGCTGCGCGTGCGCACGCCGTCGACGTAGATGAGCGGCTGGTTGCTCAGCGCCATCGACGTCGCACCACGCAGGCGGATCGCGCTCCCGCTCCCCGCGTTCCCCAGCCCGCCGGAGATGTTCACCCCGGCCACGCGCCCGGCCAGCAGGTTGGAGACGTTGGTGGGCACCTCGGGGAGGCTGGCCACCGACACCTGCCCGATGGAATTCCCCACCTCGCGCTTGCGCGCCGAGCCGGCGGTGCCGGTCACCACCACCTGGTCCAGCGACACCGCCGAGGGGGTGAGCCGGAAGTCCGCCGTGGCGGTCGCCCCCTCGGCCACCACCACACTGCGCTCCGAGGCCTCGTAGCCGATCAGCCGCGCGCGCACCGCCACCGTGCCGGCCGGGACGCGCCCGATCGTGAAGCCGCCGTCGGCCCCCGTCTGCGCCCCGTTGGGGGTCCCCACGATGAACACCTGCGCGTTGGGGAGCGGCTGGCCGGCCGCATTGGTGACCTTGCCGCGGATGGTGCCCGTCCCCCCCTGGGCGTCGGCGCGCGCCGCCACCCCCGCCAGGGAGACCATCAGGAGCGCCGCCAGGGCGCCGCTCCGTGCTCGTGTCGCTCTCATGCCAGGTTCCTCCAGGGGGACGTCGCTGCGCACCCGCGCGCACCGCGGGGCCTCGTGCGCACCCCCGCCACCGGGGATGCTGCGCGAACTTCGCTCTGCCAGGCGGCGGCCGATAGGGTAACGGCCGCAATGCCTCCTCAATGCCCCCTCAGGGCACCATTGATTTCCGCGAATCGGAATTATCCTTCAACGGGAAACCACGCACGCGCCCGCTCGTATTGACGAGGACGGGCGCGCAGGTTTCCCTGCTGGCGCCCTTTCCCCCTTTCGGAGCCCCGCATGGCCCTTGGCGATTTCCTGCGCAAGCAGTTCATCGACGTCATCCAGTGGACGGAGTCCGGCCCCGGGATCCTCATGCATCGCGTCCCCATGCGCGACCTGGAGATCCAGAACGGCGCCGCCCTCACCGTCCGGGAGACGCAGGCCGCCCTGTTCGTGAACGAGGGGCGCACCGCGGACCTCTTCGGCCCGGGGCTGCACAAGCTGGTCACGGCCAACCTGCCGCTGCTCACCAACCTCATGAACTGGGACAAGGCCTTCGAGTCCCCGTTCAAGAGCGACGTGTACTTCTTCTCCACCCGCCTGCAGACCGCGCAGCGGTGGGGGACCCCGCAGCCGATCACCATCCGCGACCGCGAGTTCGGCGCGGTGCGCCTGCGCGGCTTCGGCACCTATGCCTTCCGCCTGGCCGACCCGGCGCGCTTCCAGTCCACGGTGGGCGCCACCGACGCCGAGTACACGGTGGACCAGCTGGAGCCGCAGCTGCGCACCGCCATCCTGTCGGGGTTCACCACGGCCTTCGCCAACGCGCAGCTGCCGTTCCTGGACCTCGCCGCCAACCAGGCGGCGCTGGGGGCGCAGGTGCAGGCGGCCATCGCCCCGGCGTTCACGCAGCTGGGGCTGGCCCTCGAGACGTTCACCGTCGAGAACCTCTCCCTCCCCGACGAGCTGCAGAAGCGCCTCGACGAGCGGATCAGCATGAACATGGTGGGGGACCTGCGCGCCTACACGCAGTTCCAGGCGGCGCAGAGCCTCCCCATCGCCGCCGCCAATCCGGGCGGGCTGGGGGCGCTGGGCGCCGGGCTGGGGGCCGCCGCCGGCATGGGCGGGCTCATGGCCGATGCCCTCCGCGGCGTCGCCGCGCCGGTGGCGGGGGCGGCGGCTGGGGCGGCCGGAGCCGCGGCCGCGGCCGGCACCACCGCCGGCAGCAAGTTCTGCATCCACTGCGGCAAGCCCGCCCCGGCGCAGGCCAAGTTCTGCCCCGAGTGCGGCGGCGCCCAGGGCTGACCCCCGCGCGCAGCCAGCCCCCTCGCGCATGACCGGACACGAATGGGTGGTGGAGGCGCACGGGTGCGACCCCGTGCGCCTCGCCAGCCTCCCCGCCCTGCACGCGCTCTTCGACGCCATGGTGGAGGAGCTGGCGCTGCACCCGGTGGCCCCCGCCCAGTGGCACCGCTTCCCCACCCCGGGGGGGATCACGGGGATGCTCCTGCTCGCGGAGTCGCACCTCACGGTGCACACCTTCCCCGAGCACGGCTCCCTCTGCCTCAACCTCTTCTGCTGCACCCCGCGCGCGCCCTGGCCCTTCGCCCAGCGCCTGGGCGCGCTGGTGGGGGCCACCGACGTGCGCCTGCGCGAGCTGGTGCGCGACTACGCCCCGCGCGATGGCGCGGTCCCCGCATGACGGCCACCTGCCCGGGGTGCGGCGCCCCCGTCGCCTTCCGCTGGGCGCAGGCGGTGCAGGCCACCTGTCCCTACTGCAAGGGCGTCCTCGTCCGCACCGACCTGGACCTCACCCTCGTGGGGCAGCAGGCCGACTTCCCGCACACCGGCTCCCCCATCCAGCTGGGGACCACCGGGCGCTGGCGCGGCGCCCGCTTCGAGGTGGTGGGGCGCCTGGCGTACCAGTGGGCCCGCGGCCGCTGGAATGAGTGGTACTGCCGCCTGGCCAACGATCGCGCCGCCTGGCTCTCCGACGCGCAGCTCGAGTACGCCATGACCGAGGCGGCCCCCCCGGGCACCCCGGTGCCCCCCATCGCCGCGCTGCAGGTGGGCACCCCCTGGCGCGTGCAGGAGGTCGCCTTCGAGGTGGCCACCATCACCGACGCCTGGTACCTGGGCACCGAGGGAGAGCTCCCCTTTCCCTCCAGCGCCCGGGCGCACTGCCGCTTCGTGGACCTGCAGGACGGCACCGGCCGCTTTGCCACGGTGGACGGCAGCGACGATCCCCCGGTGCTGTACCTGGGCGAGTACGTCCCCTTTGCCGACCTCGCCCTGGAGGGGCTCCGTGAATTCGAGGGGTGGCCCGCGCCATGACGGCACCCCTGAACGCGTCCCCGCTGGACCCCGCGCCGCCGCTGCCGCGGGTGGCCACCCTGGCCTGCCCGCACTGCGGCGCCCCCCTGGAGCTCAAGGCGCAGGGGTGGGCGGAAAGCGTGGTGTGCGCCAGCTGCGGCTCGGTGCTGGACGCCAGCGACGGCACCCTGGGGATCCTGCAGGAGTTCGACCGGAAGGTCCGCCTCAAGCCCGACATCCCGCTGGGCACCCGCGGCACCTGGCGCGGGATGGCCATCGAGGTGATCGGCTGCCAGGAGGTGGCCATCACCGTGGAGGGGACCGACTACGCCTGGCGCGAGTACGTCTGCTTCAACCCCTACCGCGGCTTCCTCTACCTCTCCGAGTATGAGGGGCACTGGAACGTCATCGAGAAGCTGCGGAAGCGCCCGGTGCTGCACGGCGGCGCCCACCCCACGGCCACGGTCGACGGGCAGGTCTTCAGGCACTTCCAGAGCGCCAGGGCGCGCACCACCGCCGCGCTGGGGGAGTTCCCCTGGCAGCTGCGCGTGGGGGACGCGGTGGAGGTGGCCGACTACGTCGACCCACCGTTCCTGCTGAGCGCCGAGCGCACCGAGGAGGAGGTGACCTGGTCGCTGGGGACCTACACCCCCGCCGACACCATCTTCCGCGCCTTCGGGCTGCGCACGTGGCTGCGGAGCCAGTCGGGGGTGTTCGCCAACCAGCCCAACCCGCACGTGGAGCCGGCGCGCCGGGCCCTGCGGTACCTGGGGGTGGCCCTGCTGCTGCTGGCGGCCATGGTGGGCGCGCACGTCCTCGTGTCGCTCCGCCAGGTGGCACATCAGCAGCGCTTCACGGTCACCCCCGCCGGCACGCTGGCCGGCAGCGGCGAGGACGCGTTCGTCACCGCCCCGTTCACGCTGGAGGGGCGCACCAGCAACGTGGAGCTGGAGCTCGACACCTCCCTGGACAACGCCTGGCTGTACTTCGACCTGGCGCTGGTCAACGAGGCCACCGGCGACACCCGCTCGGCGGGGCGCGAGATCAGCTACTACCA
>JBILED010000190.1:0-5576 GCA_044352305.1 Gemmatimonas sp.
CTCCGCGCGGCCCTCTGGACCATCGGGAACGCTCCCGGGGTCCGATCGGTCTCGTCCGCGTTCTACCTCATCGTCCCGCCGTTCCGCGGCGACCAGGGCGAGGTGCTCACCTTCACCGACTGCGCGGTCATCCCCGACCCCACCCCGCGCCAACTGGCCGACATCGCCCGGGCCGCGGCGGCCGACCGGCGCCGCATCGTGGGCGACGCGCCGCGCGTGGCGTTCCTGTCCTACAGCACCCAGGGGAGCGCCGACGGTCCCTCGGTGAGCAAGGTGCGCGAGGCCGTGGCGCTCTTCCGGCGCGAGGTACCGGAGGTGCCCTGCACGGGGGAAGTGCAGGCCGATGCCGCGCTGCTCCCGGCCATCGCCGCCCGGAAGGCCCCGGGTGACGCGGCCGCCGGTGCCGCCAACATCCTGGTGTTCCCGTCGCTCGACGCCGGGAACATCGCCTACAAGCTGGTCCAGCGGCTCGCGGCCGCCACGGCCATCGGCCCCATCCTGCAGGGGCTCGCCCGCCCCTGCAGCGACTTGTCGCGCGGGGCCTCGGCCGACGACATTGTCCATGTGGCCGCGGTCACCGCGCTGCAGGCGGCCGATCCCGACACGCTTCCGTCTTTCACGCCCCGTCCATGAGCTTCTCGCTCGAGCAGTCCGGCACCACCCTCGTCATCGAGGTCGAGGGTCAGCTGGTGGTGAGCAACCGCCAGGAGTTCAAGCAGGCCGTCCTGGACGCCATCGAACAGGGTGCGCGCCTGGTGGTGGTCGACTGCGCGCGCGCCGGCTACATCGACAGCTCCGGCCTGGGGGCGCTGGTGTCGCTGGCCAAGCGGGTGCGCGAGCTGGGGGGGGACCTCCGGCTGGCCGGGCTCAATGCCGACCTGCGCGCGCTCTTCGAGCTCACGCGGCTGGACGCGCTCTTCCCGCTCCACGCCACCCGACGTGACGCCCTCGCCGCCCCCTGACGGACCGTCGGCGGGCGGGGGGGGCGGGCCGGTGACACTCGCCCGGCGCCAATGGTGCATGGGATCCGACCTGGCCGCGATCGAGCCGGTGGTGGAGGCCATTGTCGCCCTGTGCGAGCGCGCGGGGTTCGCCCCGCGCCAGTGCCGCCTCAACGTGCCCGTGGCCGTGACCGAGGCCCTCGCCAACGCCATGCTGCGCGGCAACGCCGGCGAGGGCGACCGCATGGTGCGCGTCTGTGCCACCGTCTCGGCGGACCGGCTCGACGTCGAGGTGGGTGATGACGGCCCCGGGTTCGACCTCGAGGGGGTGCAGGCGTCACCCGCCGATGGCGACTGGCTGGAGCGGGAGGATGGGCGCGGCATCTTCCTGATGCGCCACCTCATGGACGCGGTCGAATGCCTCCCGCGCCCCGCGGGGGGGCGGCACTGCGTGCGCTTGCGGCTGCTGCGGCAATGAACGAGATCACCGCCCTGCTGGAGGCGGTGCGCGAGGCGAGCGGCACCGAGGCGGCCGTATGGGAGCGGCTGGAGGGTGGCGCGGCACCCCGGCTGTTGGGCGCCTCGTCGTCCGCGATGGCCGAACGGACCCGCGCCGGGGCCGTGGCGTGGGATGTCGCCAGCTGGGCCCGGACGCACGGCCTGCGGGCGCGCCTCGTCACCGTCGGCGACCGGGTGGGGTGGCTATTCCTTGAGGCCGCCCTGCCCGCGGAGGTGGACCGGCTCCTGCTGTTGCTCCTCCCCCTGGTGCGCCGCCTGGTGGACGATCGGGAGCGGCAGGGGCGGGAGCTCGCGCGCGTGCAGGCGCTCGCGGACCGCCAGCAGCTGCTGCGCGAAATGCAGGTGGCCCAGGAGCTCCAGCTCAAGCTGCTCCCCAGCCCTGCCGTGGTGGCGCCCGAAGCCCGGGCCGCCACGCGCATGGTGCCGGCCGAAAGCGTGGGGGGGGACTTCTTCCTGCTGGCCCGCCTGGATGCGGACCGCACCGGCGTGCTCATTGGCGACGTCTCCGGGCATGGCTACCAGGCGGCGCTGGTCATGGCGCTGGCGCTGAGTGCGGCGGCCATCCACATGCAGGCCGCCTTCGATCCGGCGCTCGCGCTGGACTCGGTGCGTGGCTCGCTCGCCGACGAGCTCACGTCCACCGAGATGTCGCTGACCATGTGCTATGCGGTGATCGACGGCCGGGCGAAGGAGCTGCGCTTTGCCAACGCGGGGCATCCGCACGCCTTCCGCCTGGGGGCGGATGGGCGCCTCGTGCGGCTGGCGGCGGTGGTGCCCCCGTTGGGGTTCAGCGACCTCCCCATCGAGGAGTCGGTCACGCCGTGGCGTCCGGGGGACCGCCTGGTGCTGTTCACCGACGGGCTGGCCGACCTGCGCAACGCCGAGGGGACCCCGCTGGGCGAGGAAGCGGTGCGTGGCCAGCTGGGCGCCATGGTGCACGGAGAATCCCCCGAGGCCATTCTGGAGGCGCTCATCCGGCTGGCCCGCGGGCATCGGGGATCCACGCCCCTGCGCGATGATGTCGCCGTGGTCATTGTCGATCGCCCTGCACGCTGAGCCCTCATGCGCCCGCCTCGTCGGTCCCCGTCCGCCTCGTCGTCCTCCCCGCGCGGTACGCCCGCGGGGCTGCCGGCCCCCCGCAAGCGCTTCGGGCAGCACTTCCTGCGCGATGCGCGGGTGCTGGACGACATCGTGGAGGCGCTGGGGCCGCTGGAGGCCGCCACCGTGGTGGAGATCGGTCCGGGGCGCGGGGTGCTGACCGACCGGCTCGCGGAGCGGGCGGCGCGGCTGGTCGCCATCGAGCTGGATCGGGACCTCGCGCAGCACCTTGCCGAGCGGTATGCCGCCCGCACCGGCGTGTCCATCGTGAACGCCGATGTCCTCAAGGTGTCGCTCGGCGCCCTGGCGGCCGGGCCGTATCGCCTTGTGGGCAACGTGCCGTACTACATCACCACCCCGATCCTGTTTCAGGCGCTCGACGCGCCCCGGGCTGAGGTCGCGGTGTTCCTGGTGCAGAAGGAGGTGGCGGATCGGCTGACGGCGCCACCGGGGACCAAGGCGTACGGGGCGCTGGGGGTGAACATCCAGGCGGTGGCCGAGGTGGAGTTGGTGGTGCGGGTGCCCCCGGGCGCCTTTTATCCTCCGCCGCAGGTGGATTCGGCGGTGGTGCGCCTGCGCCCGCGTTCGGAGCCCGTGGTGACGCCGGAGGAGGAGGCCGGGTACCGTCGCTTCGTGCAGGCGGCCTTCGGGATGCGCCGCAAGCAGCTGGGGCGCGTGCTCCGCAGCGTGGCCGGACTGTCGGCGGACGAGGCGGAGGCCGTGGTGCGGGGGTGCGGGCTGGACCCGCAGGCGCGTCCGGAGGTGTTGTCCCCCGAGGCGTTTGCGCGGCTGGTGCGCGCCCTCAGGGCGCGTCCGCGTGCGTAAGGGCGAACGCCAGCCCTTCCATCTCCATGGCCATGTTGACGGCCTTGAGTGACACGTGCGGGGGGACGGCCAGTTGGGCGGGGGCGAAGTTGAGGATGGCGCGGATGCCGGCCCGGATGGCGAGGTCCACCACCTGCTGGGCGTGGTCGGCGGGAACGGCCAGCACCGCCATCTGAACGCCCTGGGCGCGGACGTCCGGCGCCAGGGCGGCGATGTCGCGAATCTGGCTGCCCCCCCAGGGATGTCCGACCTTGGCCGGATCGTTGTCGTAGACGCCGACCACGCGGAAGCCGCGCTGGAGAAAGCCGCGATAGTCGGCGAGGGCGGCGCCGATCTTGCCGGCGCCGATGATCACCACGGGCCAATCCTGCTGCAGGCCGAGGATCTCCCGGAGGTGGTCGATGAGCTCCTGCACGGGGTAGCCCAGGCCGCGCTTGCCGAAGGACCCGAAGAAGGAGAGGTCCTTGCGGACCTGGGCCGGCGTGGTGCCGCAGAGATTGGCGAGGGCGTCGCTGGAGGCGGTGGCGAGGCCGCGCGCGGCAAGGTCCTCGAGGTACCGGAGGTACATCGAGAGACGGCGGACGGTGGAGTCGGCGATACGCTTCACGGGGGAGGGCTTGTGAATTTCTTCACAAGTGTAGCCATGCGTAACGCCCCTGACCAGCCGGGGGCTCGCACCCCTTACGTTTCCCCCATGTTCGCGCCGGACCTCCCCCTCGCCCGCCTCCGGTTCGCCGTCGTCGACGTCGAAACCACCGGTACGGCACCCGACGTGGGGGACCGCATCACGGAGATCGCCATCGTCCCCGTCGAACGCGGCCAGGTGGGCGACCCCTTTGTGCGCCTCGTCGATCCCGAGCGCCCCATTCCCCCGTTCATTACCGCCCTCACCGGCATTTCTCCGGCCATGGTACGCGGGCAGCCCCCTTTCCGGCAGATCGCCGACGAGGTGGTCGATCGCCTGGCCGGCCGGATGTTCGTGGCCCACAACGCCAGCTTCGACTGGCGGTTCGTGTATGGCGAGCTACGGCGCGCCCATGGCCCGGGGGTGGTGCCCCCCGCTCCGGACCAGCGTCTGTGCACGGTGCGCCTCGCCCGCGCCCTGCTGCCGGGGCTGCCCCGTCGGTCGCTGGACCACGTGGCGGCGCACCTCGGCATTCCCCTGGGCGATCGCCACCGCGCCGCCGGGGACGCGGTGGCCACCGCCCACGCCCTGGTGGCGCTGCTCGCGCGCGCCGAGGCGGCGGGGCTGTCGCAGTTGGGCACCCTGATGCGCTACCTTGCCACGCCGGCGCGCCGTCGACGGGCGCGCACGTCCCAGCTGGTGGACCCCACTCGCCTGACGCCATGACGCCGCCACTCCCCCTCGTGGAAACCCGCTCCCTGGGCGCCTGGCGCCTGCACGCGCTCCAGGCCGGCGGCCAGAAGCTGGACGGCGGCGCCATGTTCGGCGTGGTCCCCCGTCCGCTGTGGGAACGGCGCATCGCCCCCGACGAGCGCCATCGCATTCCCCTCGGGATGCGCTGCCTCCTGGTGGAACACGACGCCGGCCCGATCCTGATCGACACGGGGGTGGGGAACAAGGAAGACGCCAAGTTCCACGGGATCTACGGCATCGAGAATGCCGGGGCGGAGGGGCGGACGGCGCTGGAGGATGGGCTCCGGGCGGTGGGGATGACCCCGGAGGACATCGTCCTCGTCATCAACACGCACCTGCACTTCGACCATGCCGGGGGGAACAGCTGGCGCACGCCGAGCGGGGAGGTGCTCCCCACCTTTCCGCGGGCCCGCTATGTCGTGCAGGCCGGCGAGGTGGCCTACGCCGAGCGGGCGAACGAGCGGACGGCAGCGAGCTATTTCCCCCCCAACTGGGCGCCGTTGGCGGCCTCCGGCCAGCTGACGGTGGTGTCCGGGGAGACGGAGGTGCTCCCGGGGGTGGTCCTGCGCCCGACCCCCGGGCATACGCCGCACCACCAGAGCGTGGTGCTGACCAGTGGCG
This sequence comes from Gemmatimonas sp., assembly GCA_044352305.1. Classification (GTDB taxonomy): domain Bacteria; phylum Gemmatimonadota; class Gemmatimonadetes; order Gemmatimonadales; family Gemmatimonadaceae; genus Gemmatimonas. Next base: position 5,383 of record JBILED010000190.1, read on the forward strand.
GGGAGACGGCCTGTTTTCTTGGGGATGTGGTGCCCACCACGCACCACCTGCCGCTCCCGTGGATCATGGGGTATGACGTGGAACCGCTGGTGACGCTGGAGTCGAAGCGGCAACTGCTGGCGGAGGCGGAGGCGTCGGGGTGGCTGCTGGTGTTCGAGCACGACGCGGCGGTGGGGTTCGGGCGGGTGGTGCGG
>JBILED010000191.1:0-5454 GCA_044352305.1 Gemmatimonas sp.
GAGAGCATGGTGAGCCGCGAGGCGGCGTTCCTGTACAACAACCTGGTGCTGGTGGGGATCTGCTTCGCCACGCTCTGGGGGACGCTGTTCCCCATCCTCACCGAATGGGTGCAGGGGGACAAGATCGAGGTGGGGGCGCCTTGGTTCAACGAGGTCAACGGGCCGCTGGGGCTGCTGCTGCTGGCGCTCACCGGGGTGGGGCCGCTCATCGCGTGGCGGCGCGCCTCGCTGGCCAACCTGCGGCGGCAGTTCACCCTTCCCGTGGCCGCCGGGGTGGCGGTGTGCGCCACGCTGCTGGCGCTGGGGATGCGGGACCTGTACGCGCTGGTGTCGTACCTGCTGGCGGGGTTCGTCTTCGCCACGATCGTGCAGGAGTTCGCCAAGGGGATCGGGGCCCGCCGGCGGATGTATGCCGAAGGGCTTGGCATGGCCGCGGTGCGCCTGGTGGCCCGCAACCGGCGCCGCTACGGCGGCTACATCGTGCACGTCGGCGTGGTGGTGCTGTTCGCGGCCTTTGCCGGGCTCATGTTCCGCAGCGACGTCACCGCCACCCTCAAGGCCGGCGAGTCGGTGGCCGCCACCGACGCCTACGGGCACCGCTGGACCTTCACCAGCCAGGGGATCTCCTCCTTCAAGCAGCTCAACCGCACCGTGATGGGGGTGAGCCTCGACGTCACCCGCGACGGCAAGCGCGTGGGGATCCTCTCCAGCGAGAAGCGGCAGCACGTGAACAGCCTGGGGGAGCCCACCTTCGAGCCCTCCACCGAGGTGGGGATCCTGGAGTCGCTGCAGCAGGACGTGTACCTGGTGTTCACCGGCGCCATCGACCGCGACACGGCGGCCATCCACATCAATTTCAACCCGCTGGTGTGGTGGGTGTGGTTCGGCGGCATCGTGATGGCGATCGGCGGGCTGATCGTGATGTGGCCCCAGGCCCGGCGCGATCCGCGCGAGGGGGGCTACGTGGCCCAGCTGCCGGCGCAGGCGCCCGAGCCGGACGCGGGCGCACTGGCCGGGGCGGGGGCGTGAGCGCCGACCGGCCGGTGCACCCCCGCCGCGCGTTCCTGCGGCAGGCGGGGCGTGGCGTGGCGCTGCTGGCGGTGGCGCCGGCGCTCGTCCCCGCGGCCACGCGCGCGCTGGCGCAGGGCGCCGCGGCGCCCCCCACGCAGAGCGTGGCCGGCGGCGTGGACATGCCCGAGAGCGACTACAAGCCGGTGCAGCGCCCGCCCAAGCCCAACGCCGTCCGCCAGCTGGATGACAAGCAGGTGGAGACCCTCGAGCGCACCCTGGCGTGCCCGTGCCCCTGCACGCTGAACATCTACACCTGCCGCACCACCGACTTCACCTGCTCCATCTCTCCGGCGGTGCACGGCGACATCCAGCGCCTCGTGGACGGCGGCCACAACGCCGACGAGATCATGGCCGCGCTCCTCGACACCTACGGCGACTTCATCCTGATGTCGCCGCGCAAGCAGGGGTTCAACCTGCTCGCGTGGATCGCCCCGGCGGCGGCGGTGGTGGGGGGCGCCGCCGGCATCGGTGTGCTGCTGCGCCGCTGGCGGCGCCCCGAGGCCGCTCCCGCGACCCCTGCGGGCGCAGGGTTGGCCGACGCCGGCGCCACCCCCGAGGAGCTGGCCCGCCTCGAGGCCGCGCTGCGGGACGACCGCTGATGGCGGCCCTGCTCGCGCTCCCCGATGGCGCCGTGCCGCTCCTGGTGGGCACGGGGCTCGCCCTCGGCGCCCTCACGCTGGTGCTCGCCCCCCTCATCGAGGAGAGCGGGGCCGCCACGCCCCCGCCGGCGCCGCTGGAGCCCCCAGTGGGCACCCCCGACGCCGCCAGCGCCGTGGCGGCGCTGCGCGAGATCGAATTCGATCGCGCCACCGGCAAGCTGTCGGACGCCGACTACGCCGACCTCAAGGCCCGCTACACCCGCGCCGCGCTCGACGAACTGCGGGAGGCCGATGGGCGGGCGGCGGCCATCGCCTCAGGCGTCACCGCCCCCGCGCCCACCGCCACCGCGGGGGGAGCGGACACACCGGCGCTCCGGCTCGATCCGGTGGAAGCCGCCATCCGTCGCGCCCGCGCCAACCAGCGCGAGTGCGTGGTGTGCGGCCCCTGCGACCAGCCCGACGCCCTCTACTGCGCCAGCTGCGGGCGCTACCTGCCCGGGGCCTGCGCCGCGTGCGGTGCCGAGGTCACGCTGGTGGGAAGTCGCTTCTGCGGCGGCTGCGGCCACCAGCTGGCCGCGGCGTAGCGCCGCGCTCCCCCGCGGCACCAGACCCGGTCCCCACCGCGCCCACGGTGCGGCACCCCTGCCGCACCGGGCACCCGCCGCACTTGGGCGCCCGCGCCGTGCACACCAGCGCCCCCAGCTCCATCAGGGCCTGGTTGTGCGTCCAAGAGGCCCGCCCCGTTCGCGGCAGCAGCTGCTCGGCGATCGCCCACAGCGTCTTGAGCCCGCGCCCCGACTTGGGTGCCACCTCCGGCGCAAACACCCGGTGCAGCACCCGCGCCACGTTGGTGTCCACCAGCGCCGCCCGTCGCTCGTAGGCGAACGACGCCACCGCTCCCGCCGTGTACGCCCCCACCCCCGGCAAGGCGCGCAGCGCCTCGGGGGTGTCCGGGATGATCCCGTCCGCCGCCGTCACCTGACGCGCCAGGGCGTGCAGGTTGCGCGCCCGGGCGTAGTACCCCAGCCCCGCCCAGGCGTCGCGCACGCGCTGCGGCCGCGCCGCCGCCAGCGTCGGCAGGTCGGGGAAGCGCACCAGGAAGCGCTGGTAGAAATCCAGCACCCGCGACACCTGCGTCTGCTGCAGCATCAGCTCCGACACCAGCACCCGGTACGGGTCGCGGGTGCGGCGCCACGGCAGGTCGCGCGCGTGGCGCCGGTACCAGGCATGCAGGCGTCGGCGAAAGCGCCGCCCCTCGTCCGGGGGCACCACCGGCAACGGGGCGGGGGATCGCGGCATGGGCGGGGAAGCTAGCGGCGCCGTCGGCCTCGGCCCACCCCCGGGCGCACCGGGGCGAGCCCCCCCGCCATCACCCCCGGCATCACCCCCGCTCCAGCGCCTCCAGCCGCCGCTGGGCCACGCGCAACGGGACCACCGTGGCCAGCACGCACGCGGCCAGTGCCGCCCCGAAGGGAACCAGCATCTCCGTGGGGGCCACCTCCCAGCCGAAGTGCGACGACAGCACGAACCGCGCGGCCGGACGCCCGGTGAGGAACGCCACCGTCCCGATCAGCGCGATGGCCGACAGCATGTACAGCAGCCCGCCATACGAGGTGGGAATCTGCGCCGCGTTCTCGGTGTCGAAGCGCGGGTACGCCGCGCCAAACCCCAGCGCCAGCCCCGCCAGCGGGAACACCAGCCCCGTGATCGCCGCCAGCGACACCCAGTGCACGAACGGGCGCACCCCCAGCAGCAGGTTGGTCGCCCCCACCAGCACCAGCGCCAGCAGCAGCAGCGGCACCACCCCCACCCAGAACTTGGCCCACAGCAGCTCGCGCATCGGCAGGGGGCTCGAGCGCAGCAGCCACAGCGCGCGCCCCTCCAGGCTCACCCCGGGAAACACGAACCGCGCCGCGATCGACGCCAGCACGAACCCCGCCAGCGCCAGGTTCAGGAAGGGGATCAGGTTGCGCAGCAGCGTCGTCATCCCGTCCCCCGACAGCGGCAGGTAGCGCACGTTGGCCACGTACACCACCAGCAGCACCCCCACCAGCACCAGCTGCGACCACTGCGTGCTGTCCCGCGCGAACACGCGCAGCTCCTTCAGCACCAGCTCGCGCCGCAAGGGCCCCAGCCACCCCAGCCAGCGGGCCCCCCAGGGGCGCTCCCCGGCGGCCTGCTGCGCCCGGTGCCCCCCTTCCTGCGCCAGGCTGAAGGCGCGCGCCCACCCGCGCCCGTGCAGCCACTGTCCCAGCGCCGACAGCCCCAGCGCCGCCCCCCACAGCCGCGCCACCATCCCCCAGGCCGGGGCCCCGGAGAGGAACCCCAGCAGCGCCTCGCTCACCCACTCGCTGGGCAGCCACGGCGACGACGGCGCGTCCAGCGAGGCCACGAAATCCATGAAGTTCCGGAACCCCTCCGGCCGCGCCAGCTGCTCGGGGCGCGCCGCGCGGAACAGCAGCGCCAGCCCCGCCACGGCCAGTGCCGAGATCACGCTGAGCAGGTCGCGGGTGCGCCGCGCCGGAAACACGTTCACCAGCCCAAGCGTCACCGCGCTCCCCAGCGCCGCCGGCAGCAGCAGGAAGGGGAACAGCACCAGCACCGCCACCGCGCCAAACCACCAGCCCCCCGCGTACGCCACGCCGTACGCCGCCACCAGCGGCACCAGCAGCAGCCCCACCATCCAGCTGGAGTGGACCAGCGTCTCCGCCAGCCGCGCCCGGTACAGCGCCCCCGCCCGCACCGGCGCCGCCGCCAGCTGGTCCAGGTCGCGCGCCAGGAAGAAGTTCGACAGCGCCGCCACCGTGTTCGACAGCAGCAGGATCGACCCGAACGACAGCAGGATCATCGACAGCAGCTTGACCGCCAGCAGCGTCCCGATGTCCTCCGCGCTGCGGAAGTAGCGCAGCAGGCGCAGCGCCACCCGGAAGGCGGCAAACCAGAACGCCCCGCCCAGCAGCACCCCCACCGCCACCCGCCGCAACGTCCCGCGCTCGCGGTGTCGCGCCCGGTGCCGCGCCATCTGCACCTTGGGGCGCAGCAGGTCCCACGCCCCCGCCAGCGGCGCGCCGCCGGCCGCCTCAGGCATCCAGCACCTCCACCAGCTCCCGCGCCACCTGGTCGCCGGTGAGCCGCAGGAACAGCGCCTCCAGCGCCCCGTCGCCCCCCGAGGTCGCGCGCAGCGCGTCCACCGTGCCGCACGCCACCAGCTCCCCGCGCTGCATGATCCCCACCCGGTCGCACATCCCCTCGGCCACCTCCAGGGTGTGCGTCGACATCATGATGGTGTGCCCGCGCCGCGTGTACTCGCGGAACAGGTCCTTCAGGATCTTCGACGACTTGGGGTCCAGCCCCACCATCGGCTCGTCCACCACGATCACCGCCGGCCGGTGCACGAAGGCGCTGGCGATGATGAGCTTCTGCCGCATCCCGTGGCTGTAGCTCTCCACCAGCTCGTCGCGCCACCCGTCCAGGTCGAACAGCGCCAGCAGCTCCCGCCCGCGCCGCTCCACCCCGGCCCCATGCTCGCCGTACAGCCCGGCGCTGAAGCGCAGGAACTCCATCCCGGTGAGCTTCTCGTAGATGAACGGGCGGTCGGGGATGAACCCCAGCGCCCGCTTGGCCGCCAGCGGGTCGGTGCGCAGGTCGTGCCCGGCAATGCGCACCGTCCCGCCGGTGGGCTGCAGGATCCCGGCGATCATGCGCATGGTGGTGGTCTTGCCGGCGCCGTTGGGCCCCAGGAAGCCGAACAGCTCCCCGGCGGGGACGGTGAGGTCCAGCGACC
>JBILED010000047.1:0-16852 GCA_044352305.1 Gemmatimonas sp.
ACCCACCCTCAGCCCCTCCCCTTCCCCGCCGCCAGCACGCGTACCTCACCCGTCTTCTTGGCCCATGCCACGATGGCCTGGTCGGCGGTCACCAGGGTCATCCCCTCCAGCCGAGCCGTGGCCACAATGACCCGGTCGAACGGATCGCGCGGGGCTCCCTCCGGCAGCGTGGCCGCTTCCAGCAGCACGGCGCGGCGCAGGGGATGGCACTGGATCCCCGGGGCGGACAGCGCCCTGGCCATCCAGGTGGCGGGTGGAAGCTCCAGAAGCAGCCGCCCACGGTGCGCCTTGGTCATCACCTCCCACGGGGTGGCCTCGCTGATCGCCAGCGGCGTTTCCCGATTGGGACGGAGCAGCTCCTGCAGCACCGCCACGGGCATGCGGCCGTGGTGACCGCTCAGCAGCCACAGCCAGATGTGCGAGTCGAGGAGGAGCCCCCCCGCTGCACGCGGGGGAGGCTCCCCGACTTCGCGGCCAAAGTCGATTTCCCGCACGCGTGCTCGTGCGCGCCGTGTGCCCGGCCGGAGCGGATAGCGGAGCTCCTGTCCTGCGCCCTCGCCCCCTCCCTTCACGGGGCCTCGTCCCACGCGCCCTCGTCCTCAGGATCGGGGAGAATGAGGTCATCGGCGAGCGTCACCGTTCCGGCCATCCACCCCAGAAAGCTCTGCGGCGCATCCGTCACGGGGGCCAGGCGCGCCACCACCTTGCCGTGCTTGGTGATGAGCAGCTCCTCGCCGGTGCGCTCCACTTCGTCCATGAGCGCCAGACACTGGGCCTTGAAGGTGCTGGCCGATACGGTGCGGGGTGGCCTGGGAAGCATATGACCACTATGAAGTGGTCATATTGGAAACACAATGGCTCGACATCGCCGTCCCCCGCCGGCGCAACTGCGCCATGACCTCCCTCCGCCCGCTCTCCGCCCTGCTGGTTCCCGCCCTGCTGGCGGCTCAGCCCTCCGCGGAGTCCATCCGCGTCGCGCGCCATCCCCCCGTGGCCAACGAGATGGGCGGCTGGCCTTCAGTTCAGGACGACCTCAGGGTGGCCGACGCCAATGGCGACCGTCCGCGTCGCCTCACGGTGCATGTCATCCGCGGCATGATGCCCCGCTTCTCCCCCGACGGGACCTTCAACCTCGAATCTTCTTCCGTCGCGCGACCAATGGCGCGGAACGATCCGCACGCCGGGGTCGCTGGTGATCTCCTGGGATCTCACGAAGCCCAACCACTACGGGATCATCCTGGAGAACCACGGCGTGGCGCTGGACGTGTGGGTGCAGAACGGCGCGGCCGATGAGCTAACCGGGACGGACCGGGAGCGGTTGAAGCGATCCGGGAGGTTCAGCGGATGCGGGGCACCACCGGCCGGTGAGGGTGCGTCGGTGTGGTCGTTCGGCATCTACCGCCTGAGGCTTCGCCGAGGGGCCCTAGGTATGGGGTAGAGGGCCGAGGCCATCGGTGCGGTGTGTTCCATATACGGCACCTATGCCCTCACATCGCCCCCTCTTGCCTGGGGCCCCTCGGCGAAGCCTGAGGCGGCACGTGGTCGTAGCCCACCCGATCAGGGCCCCTCGGCGCATCCTCACTTCGACGCGGCTTTCTCCACCCGCTCCATCACCCGCAGCAGGTTCCCCCCCCAGATCTTCGCGATCTGCTCCGCCGAGTAGCCGCGGCGCACCAGCTCGATCGTCACGTTCAGCGACTCGCTCGCGCTGCGCCATCCGTCCACGCCGCCGCCGCCGTCGAAGTCGCTGCTGATCCCCGCGTGGTCGATGCCGATCCGCTTGACCACGTAGTCGATGTGGTCCACGAAGTCTTTCACCGTGGCCGGCGGGTCCGACGGGTAGCGGCGCGCGGTGATCTCCTCCTGCTTCGCCAGGAACGCGTTGCGCTGCTCGTTGGGCAGCGCCTGGATCGCCGCGGCCACCTCCGCGCGCCCCGTGGCCGTGATCCCGAACTCCTTGCGCAGCGCGTCCACCGCCGCGGCGCGCTCGGCGTCCTTGGCGGGGTTGCACTTGGTGTAGCTGTTGAACGCCACCAGCTGGATCACGCCGCCGTTCCGCTTGAGCGCGTCCAGCTGCTCGTCGTCCATGTTGCGGCTGTGGTTGCACAGCGCCCGTACCCCCGAGTGCGACGCGATGATGGGGGCCTTCGACAGCGCCACGGTCTGCAGCATCGACGCCTTCGACGGGTGCGACACGTCGATCATCATCCCCAGCCGATTCATCTCGGCGATCACCTGGCGCCCCAGCGGCGAGAGGCCGTTGTGCAGCCACACGCCGTCGCGCTCGCCGGTGTTGGAGTCGCTCAGCTGGCTGTGCCCGTTGTGCGCCAGCGACAGGTAGCGCCCGCCGCGGTCGTAGAACCGCTTCACGTTCCCCAGGTCGCTCCCCAGCGGGAAGCCGTTCTCCACGCCTATGAAGATCACCCGCTTGCCGGCCTTGTGGATGCGGCGCGCGTCGGCGGCGGTATAGGCGATCTCCGCGCGCCCGGGGGCGAGCTCGGTGGTGAGCCGGTGGATGGCGTCGAACTTCTCCATCGCCGACGCGTTGGCGCGCGCAAAGCTGGCCGAGTCGAGGGTGGGCGCCTGGCCGACGTAGACGATGAGGAAGGCGGCGCCCAGCCCCCCCTCCTCCATCTTCACCAGGTCCACCTGGGTGCGCGGCAGCCGTTGGGTGTAGTTGGGCGCGCCCGCCGTGAAGTTGGCGGGGCTGATGTCGACATGCGTGTCAATCGACAGGACACGCGCATGAATGGCCTTGGCCGACGCGAGCAGCGCGGCGTCGGTCTCCTGGGCCCCGAGGACGGCAGGGGCGAGGAGGGCGGGGAGGAGGCGGGAGGGTCGCATGCCCTATAGTGCGGCGCGCAGGGGTGGCTGTCCATTGAGGGGGAGTGGTGACTCGGACGTCATCGCTCCCTCTGGCACCTGTGCCCTCGGACCTGTCGGCTCACCTCGCGACCTTGTACTGCCTGAGGCTGCGCTGAGGGGCCCTGGGTATGAGGGAGAGGTGTGAGGGCGGAGGTACCACGGGAAACCAACTCGTCACGAACACCTCGGCCCTCTCCCTCATACCCAGGGCCCCTCAGCGAAGCCTCAGGCAGTAGCAGCCAGAGTCACGCACCAATCCCACCCCCGCACCGTCCCCCCAGGACGTCAGGATCGCGAACCGAATCTCCGAAAGGGCATGGCGGCCAGTGTCAGCGCATACGGCACCGCCAGGAACAGCTGGTAGGGGACCCCTGTCCACCCCATCGCCTGGAAGAGCGTTTGCAGCGATTGGGCGGCGCCGAAGAGGAGCGCGGCCAGCGCCACCCCCACCGGGTGGCGGCGTCCCAGCACCACGATGGCGATGGCAATGAAGCCGCGTCCTGCGGACATCCCTTCCACGAACGTCCCCGCCTGCGCCAGCACCAGCGTGGCGCCGGCCAACCCGGCCAGCGCGCCGGCCAGCAGGATGGCACCTAGCTGCAGGCGGGCCGGGCGCACGCCGGCGGCGATGGCCGCGTCGGGGGCTTCGCCTACCGCTCGCAGCGCGACCCCCCAGTGGGTGCGGAACAGCGCCCAGGTGAGCAGCGGCACCAGGGCGATGGCCAGATAGGTCACCACCGGCTGCGCGAAGAGGGCGCGTCCCACCACCGGCAGCGCCGACAGCCCCGGGATGGCCCATTCCGCCGCCGTGGGCGAGGAGAGCGCCACCCCGCCGGCACCGTACACCGTGCGGTAGATCGTCCCCGTGAGCCCCAGCGCCAGGAGGGTGATCGCCGTCCCGGTGATGATGGCGTCTCCCTTGAGCCATACCACGAACAGCGCGAACAGCGCCGCCATGGCCACCCCCGCCAGCGCGCCGCCGGCAAAGCCCCCGGTGACACCCAACGAAGCGGCGGCCAGGGTGCCCCCCAGCGCGCCGGCAATGATGGACCCCTCCAGGCCGATGTTGATCACCCCGCCCCGCTCGCTCACCGTCTCTCCCAGCGCGGCCAGCGCCAGCGGGGTGGCCGTGCGCACGCTGGCCCCCAGGAAGGCGGCCAGCAGCTCCAGCCCCCCGCCCCCCTGCTCCACCAGACCTGCCCCCCCGCTGACCTGGGCGACCATGGCGGTCATGCTGGCGAGGAGCGTCATGTCCCCGCCTCGGAGGGGGCCACGCGCCCGCCCACCACCGCGCTCCCGCTGCCCGCAGTCCGCCAGCTCCACTGTCCGGCCGCAATGACCAGCAGGATGAGGGTGGCCTCCACCACGTTCACCACCACGCTGGGGACGCCGGCATCACGCTGCATGGCGTTCCCCCCCGCCGAGAGCGCCCCGAAAATGAGGGCGGAAAACAGCACAGCAACGGGACGCAAACGGGCGAGTAACGCGACAGCAATGGCCGTATAGCCATATCCCGGCGAGAAGTTCTCGTACAGCGCGTAGGTGACGCCCGTGTACTCCACGCTCCCGGCCAGTCCGGCCAGCGCCCCGCTGGCCACGAAGGCGCCCAGCATCGTGGGCGCCACGCGGATCTCCCCCGCCATGGCGGCGGCCACCGGGTTGGCTCCCACCGCGCGCAGCCGGAACCCGGCCGCGGTGCGCGCCAGCCACCATCCGCACCCCACCGCCACCGCCACCGCCACCAGCACCCCCGCGTGCAGTCGCGTCCCCGGGAGCAGCACCGGGAGCTGCCACCCCAGGGGGAGCGACGCCGACTGCGGGTTGATGCGCGTGGCTTCCTGCAGCGGACCGCGCACCAGCCACCCCACCACCGACAGCGCCACGAAGTTGAGCATGATGGTGCTGATCACCTCCAGCGCGCCGTGCCGCACCCGCAGCCATCCGGGGATGGCGCCCCACACGCCGCCGGCCACACTGCCGGCCAGCAGCACGGCGGGGAGCGCCGCCCACCCGGGGGTGCCCGGGGGGAGCGCGGTGGCCACGCCGCACCCGGCGGCCGCCCCCATGAGCAGCTGCCCCTCGGCGCCCACATTGATCACCCCCGCGCGGAACGCCAGCGCCACCGCCACCCCCGCCAGCGCCAGCGGGATGGCGCGCACCAGTGTGGCCGACGTGATGGCGTAGCTGCTGCCGAAGGCGCCGCGGGCCAGGGCGGCCAGCGCGGGGAGCACCGGGTGACCGGTGGCCAGCAGCAGCAGCGCCAGCACCGTGAGGGCGATGGCGAGGAGGGTGAGGAGGGAGGCGAGCGGAGCGAGGCGGGACAACGGCTGAGGGGGCAGGTGGAGGTGAGGTTGCAGCCGAGGGGGGGAGCTACAGGCGAGGGGTCAGTTGCCGTTGCCGTTGGAGCAACGGCCTCGGGGGTAGTTGCAGCTGCAGCTGCAGCTGCAGACGGTGTTGGCTGATGGCTATGGGGTGGTGCCCAGCATGGCGGCACCGATGGTGTCGCGGTCCATGGTGGGCATGGCATGGGCGACACCGGCGTGCAGCACCACCACGCGGTCGGCCAGCGCCAGCACCTCGTCCAGGTCGGAGCTGTACACCACCACGGCCACCCCGCGGTCGCGCGCCTCGCGCAGCGCCTGGTGCACCGCCGCGGTGGCCATGAAGTCCAGCCCGCGGGTGGGGTTTTCGGCCACCAGCGCCTCCACCGTGCCTGCCTCGCCCAGTTCGCGCGCCAGCACGAGCTTCTGCTGGTTCCCCCCCGACAGCGTGCGCATGGGCACCGCCTCGTGGGTGGCGCGCACGTCGTGCGTGGTCATCAGCGCGGCGGTGCGTGCGCCCCAGGCCGGCCAGTCCATCAGGCCGCGCTGGCTGCCGGCACCGCGCAGCGCCACGTTCTCCGTGAGCGACGCATCCAGCAGCACCGCGTCGCGGTGCCGGTCTTCGGGGATGAATCCCAGCGCCGCCGGCCGCTGCACGCGTCCGGCCGACGGGGCCAGCCGCCCCGCCAGCACCCGCAGCAGTTCGTGCTGCCCCGACCCCTCCACTGCAGCGACCCCCACGATTTCGCCGGCGCGCACGGCCATGGTCACGCCGCGCAGCCGCTCCACCCCCGCGCCGTCCACCACACGGACGTCATCCGCCACCAGCACCGCCCGTCCCTCTGCCACCGTGGTCCGCGTTGCGGCCAGGCCCCCACCGAGGCCCGCATCAAGGCCCGCATCAAGGCCCGCGGTCTTCACCTCCAACGCCAACGCCCCTCTGGGCCGTTGTTCCGTCCCCCCCCGCCCCAGCATCGCCGCCGCCACCTCGCGCTCCCCCACCTCGCCCCGCTCCGCGCGCAACGCCAGCGCTCCGCGCCGTAGCACCGTCACCGCATCCCCCACCGCCACCGCGTCGCGCACCTTGTGCGTGATCAGCACCACGGCGCCGCCCCGGTCGGCGTAGCCGCGCACCCACGCCAGCAGCTCCGCCCCCTCCGCCGGCGCCAGCACCGCGGTGGGCTCGTCCAGAATCAGCAGCGAGACGTCGCGCGCCAGCGCCTTCACGATCTCGCACCGTTGCTGCGCGCCCACCGGCAGGTCGCCCACCCGCGCGTCAGGGTCCAGCGACAGCCCCGCGTGCGCGGCCACCTCGCGCACGCGCGCGGCTGCGGCACGTCGGTCAAAGCGCCCGCGCCCTCCCAGCGCCACGTTCTCCGCCACCGTCATCCCCGGCACCAGCGAGAAGTGCTGGTGCACCATGCCAATCCCCTGCGCCAACGCATCGGCCGGCGAGTGCAGCGTGGCCGGCGCGCCGCGCCACCGCACCACGCCGGCTTCGGGGCGCACCAGCCCGAAGGCCACGCGCATGAGCGTGCTCTTCCCCGCGCCATTCTCCCCCAGCAGCGCATGCACGGTGCCGGCGCGCACCGCCATCGACACGTCGCGCAGCGCGGTCACCGCACCAAAGCGCACGGTGATCTGCTCCAGCGAGAGCAATGGCGCCCCGCCGTCCCCGCTCATGTGGACCGTTCCGCCGAGGGCGTGGCCGAGGGTGTGGCCGAGGGGAACGCCGCGTGTGCTGCCGTTGTCATCGCGCCACCCGGTGGCGCGTGCGGCGCGCTCACGACCCCGTGGGGAGATGCAGGAAGGTCCACGGCAGCCCGAATCGCTCCTGCAGGAAGCCGCCCAGCGCCTGCACCCCCAGCGTCTCGGTGGCGTAGTGCCCCGCATACACGATGCAGAGGTCGTGCTCGATGGCGTCCACCGTGGTGTGGTGCGCTCCCTCCCCCACGATCAGCGTGTCCACTCCCTTGGCCAGCGCCTCGGCGATGGTGTCGCTGGACGCGCCCCCCCCGCTGCAGATCGCCCAGCGCGTGGTCGTGCGCCCCTCCACCGGGACCGACGTGCGTACCGTGTTGCCGTAGCGGACGGCGAGCGCGCGCACGCGCGCCACCAGGTCGGCGGTGGGCTCCTGTGCGGTCCCCAGGCAGCCGATCTCCACCGTCTTGTGGCGCGCGAAGCCCCCTGACGGCGTGAGCCCCAGCGTCGCCGCCAGGCGCGCGTTGTTCCCCAGCGTGGGGTGCAGGTCCAGCGGCAGGTGCGACGCGTACACCGCCACGTTGCGCTGCAGCAGCGTGCGCCACTTGCGGTAGCGCACGCCGGTGAGCGGCTGGGCCCCCGCCCAGAAGAGCCCGTGGTGCACGATGAGCAGCTGCGCCCCCAGCATCACCGCCTCGTTCACTGCCGCGTGCGACGCGTCCACCGCCACCGCCACCCGCTGCACCGTCCCCTCGTTGGCCACCTGCAGCCCGTTCACCGCCCCGCCGTAGTCGGGGATCTCCCCCGTGCGCAGCTCGGTGTCCAGCGCGGCCACGATGTCGGCCAGCGCAACCTCGGGGAGCGCCAGGCCGTTGCCGGTGGCGCCGGCCAGAATGCGGTCCGCTTCAGGGGTGGACATGGGTCAGGGAATCGTTCAGGGAATCGGTCAGGGAATCGGTGAGGGTATCGGTCAGGGAACCGGGGCGCGTGCGGGGGTCACCCCTGCGCCCGTCCCCACGGGCTTGGCGTCGTTGTTCCCCTGGAGCAGGTCGGCCAGCGGGGCAAAGGTGCCGGCCTTGATGAGGACGCCCACCGAATCCACCGCCGCGCGGGTGGCGGGGGAGACGCGGTTGGCCAGCGCGGGGTTGAGCACCAGTTGCACCACGTCCTGCTTTTCGCCGAGGGTGATCACGCGCCCCGTGAAGCCGCCGGCGGCGACCTCCCGGCCGATGAGCAGGAGCGCGTGGGTGAGGTCGATGACCACGCTGCCAATGATCACGTCGGGGGCGACGTCGTTCTGGTTGGCGTTGGAGCCGAAGGCCAGGATCTTCTTCTCCCGGGCGGCCTGGAACACCCCCAACCCGGCGGCGTCGGCGTTCTGGAAGATCAGGTCGGCGCCGCGGGCGATCTGCGCCAGCGCCTGCTCCTTGCCGGCGCTCACGTCGTCCCAGTTGCCGATGTAGGAGGTGAGCACCTGGACCTTGGGGTTCACGCTGCGCGCGCCGCGCTCGAACGCCTGGAAGGAGAGCTTGACCGGGGGGAGCTCGGTGCCGGCGATGAGCCCCAGCACGTTGGTCGTGGTGAGGGCGCCGGCCACCATCCCGGCCTGGTACGACGCCTCCTCAAAGGCAAAGGAGATGCCCGCCAGGTTGGGGGCGGTCACGCGCCCCGACGTGATGGCGTACACCGTCTTCGGGTACTGCGGGGCCACGCGGGCGGCGGCGTCCTGGAACTCGAAGCCGTGGCCGATGACGAGGCCGTACCCCTGCGCCCCATACTGCCGGAAGTTCTCCTCGAACTCGGCGGGGGTCTTGGTCTGGATGTGCGAGATCTGCGCGCCCAGCGAATCGCGGAGCGCCAGCAGCCCCTGATAGGCGCCGCCGTTCCACGACTTGTCGGACACCGGCCCCGGGGTCAGCAGCGCCACGCGCAGGGGCGGGGTGGTTGAGCTGGTCGCCTGATCCGCCGCGGGGGCTTTGTCCCCGCCGCAGGCGGCAAGGAGGAGGGTGCAGACTGTGGCGGCGATCGCGGTGGCTGTGCGGCGGTGGCGCGTGGGGCTGGTCATGGGGCGGTGTCTGGCGGGAAAGAACGGTCTGCGACGGTATTATGGCGTTGCTATGACGCGAATATGACGTTAGTGTGCTGCGTATATGTCGCGTTGTTGATTTTTGTGTGTTGCTATGATGCTGCTATTGGCACGATGTTCACCCTCAGTCCACCGACACGCCCAGCCGTTCGAGGACGCGTTCCAGGTCGTCGTTGGAGTGGAAGGTGATGCGGATTTCGCCGCTGGCCTTTCCGGTGAGGGCGATACTGACCTGGGTTTGCAGCGCCGTGCGGAGTTTGTCCTGCAGGCGAGCGACCACCGCGGCGGAGGCGCCGGCTGGTGTGGCGGTGCCCTTGGGGGCGGGGGGCTGGCTGTTCTTGCCGCCGGGTTTGGCGGCGTTGACGCGGCGCTCCACTTCGCGCACCGACCAGTGGTTGGCGGCGGCTTCGCGGGCCATGTCCACGATGGCGCGTTCGTTGGCCAGCGCCAGGAGGGCGCGGGCGTGTCCTGTGGCCAGCTGCTTGCCTTGCAGCATCCGCTTGACCGAGGCGGGGAGGGCGCGCAGGCGCAGGGCGTTGGCCACGGTGGAGCGGTCCTTCCCCACCACCTCGGCGACTTCCTGGGTGGTGAGGGCGAAGTCGTCCACCAGCCGCTGGTAGCCGTCGGCCTCTTCGATCGGGTCCAGGTCGCTGCGCTGGAGGTTCTCGATCATGGCCAGCGTGAGCAGCGTGCGGTCGTCCACGCGGCGCACCAGCGCCGGGATTTCCGTCCACCCCAGGCGGGTGGCGGCGCGGAAGCGCCGTTCGCCGGCGATCAGTTCGTAGCCGATGCCGTTGGGGGCGGGGCGAACCGTGACCGGCTGGAGGAGGCCGTTGACACGGAGGGAGGCTTCCAGGTCGGCCAGCTCTTCGGGGCGGAACTCCTGACGGGGCTGGAACGGGTTGGGCTTGATCTGCCCCAGCGACAGGGTGAGGAGAGTACCGGCGGCGGAGGTGGTGGCCGATTCCGTGGGGGCGGCCACCGGGGTGCCGACCGGGGTGCCCGTGTGCGCGGGTGTACCAGGGGTGGCACTCCCCGTTTGGGGTGCGTCGGTGGTGGCCGCCGAGGGGGCCGTTCCCTGCAGGAGCGCTTCGCGCTTCCCCAGCAGGGCGTCGAGGCCGCGTCCCAGTCGGCGCGATGGTTCCGGTGGGGGGGTCACGAGGCCGGTTCCGAGGAGGCGGGGGTGCCACGCAGGCGACCGATGAGCTCCTGCGCCACCGCCATGTAGGCTTGGGCCCCCACCGAGGCCAGGTCGTACACCACGATCGGCTTGCCGAAGGAGGGGGCTTCGGCCAGGCGGATGTTGCGGGGGATCATCGTGGTGAAGACGCGGTCGCCGAAGTGCGCGCGGGCGTCGGCGGCCACCTGACGGGAGAGGTTGAGGCGGGCGTCGTACATGGTGAGGAGCACCCCATCCACCGCGAGGGCCGGGTTGAGGGCGCGCACACGGTCCACCGTCTCCAGCAGCTGTGAGAGCCCTTCCAGAGCGAAGTATTCGCACTGGAGGGGGATGAGCACCGCATCGGCGCCCACCAGGGCGTTCAGCGTGAGCAGCCCCAGCGACGGCGGGCAATCCAGGAGGATCACGTCGTACTGATCGCGCACCGTGTGCAGGGCATCGCGCAGGCGGGTGGCGCGGGCGTCGTCGTCCACCAGCTCCACTTCGGCGCCGGCGAGGTCCTGCGTGGTGGGGAGCAGGTCCAGATGGGAGAACTGGACGCTGCGGAGGATCGCGTCGGCGATCGGGGCGTCCCCCAGGAGCACCTCGTACGTGCCCACGCGGATCTCCTCGCGGCTGATGCCCAGTGCGGAGGAGGCGTTCCCTTGGGGATCGATGTCCACCAGCAGGGTGCGCTGTTCGGCCACGGCGAGGGAGGCGGCCAGGTTGACCGCGGTCGTCGTCTTGCCGACGCCGCCTTTCTGGTTGGTGATGGCGAGGATGCGTGCCACGGGGTGTGGTGCGAGGGTGGGGCGAGCGGCGTGTGGCGTCAGGGCGCGGCGTGGGGCACGATGCCGAGCGAGGGCGCCTGAGGCGGATATCGAGGGAACATAGGGGTCAAGCCGTGAGCGCGCGCCCCCCTCGCTGGTGGGGGCTCGGCTGTTTCACGTGAAACCGGGAGCGTGGCCCCCCCCCTCGGCTTCGCCGCCCGCCTGATCACACAACACACCGAGGGGCGCCACGCGTTCCGCCGCCGGCGCCCCTCGTGAACCATCACGTTTTCGTTTCACGTGAAACAGCTGTGGGAAGCGGAACGACCACCCGCCCTTCTACCACCTCCCTACCACCTCCCTACCACCCGCTACCGCCCCCCACCCGCCACATAGCCCCACCGCGTCACCACCCGCACCCGCACGGTCTGCGTCCCCTCGCTCACCGGCGTGGGCACCCCCTCCGCGCTGGCCATCGCCATCCGCGCCATCACCACAGGAGGACGATCACCCCCCTCCTCACCCCCCACCTGCACCTCCAGCATATCGGTCACGCGCCCCCCCGCAGCCTTCGCCACCACCTCGGCCTGCCGACGCGCCCGCTCCACCGCCTGCGCCAACGCCCGATCCTCCGCCTCGCTGGCGTCCTGCACCCCATACGTCAGCCCCACCACCCGGTTGGCTCCCGCCCCCAACGCGCCATCCAGAATCGCCGCCACCTGCTCCAGCACCTCGGTCTCCACCGCCACGATGTTGTGCACCTGGTACCCGTCAATCACGGTGCGCTGCAGCTTGTCGTCCCACCGCTGCACCGGATTCACCCCGTACCCCACGGTGGTCACCTGCCCAGCCTTCACCCCCGCCGCCGCAATCGCCCGCAACACCGCCCCCTGCTTCCGCGCGTTCTCCTGCGCCGCCAACGCCGCCGTCCGCGCCTGCGTCTCCACCCCCAGCTGGATCCGCGCCCGGTCCGGCGTCACCACCACCTCCCCCACCGCCGACACAACAATCCGACCCCCCTCCACCAACATCCCCGCACCAGACATTCCACCCGTCATCGCCTGTCCCCCCAAAGGTCGCGTCAACACCACCCCCACCACCCATCCCACCACCAGCACCCCCACCCACCGCCGCACAACTTCTATAGATGTAGTACGCACCCGAACCATAACCACCTCCCTGGGAATCCCTCGTTCACCACCGATCCACTGAAAATCACATACGATCCATCTGTAAAGCACCATCATAGCGTCATACACGCGCCATCACTCCGCAAAATCCCGCTGAAACCGCAACTTCAATTCCAACTTCAATTCCAACTTCCCCCGAAAAACAACCTCATCCCTCACCCCATCACCCCGCACACAGGAGACGCCACACCACGCCGCCCTTGCACACCACGCTCCACCCCCGCAGCTTCCGCCCGTGCACAACCCCCCGGTTGAACACCCGACAGAGCCCGAGCCCAGCGGCGAGGTCCACCCCCTCGCCAGCGCCGCCCGCGAGGCGCTCCCCGCCCTCTCCGCGCTCTACCGCCTCCGCGCCCCAGCGCCCGACGCCCACACCCTCGGCGTCCTCTACGACGGCCCGCGCCTCTCCCCGCTCGACCGCTGGCAGGTCATTCAGCGCCTCGCCGCCGCGCTCCACCCCGCCGAGCGCCCCGAACAGGGCCCCGCCGACATCGAGCTCGTCGACCTCTGCACCCTCGAGCCGCTCCGGCAGCTCACCCTGCTGGCCAGCGCCACCCGCCTCTGGGCCCGCGACGTCACCGCCGACCTGTACGAGGCCAACCTCCGCAGCCAGAAGGGGCCCGCTCAGGCGCACCGCCTGAAATTCCTCGACGAGCTGCGCGCCCTCCAGCGCACCCCGCCAGAGCCCGCCGACCCGGTCGCGTAAGCCGCACCCCGTGTGGCGTGAGGTGCCGCGCCGCGTTCCCCCTCGCGTGCCACGCTCCCCCTCCCCCCCCCCAAACCCCCACGCCACACCGCGAGCACCCGGTTCTGCAGGTCCACCGGGTTCACCCCCGGGATCTGCCCCGCCGCGGCCAACGTCTCAGGACGGCGCACGTGCAGCTTGTGCCGCGCCTCGGTGGAGAGCGTGGTCATCGTCAGGTAGTCCGCATCGGCCGGCAGCGCCACCCGCCCCAGCGCCCGCAGCTTCTCCGCCCGCTGCTGCTCGATGGCGAAGTACCCCGCGTACTTGATCTCCAGCTCCGCCCCCACCATCGCATCGGCGGCGAGCTCGCTTCCCACGCCGGCCGCCGCCAACACCGCCGACAGCGACAGCTCGGGGCGCTTCACCAGCTCCACCGCGCGCACCGCCTGCGTCAGCGGACGCGACGGTCCCCCCTCCAAGAGCGGCGCGGCCATGGCCGGCGTGATGCTGGTGCGCTCCGCCAACGCCAGCGCCTCCGCCACCGCCGCCAGCCGCTGCGCCATCAGCGCCTCCTCCTCCGGGCGCAGCAGTCCTGCCTCCTGCGCCACCGGCCCCAGTCGCGCCAGCGCATTGTCCTGGCGCACCGTCAACCGGAACTCGCTGCGCGAGGTGAACAGCCGGTACGGCTCGTCCACCCCGCGCGTGATCAGGTCGTTCACCAGCACCCCCAGGTAGCTGGTCTCCCGCCCCAAGATCACCGGCTCGCGCTCCTGCACCCATCGCGCCGCATTGAGCCCCGCCAGCACCCCCTGCCCCGCCGCCTCCTCGTAGCCGGTGGTGCCGTTCACCTGCCCCGCGAAGAACAGGCCGTCCAGTGCGCGCGACATGAGCGACGCCGACAGCTGCGTGGGCGGGTAGTAGTCGTACTCGATGGCGTACCCCGCCCGCGTCATCCGCACCGACTCCAGCCCGGGCACGGTGCGCAGCACGGCCAGCTGCACCGGCGCCGGCAGCGACGTGGAGAGCCCGTTCACGTACAGCTCGTGCGTGTCGTGCCCCTCGGGCTCCAGGAACAGCTGATGGCGCTGCCGGTCGGGGAACTTCACCACCTTGTCCTCCACGCTGGGGCAGTAGCGCGGCCCCTGCGACGCAATCGCCCCGCCATACATCGCCGACTCATGCAGATGCTCGGCGATGCGCTGTGTCCCCTTCGCCTCCAGCCAGGTGATCCAGCAGGGGAGCTGCCGCGGCGACCGCGACGTGCCATCGGCGGCCACGCGGGGCGCCTCCCAGAAGTGCGACCAGCTGTAGTCGAACTGCGCCAGCTCGCTCCCCTGCTCCTCCATGGGGGCGTAGTCCACCGAGCGCCCGTCAATGCGCGGCGGCGTTCCGGTCTTGAAGCGCCCTGCGGCCAGCCCTACCGCGTCCAGCTGCTCCCCCAGCTGCTGCGACGGCGCCTCGCCGGCGCGCCCGCCCGCCACCCGCGTGCCGGTGCCGATGTGCATGAGTCCGCGTCCGAAGGTGCCGGTGGTGAGCACCACCGCTACGCCCCCGAACCGTCGTCCTTCCACGGTCTCCACCCCCCACACGCGCGTTCCCGTGGGGTCCAGCAGCAGCCGCGCCACCATCCCCTGGATGGTCACCAATCCCGCGTGCGCCTCCAGCAGCTGCCGCACCGCCCGGCGATACAGTCCGCGGTCGGCCTGCGCGCGCGGCGCCCACACGGCGGGGCCCTTGCCACGGTTGAGCATGCGGAACTGGATCGTGGCCAGGTCGGTGGCGCGCGCCATGATCCCCCCCAGCGCGTCCACCTCGCGTACCACCGTCCCCTTGGCAATGCCGCCAATGGCCGGGTTGCAGGAGAGCTGCCCCAGCTGCTCCAGCGCCCCGGTGATCAGCGCCACGGAAGCCCCGGCGCGGGCGGCGGCCACCGCCGCCTCGGTGCCAGCGTGCCCGCCCCCCACGACGATCACGTCGTAGGCGCCCTCCAGCGCCGCGGCGTGCGGGGAGGGGATGCGGTCGGTCATGGCGACCCTGGGGTCACCGTCCAGATCTCACCGCCATCGGTGACCACATACAGCACGCCGCCTGGACCCATGGTCAGGGCGCGCAGCCGCGCCGCCGGCAGGGTGGCCACCACCGCTCCGGACACCGCACCGCCCGCCGCGGTGGTCAACACGACCAACCGCTGCGCGGCCATCATCCCCACAGCCAACCGACCGTTCCAGTCGCGCCACGCACTCCCCACCAGAAACACGGCGGGCCCCATCCCCTGCGACCCGCCGTTGTTTGTCCATGCGGGAGGGATCGCTGCCGGAAAGCGCCCGAGGTCGGTCATCGGCATGGTGGTGGCGTTCCCGGCATACCCGCAGTACCCGCTGGGACAGGAGAGCCCCGCACGGTTCTGCGGGTCCCACCCGGCATTCCCGCCAGCCACCAGCCGCGTGACCTCGTCGCTGTGGTTGGGGCCATGCTCGGCGACCCACGCCTCCCCCGTTGCCGGGTGAAAGGCGATTCCCTGCACGTTGCGATGGCCGTAGCTGAAGATGCGGCTGTCGAACCCGGAGGGAGCGGCGTTGCCCGGGGCAGCTCGGCCGTCCGGGGTGAGGCGCAGCACCTTCCCCCCCATCTGCACGGGGTGCTGCGGCAGCCCGGGGGCATGGTTGTCCCCCGTGGTGACGTACAGCAGCCCGTCGGGTCCGAAGCGCACGCGTCCGCCGCTGTGCATCCCCGCGCCCCCCACCCCATTGCCCACCTGCTTGTACGGGATGTCGGTGACGAGGTCGTCACGCCCCACCACCCGCGTCAGGTCGGACGAGACTTCGAGACGAAGCACGCGGTTGGTACGCTGGGCGCTGGACTGCCCCGACGCCATGTACACGTAGAGCCGACGCGTGGTGGCAAATGCCGGGTCGAGGGCCACCCCCAACACCCCGCTTTGTCCCTCGCACACCAGGTCGGGGGCCACCAGGGTGGCGCCGGCGGTGCCGAACAGCCGCACCGTGGTGCCATCGACCCGGCGCAGCGACACCCCTCGGCACCGCTCGGTGTACACCAGCGCGCCGTCGGGGAGCACCGCCACATCCCACGGGCTGCTGAGCCCTGACACCACCACCGCGCGGGTCAGCGACGGGGTGCCGGTGAGCGGGGACACAGGCGGCGTCACCGGTGGGGCCACCGGCGGGGACGGCGACTCGGCGGCGGTGCCGCAGCTGACCAGCCAGACTGTTCCGAACAGGGCACGTCTCAGCATCCTGCAATCTAGCCAGCGACCACCGCGCGCCCCCAAGGCGCTCCCACATGGTGCAGGGCCCGGGAACGCCCTAGCTTCCCCCCATGCCGCTCCCTCTCCATGCCACCGGCCCCACGCTGCTCATCCGCAAGGCGGCGTTTGAACGTGTCCAGCTGACCCGCGCACAGGTGGACGAGGCGCTGGGACTCACCCCCGACGAGTTCCGCGTGGAAGGGGGGATCATTGCGGTGGGGCCGCTGGTGGGGGACGACTCCGCCACCGACCTCATTGCCCAGCTGGAAGACGCCGGGCTGGTGTATCACGACGACTTCGTGGAGATCCCCGGGCAGTGGCCCGGCTGGCTCAGGCTGTTCGCGATGGACGCGCCGCAGGGCTGACCGCAGGGCGGGGCAGGGAGGTTGGGATTGGTGCCTCGGCGGTGTTGGATTGTCTCGCTGGCTTCTCCTGCCTGAGGCTTCGCCGAGGGGCCCTGGAGGTGAGTGATAGAGGGCGAGGGGAGAGGTGCCACCAACCGCACCCATCACCTCGCCCTCTCTGCCTCATACCCAGGGCCCCTCGGCGAAGCCTCAGGCAGTAAACCCGCCCACTACTCCGACCCCTACCGCACCGCGCTGAAGGGGACCAGCCGCTTGGTCTCCTCGTCGAACAGCGCCAGCCGCAGCGTGCGCATCCCCATGCCGATGGTGAGCACCGGCGCTTCGTTGAACACCGGGTGGCTTTCGTGCGCCTGCTGCAGGCGGTAGTTGGGGATGCGCGGGCCGATGTGGTGCACGTGGTGCAGCCCGATGTTGCCGCTGAACCACCCCAGCACCGGGTGCAGCC
>JBILED010000192.1:0-5415 GCA_044352305.1 Gemmatimonas sp.
CGCGCCGCGTCCCCGACTTGTTGAGGTCCACCGCCGGGAAGAGCCGCTTCTCCGCCAGCTTGCGGTCCAGCACCAGCTCCATGTTGCCGGTCCCCTTGAACTCCTCGAAGATCAGCTCGTCCATCCGGGAGTTGGTCTCGATGAGGGCGGTGGCCACGATCGTCAGCGAGCCCCCCTCCTTGAGGTTGCGCGCCGCCCCGAAGAACGCCTTGGGGCGCTGCATCGCGGTGGCTTCCATGCCGCCCGACATCAGCCGCCCCCCCGACGGCGCCACCGCGTTGTGCGCGCGCGCCAGCCGCGTGAGCGAGTCCAGCAGGATGATGACGTCCTTTCCCGACTCCACCAGCCGCTTGGCCTTCTCCAGCACCATCTCGGCCACCTGCACGTGCCGATCGGCCTTCTCGTCGAAGGTGGAGCTCACCACCTCGGCGCGCGGGCAGGAGAGCGCCATGTCGGTCACCTCCTCCGGGCGCTCGTCGATGAGGAGGATGATCACCACCATCTCGGGGTGGTTCTCCAGGATGGCGTTGGCCATCTGCTGGAGGAGGATCGTCTTCCCCCCCTTGGGGGGGGCCACGATGAGGGCCCGCTGCCCCTTCCCCAGCGGCGCCACCAGGTCGCAGATGCGGGTGGCCACCTCGCCGTTGGCGCGCTCGAGGCGGATCCGCTCGTCGGGGTACTTGGGGGTGAGGTTGTCGAAGGCGCTGCGCAACTTTGCCTGCTCCGGGTCGCCGCCGTTGATGCGCTCCACCTTGAGGAGCGCGAGATACCGCTCGCCGACCTTGGGAGGGCGGACCTCCCCCATCACGGTGTCGCCGGTGCGCAGGTCGAACCGCTTGACCTGCGAGGGCGAGACGTAGATGTCGTCGGGGCCGTGGAGGTAGTTGAAGTCCTGCGCCCGCAGGAAGCCGTAGCCTTCGGGGAGCACCTCCAGCACCCCCTCGCCGAACAGGGTGGTCTCGGCGTCGAGCAGCGCCTGCTCGATGCGAAAGACGAGCTCCTGCTTGCGCAGCCCGCTGGTGTTGGAGACGTGCAGCGACGCGGCCAGCGCCTGGAGTTCGGGGACGGACTTCCGCTTCAGCTCGGCTACGTGCACGCGGCGCCAGGACAAAGGGGACCGCGCCCCCGGCGGGGCGGGGCCGGGGAGCGCGCGTGGCAGGACTCGAACCTGCGACCTTCGGCTCCGGAGGCCGACGCTCTATCCAACTGAGCTACACGCGCAACACCCTGCACCAGAGACCGGGGAACCTAACGGGCGGGGGAGCCGCGGGGCAAGGAAGGGGCGGTGGTGCGGCGAGACCGGGGACGGGGCGGCGGGGTGCCCCGCACTGCCACGGTCGCCATATTCGCCCCGATCCCCCGGACGGCCCTGGCCTGTCCCCCCGGACGTCCTCGGCAACCCTGGGCCCCGGACCGGTGTCTGGGGGGCGTGCCGTCCCGCAGGCCATGTCCCGACTCTCCGCCCAATGCCGCCAGCCGCGCGCCGCCCCTCCGACTCCCCGGTCGTCTCCCTCCGTCCCCGCCGCCGGTGTTCCGCGTGGAGGCGCCCGCTGGCGCTCGCGTGGGGCGGGGTCCTCCTGGCGGCGGGGCTCGCGGCGTGCGACACCCGCCCCGCCGCCGGCGATGCCGCCGCCACCACCGCCGGCGACGCGGTGTCCGAGGGGGAGCCGGCACCGGGCGGCCCGCTGGTGGCGCTCCCCGTGGTGGCCGAGCCGGCGCGCGACGGCGACCTGGTGCTCACGGTGACCACCACCGGCACCGTGCGGTCGGAGGCGGCGGTCACGCTGCGCGCGGAGGTCGCCGGCACCGTGGCGCGGCTGCTGGTGGCGCCGGGGGCCGTGGTCCGCGCGGGCGCCGAGCTGGCGCGGCTGGACCCGTACCCCTTCGACCTGGCGGTGCGGGAGGCGCAGGCCGCCGCGGACGAAGCGGAGCAGCGCTATCTGGAGAGCTATGTCCCCGAGTCGCTGGTGACCGGGCGCGCCCCGTCCCCCGAGCAGCGACGGGCCTTGATGACCCGCGCCGGGCTGGCCGGCGCCCGCCTGCGCCTGGAGCGGGCCCGCTTCGAGCAGGCCCGCGCCGTGCTGCGCAGCCCGGTGGACGGCACCGTGGACGCCATGCCCGTGGCGGTGGGCGAGAAGCTCTCGGCGGGGCAGCCGGTGGTGACGGTGGTGGACACCCGGCACTTGCGCGTGGAGGCGCAGGTGCTGGAGCACGACCTGCCGCTGGTGCGCGTGGGGGGCGAGGCGCTGGTGTCGGGGGCGGGGGTCCCCGGGGGGGCGCGACGGGGGCGCATCGCCGCGGTGCTGCCGCTGGTGGACACCGTGGCGCGCGCGGGGCGGGCGCTCGTGCGCCTCTCCGGGGACGGCGGCGTGCGCCCGGGGGTGCACGCCGACGTGGCGCTGGAGGCCACGCGCCTCACCGGGCGTCGGCTGGTGCCGGCGCGCGCCGTGATCGAGCGCGACGGCCGGCCGCTGGTGTTCGTGGTGCGCGAGGGGCGCGCGCAGTGGACCTACGTCACCCCCGGGCGCAGCAACGGCACCGACACGGAGCTGCTTCCCGACTCGGTCACCGGCGTCATTCCGGTGGCCGCGGGCGAGCCGGTCATCGTGGACGGGCACCTGACGCTCACGCACGACGCCCCGGTGCGCGTGCAGGAGCCGGCCGCGGACACCGGGACGGCCGGCGACGCCGCGCGCCGGCGCCGCGGGCCCCCGTGAGGCGCGCCGCATGAGCCTGGCCGCCGCCGCGGTCCGCCGCCCCGTGGCCACGGTGGCGGCGGTGCTGGGGGTGGTGCTGCTGGGGAGCGTGTCGCTGGCGCGGCTGCCGGTGTCGCTGCTCCCCGACGTGGCGCTCCCGGTGCTGACCATCCGCACCGCCTACCCCGACGCCGCCGCCAGCGAGGTGTCCCGCTTCGTGGCCGAGCCGGTGGAGGAGGCCGTGGCGGCCACGCCGGGGCTCGTCGAGGTGCGCAGCGTCAGCCGCAACGACGAGGCCACCACCACGCTCCGGTTCGCGTGGGGCACCGACATGCGTACCACCGTGCTGGCGGTGCGCGAGCGCCTCGACGCGGCGCGCGGCACGCTCCCCGAGCGGGCGCAGCGCCCGGTGCTGCTCACCAGCGACCCCGGGGAGCGTCCCATTGCCGTGCTGGCGCTGCGCGGCGACGCGGCGGGCGCGGGCGGCACCGGCGCCGTCGGCTCCGGCGCATTCGGCGGCGAGGGGGCGCTGCGGGCGCTGGCGCGCACCGCGCTGGAGGTGCACGCGCGCCGCCTCGAGCAGATCGCCGGCGTGGCCAGCGTGGCCGTGGTGGGCGCCCCCGAGGACGAGGTGCGCGTGGACCTCGATCCGGCGCGGCTGCGCGCGCTGGGGCTCACGCCGGACGACGTCGCCACCGCCATACGCACCGAGAACGCGCTGGGGGTGGGGGGCACCGTGCGGCGTGGCCAGTTCCGCTTCTCGGTGCGCGCCTTCACCGAGTTCCGCACCCCCGCCGAAGTGCTGGACACGCCGCTGGGAGCGCCCGGGAGCGGCGTCACGCTGCGCGATGTGGGGACGGTGACGCTGGGGGTGGCCGACCCGCGCACGCGCACCACGCTGGACGGCACCCCGGCGGTGGGGCTGGTGGTGTACAAGGACGCCGGCGCCAACACGGTGGCAGTGACCCGCGCCATGATGGAGGCGGTGGCCACCTTGCAACGCGAGTTCCCCGCCATCCGCCCCGCCGTGGTGGCCGCGCAGGCGGACTTCGTGGTGGACGCGCTGGGGAACCTGGGGCAGGAAATCGTCGCCGGCGGGGTGCTGTCGCTGCTGGTGATCCTGCTGTTCCTGCGCGACTGGCGCATGGCGCTGGCGATCGGGCTGGTGGTGCCGCTGTCGGTGCTGGTGGCGCTGGTGGCGCTGCAGGGGCTGGGGGTCACGGTGAACGTGCTGTCGCTGGGCGGGCTGGCGCTGGGCACCGGGCTCCTGGTGGACACGGCGATTGTCGTGGCGGAGTCGGTGGGGCGCCGGCACGCGGCGGGGGAGCCGCTGCGGCAGGCCGCCGTGGCCGGCACGGAGGAGGTGGCGGCCCCGCTGTTCGCGGGGACGCTCACCACGGTGCTGGTGTTCGGCCCCATCGTGTTCGTGCAGGGGCTGGCGGCGGCGCTGTTCCGCGACCTGTCGCTGAGCGTGGTGGCCACGGTGGCGGCGTCGCTGCTGCTGTCGCTCACGCTCATGCCCGTGCTCATCGCGGGGCGTCGCCGGGGGCGGGCGCCCGTCGTGCCGGCCCCCGTCCCGCCCGCCCCGGCCTCCGGAATCGGCGCCTGGCTGGACGCCGTGGGGGCGCGGCTGGTGCACGCGTACGAGCGCGGTGTGACCTGGTCGCTGGCGCACCCCGGCGCGGTGTTCACCGCGGCCGCGCTGGTGGTGGCGCTCACCGCGGCGCTGCTGGTGCGGCTCCCCAAGGAGGTGCTCCCGCGCGTGGACGACGGCGTGCTGGTGGCGCAGCTGCAGCTCCCCGAGGGCACGGCGCTGGAGGCCACCGCGGCGCAGGTGGCACGCGTGCAGGGGGCGGCGGCGGCGCTGGGGGCCCGCGGGGTGTACGCGCGCATCGGCCAGGCCACCAACGAGGAGGTGCTGGCGGGGGAAGCGCCCGGGTCCAGCGCCACCGCGCAGCTGCTCATCCCCGTCCCGCCCGGCGGCGACGGCGGCGCGCTGGCCGCACGGTTGCGCGCGCGCCTCCCCGACCTGGCCTCGGGGGCCCTGGCGCTGGAGGTGGCGGGGCAGTCGGAGTTTGGGGCGCTGCTGGGGCGCGCCGGGCGGGCGGTGCGGGTGGAGCTGTCGTCGGCCACCGCCGACGCGGCGCGTCCGTGGGCCGACTCGGTGCGCCGCGTGCTGGGCGCGCTCCCGGCGCTCGCGGACGTGCGCGAGGCCTACGCCGCCGACCAGCCGGTGGTGGAGGTGGCGCTCGAGCGCGGGCGTCTGGCGGAGCGCGGCATCCCCCCCGCGCAGGTGGCCGCGGCGCTGGCCGGCGCGTTGGGCGGGGTGGCCGCCAGCGATCTGCGCGAGACCGACCGTCGCACCCCCATCCGCGTGCGCTACGCGGGGGGCGCCAACGAGGCGCTGTCCACCGCGCTGGGCACCCTGGTGCGCGGCGTCCCGGTGGGGGAGCTGGTGCGCGTGCGCGAGGGGCGCGCGCCGCTGGAGGTGGTGCGGGTGGGGCAGCGCCCCGTCACCATCGTGGAGGGAATCGTCGAGGAGGGGGGCACCGCCCGGGCCACCGAGGCGGTGCGCGCCGCCGTCGCCGCCCTCCCGCTCCCGCCGGGGGTCACGGCCGCGGTGGCCGGCGCCGACACCGAGCGCGCGCGCACCAGCGACGAGCTGACGCTGGTGGCGGTGCTGGCCGCCGCGCTGGTGTTCCTCGTGCTGGCCGGCGAG
>JBILED010000193.1:0-5396 GCA_044352305.1 Gemmatimonas sp.
TCGTGGACGGCGCGCACGCCTTCGCGCAGTTCCCCTTCACGCGCGACGAGCTGGGCGCCGACTTCTACGGCACCTCGCTGCACAAGTGGCTGCTGGCCCCCATCGGCACGGGGTTCCTGTACGTGCGCAAGGCGCAGATCCCCGCGCTGTGGCCGCTGATGGCCGGCAACCCCGGGCAGGAGGCCGACATCCGGAAGTACGAGGAGATCGGGACGCATCCGGCGGCCAACCACAACGCCATCGCGGTGGCGCTGGCGTTCCATCGCAGCATCGGCGCGGCGCGCAAGGCGGCGCGGCTGGCGTACCTGCGCGACCGCTGGGCCAAGCGGTTGCTGGCCGAGGGGCAGGGGCGGGTGCAGGTGCTCACGCCGCTGGACTCGCCGTGGGGGGCCGGGCTGGGGTTCTTCAACGTGGACGGGCTGAGCAACGAGGCGCTGGGGAACTGGCTGATGGGGCAGCACCGCGTGGTGCAGACGCCCATCACGCATCCGGAGTTCCGCGGCATCCGCGTCACGCCCAACCTGTACACCACCCTGGACGAGGTGGACCGGTTCAGCGAGCTGGTGCTGCGGGCGATGAAGCAGGGGATCGCCTGACGGCCGCGCCCGCGGGCGCCGAATCCGCGCCCGCTGAAACCCCGCCCGCGGGGCGCCGGTAGGGAGGACGTGCGGGGCGCCGCCCCGCCCGTGCCGCCATTCACTCCGGAGGATCCCGTGCTGTTCATCATTTCCCTGCTGGTCGCTGCGGCCGTGGCCATCGTGGCCCACGGCAGCAGCCGCCGCTTCGTGCGCACGCGGTTGCGCTACGTGGATGACGTCCAGCGCGGGGTCGTCCCGTGGATGGCGGGGGGGGCCGCCTTCCTGCTGGGGGCCATGATCGTCCCGCTGCTGCCGGTGGTGGGGCTGGGCACGGCCATCACCCTGGGGCTGGCCGTGGGGACCGGAGTGGCCGCCGGCGTGCGGGACATTCGCCGCGGCACCCTGCCGGTGCCCTATGGCGGCTGATCGGCGCGCCGGGCGCCCGCGGCGGTGACCGCTTCACCGTCCCGCAGCGCCCGGTCGTCGTCGTCCATGGTGGCGGCCCTGGTGGCCCGCTGGCCGGCGCTGCCGTGGGTGGCGCCCTTTGCGGTGTTCATGCTGCTGCTGGCGGGGCTGCCGGCCTTGGGAGTGCCGGAACCCTGGCAGGGGGCGCTGCGCCTCGGTGTGCCGGCGCTGGTGCTGCTGACGCTGTCGCGCGCGCCGCTGGCATCCCTACGCGTCACCCGACCGGTGGCCAGCACCCTGCTGGGGCTCGCGGTGTTCCTGGTGTGGGTGCTTCCCGACCAACTGGTGCCAGGGTGGCGAGGTCACTGGCTGTTCACCAACCCGCTCACCGGCGCCCCTCCCGCCGCTGACGGCGCCGCGCCCGCCGTGCTGCACGACCCGTGGCAGCTGGGGCTCCGCGTGGTCCGCGCCGCGGTGCTGGTGCCGGTGGTGGAGGAGCTGTTCTGGCGCGGCTGGCTCCCCCGTTGGCTGGTGCAGGGGGAGTGGCAGCGGGTGCCCGTGGGCACCTTCACGCGCACCGCGTTCGTCCTGAGCGCGCTGCTCTTTGCCAGCGAGCATGGCCCCTACTGGGAGGTGGGGCTGGCGTGCGGCGTGGCGTACAATGCCTGGCTGGCCCACACCCGCGCCCTGGGCGACCTGGTGCTGGCGCACGCGGTGACCAATGCGGCGCTGGCGGCGTTCGTGCTGGCCACCGGGCAAGTGGCCTACTGGGGCTAGGGGTGTCCCGTGCCGTCCGGCATGGCGCCGCCGGCATGGCGCCGCCGGCATGGCGCCGCCGGCATGGCGCCGCCGGCATGGCGCCGCCGGCATGGCGCCGCCGGCATGGCGCCGCCGGCATGGCGCCGCCGGCATGGCGCCGCCGGCATGGCGCCGGCTCAGCCGGGCTCGGGGACCCAGGCCAGCGCCACCAGCACCAGCTGCACGTCGGCCGCCTTGGCGCGCACCGCCACGGCCTCCACCTCTTCGCGTTGCGCCTCGTACCGCGCGGCCAGCACCTCGGCCTCCTGCCGCACGGTGTCCGCCAGCGCGGTCTCCTGCGCCCGCAGCTCCTCCAGCGTCTCCTGCGCCCGGGCCACGTCGCCCCGCTGCTGTGCGGCCCGCCCGGCCCCCCGCGCAGCGGTACCCACCCGCCCCACGGTCCCCGACAGCTTGCCGCGCCCCAGCAGCGCACCCAGCAGCGCGCCGCCCAGCGAGAGGGCGGTGTCCATCGTGGCCTGCGTGGCCTGCGCCTGTTCGCGCGCCACCGCCTGCTCGGCACGACGCACCTTGTCCTGCAGCGCGGTCACCTTGGAGGCATACCGGGTGCGCAGCGTCTCCACCGCCGCGTCGCGCGCCTCGTGCGCGTGCGCCATGACCCGGATGCGGAAGGCCCGCTCATCCTCCCCCGGCTCGGACGCCAGCTTGAACCCCGGCGCCTGCCACCGGGTGAGGACCTCGTTGGTCACCACCCACTTCTGCAGCGCCTTCCCCCAGGCGGCATAGCTCTTCGCGGTGGCGGCCACCCGAGGCACGGCGGCAAACCGCCCCGTTCCCGGCAGCGCCTGCCCCAGCGCGTCCACCGCCAGCGGCAGTGCCTCGCCGGCATCCCAGTTGAGGGCCACCACCCCCTCGTCCAGCGGCGCCAGACGGACCACGCGTCGCTGTTCCGCCACCGCCAGCCGCTGCTGCACGAAGGTGACGTCGGCCACCCCCAGCACGGCGGGGCGGTAGCGCGCCGGGGGGTCGGCGCCGTCCCACGGGAGCACCACCTGCGGAATCTCCGCCGGCAGGACCGGGCGGGCGGTGCTGTCCCCCGTGGCATCGGGGCGCGCCGTGCCGGCCGCCGCGGGCACGGGTGCGGGCGCACTCGGGGCGGCGACGCCGGGCTGGGGCGCTCCGGGCGGTGCCACGGCGGTTGCCGCCGGCTGCAGCGTGCGCAGCTGCTCGCGCGTCATGGGGCCGGCCAGGTACGACAGCGTCCACCGCGTCTCCAGCAGCAGCGGGGCGGGCTCGTGGATGCTGCGCATGAGGAACACGCGCTTCCCCAGCCCGCTGATGGTGCGTTCCATGGCGGGGCGGTCAAACGGGACCCCGCCGGCCACGCCGGCCAGCCCGTCCATCACGCGGGCCAGGTCGCGCTCGGTCTGCAGCCTTCCGATGAGCCAGAGTCCGGTGTTGGAGAGCCCGCGGTAGTCGAGGTCCACCGGGTTTTGCGTGGCCAGCACGACCCCCACGCCGAAGGCGCGGGCCTGCTTGAGCAGGGTGAGCAGCAGTGCCTTGGACGGCGGCGCCGCCACGGGCGGCATGTAGCCGAACAGCTCGTCCAGGTAGAGGATCGCGCGCAGGGAGCCGGTCCCGGGCTGCTGCCGCATCCACGCGATGAGGTCGGCCAGCAGCAGCGTCACGAAGAACATCCGCTCGGCGTCGCTCAGGTGCGCAATCGAGAGGATCGACGCGCGGGGGCGGCCGGCCGCATCGTGGAGCAGCGCCGCGGTGTCCAGCGGGTCCCCCTGCATCCACCCCTGGAAGGAGGGGGCCGCCAGCAGCGCGTTGAGGCGCATGGCCAGCGCGAGGCGGTCCTTGGGGGGGAAGACGGTGTCCACCGGCATGACGCCGACGGTGGCGAACGGGGGCGCCTGAATGCCGGTGATGAGCGCGGCCAGGTCGAGGTCGCGTCCCTCCCGCCACGCGCCGTCGAGCAGGGTGGAGAGGAGGAGGTGTTCGGGGGCCGTGAGCGGATCGGCCTCGAGCCCCACCAGCGCCAGCAGCGAGGTGGCCGTGGCGGCGACACGCTCGCGCAGCAGCTCATCGTCCTGTCGGATGGCCTCGGGGGGGGCGGTGAAGGCGCGCAGCACCGACAGCGGGCGCCCGGCGCGGCTCCCCGGGGTGTAGACGGTGACGTCGGCGGCGTCGATCAGCCGCTGGATGCGCGCACCGTCCTGTCCCCAGGCGGCCAGGCCGTCGCGCCAGCGGGTGGCGGTGGCGTCGGCGAGGGCGTCCGGGGTGGTCCCTTCCTGCGCGGCCTGTTGCGGGTCCACCCAGGGGCGGAAGTCCGCCGGGCGCAGGGCGGGGAAGCGCAGCGCGAGGTTCCCCAGGTCGCCCTTGGGGTCGATGGCGATGACCGGGACGCGGTCGAGGAGCGCCTCCTCGAGGAGGCCGATGCCGAGCCCGGTCTTGCCACTCCCCGTCATGCCGATGATGACGGCGTGGGTGGTGAGGTCCTTGGCGTCCACCAGCACCGGGTCGGCGGTGCGGGCGCCGGTGGCACCGTCGATGCGGCGGCCGAGGTAGAAGGCGCCGAGCGCCTCGATGTCGCTCACGGGCGCGCGGGGGCGGGGCGCCAGCGCTCCACCAGGGCGCGCGCGCGGCGCTGGATCTGTTCGATCTCGAAGGGGGGCAGCTCGGTGACCTCGCCGTCCACCATGCGCGTCTGGCGCTGCAGCACCTGGTCGCTGTCGAACTCGACCTCGGTGTTCACCAGCTGGGTGGTGGGGGAGCGGCTGGGCGACTGCACGGTTTGGGTGCGGCGCTCGGTGTAGCGGAGGAGGCGGAGGGAGTCGTTGAGGACGTAGCGGCGCTCGGCCACGCCGTCGTCGCCGAAGCGGGCGGTCTCCTCGAAGACGAACTGGGCGGTGGTGCCCGTGGACCGACGCCAGCTGACGCGCTCGTCGGCGTCGGTGAAGGCGCCGCTGTCCACTTCGAGGCGTGCCGAGCCCACGGCGGCAGAGTCGGCGGCGGTGTCCGCGGCACCTCCCCCGCAGGCCACCACCAGGCAGAGGGCGGGAAGGAGTCGGCAGGGCATGTTGGCGCGGGTCAGAACTCGCGCCGCTTCATTTCGCGGAAGATCTCCTCGGCCTCGGTCCCCTGCACGGGCTCGGCGCGCCCGCGGGTGGCCTCGAGGGTGGGGTCGAAGCTCTTGGGGGCCTTCTTGGGCTGCGCGGCCTTGGCGGCCGTCTTTTTCATGAGCGCCTTGAATTGGGAATCCTTCATGGGCCAATCCGGGGGTCGAGGGCGGACGACAGGGGGCGCGGAAGCGAAGCCTCGTGGGATCTTGCCGGTGCGCGCGAAGGTTGTAAAGGTGGCGGGGCGGGCGGCGGGGGGGGATTTTCTGGTTCGTGGCAAGGCAGAGGTTGACAGTTTGTCAAGGGGCCCTTAGACTTTACGGCGTACCCGGATATCCGGGGACTTCGAAAGTGGTGATCGTGGCGGATGGCAGGCGACTTCGGGGACCTGGCATCAAGCGGGTCCCCTTCGTTTTTCCCGGGGAACTACCGGTACACGGTGTCCGCCAAGTGGCGGGCGCTGCCCGCGCGGGGGATCTGTCCGCGACCCACACGAGTGCTCGGTGCGTACGGCAGGGCCGGACTCCGAACA
>JBILED010000048.1:0-16722 GCA_044352305.1 Gemmatimonas sp.
CATGAGCGCCACCCGATCGCACTGCCGCGCCTCGTCCATGTACGGCGTGGACACCAGGATCGTCAGCCCGTCGCCACGCAGCCGCCCCAGCAGCTCCCAGAACTCCCCGCGCGACACCGCGTCCACGCCGGTGGTGGGCTCGTCCAGCACCAGCAGCCGCGGCGCGTGCACCAGCGCGCAGCACAGCGCCAGCTTCTGCTTCATCCCCCCCGACAGCGCGTCGGCGCGCCGCCGCCGGAACGGTTCCAGCTGTCGCCAGATGGGCGCAATCACGTGGGCCTGCGCCGCCGGCGTGGTGCCGAACACCGACGCGAAGAACGCCAGGTTCTCCTCCACCGACAGGTCGGGGTACAGCGAGAAGCGCCCCGGCATGTACCCCAGCTGCGCGCGCAGCGCCCACAGGTCGGCCACCGGGTCCAGCCCCAGCACCCGCGCCCGTCCCGCGTCCGGAACCAGCAGCGTCACCAGCATGCGGAACAGCGTGGTCTTGCCGGCCCCGTCCGGCCCCAGCACGCCAAACGTCTCGCCGGGCGCCACGGACAGCGACACGCCATCCACCGCCGTCACCGCGCCAAAGCGGCGCGTGAGCCCTTCGGCCACCACGTCGGCGCCCCCCGGCGCCTGGGTCACGGCGCCTGGGCGGGGGCCGGCGCCGGCAGCACCAGCTCGCCGGGCATGCCGATCTTGAGCGCCCCGTCGGGATTGGCCACACGCACCTTCACGGCGTACACCTGCGTCACCCGCTCCTCCCGCGTCTGGATGGGCGTGGGGGTGAACTCCGCCGAGGACGACACCCAGGTCACCACCCCCGGGAGCGTGCGCAGTCCTCCCTCGGGCGCATCCACCTGCACGGTGACTGCCCCCCCCAGCGGCACCCGCGCCAGCTGGCTGCCGGCCACGTACGCGCGCAGCACCAGCGTGTCCAGCGCCGCCAGCTTCACCACCGGCGCCCCCGGCTGCACCAGCTCCCCGGGCTCGACATAGCGCGCCAGCACGGT
Organism: Gemmatimonas sp.; assembly: GCA_044352305.1. GTDB lineage: Bacteria > Gemmatimonadota > Gemmatimonadetes > Gemmatimonadales > Gemmatimonadaceae > Gemmatimonas. Next base: position 999 of record JBILED010000048.1, read on the forward strand.
GCCCCCCTGCGGCGCCAGCACCCGCGCGCGCCGCAGCCGGTCGGCCACCTGGGCCAGCGCCACCTCCACCGTCGCCAGCTCCCGCGCCACCGTCGCCCCGGTGGCGACAAAGGCCCGCCGCTGCGCCGCCAGCGTGCGCACGTCCCGCTCCGCCCGGTCGGCCTGCTGCGCCGTGCCCGCCGCGGCGCGCACCAGCCGCTGCGCTCGCTCCTGCTCCCGTGCGGCCACCGCCTGCTGCGCCTCCACCACCCCCGCCTGCGCGCGCACCTCCTCGCGGCGCGCCTCCAGCGTGCGCCGCCGCGCCAGCAATTCGTCGCGTTGCAGCGCCAGTGCCGCGGTGTCCACCACCGCCAGCAGCGCCTGCGCCTCCACGCGGCCCCCCTCGGCGGCCAGCACGGCCAGCAGCGGACCGCCCGTCTCCGCGGACACGGTCACCTCCACCGCCTCGAACGTCCCCGACGCGTCGGGCGCCGCGGTGGCGCACGCCGTCACCCACACCAGCGCGAGCACGGCGGCGGCGCGGACGGTGCGCGACGCCGCACGGCCCATGGCACAACAGGCAGACGTCACGGACGAGCCCCCAGGGTGTCGAGAATCCGCGCCTCCGCGCGGGCCAGGTCGATGCGATGCCGGTCGCGCGTCAGCCGCGCCTCCAGCAGGTCGGTGCGCAGCTCCACCAGTTCCGCCGCCGTGATCATCGCCTCCCGATGCTGCACCTCGGCCGCCCGCAGCACCTCGTCCCGCAGCGCGATCACCTCGGCGTCCTCCTCCAGCTGCCGGCGCAACCGGTCCACCTCGGCCAGCGCCCCCGCCACCGCGCGCGACAACGCCCCCGCCAGCGCCCGCTCCTCGGTGTCCAGCAGCCGCGCCTGCAGCGACAGCTGTTCGCGCGTGCGGCTGGCGCTCCCCCAGGTGTAGGGGCGCCACTCCACCCGCACGCCGGCCTGCCAGAACTCGTCCGGGGTGACCTGGAACTGGTTGAGCCCGGGGCGCCCCATCCCTCCCTGCGCAAATGCCACTACGCGCGGCCGGTTCTCCACCGACGCCAGGGCGCCCTCCTCGCGCAGCCGCTCCCGCGCGCGCGCGAACCGCGCATACTCGGGACGGTCGCGCAGCGCCTCCGCCGGCATGCGCCGCACCGCCGCCAGCCGGGCCGACCCGTCGGGGAGGGCCAGCGGCTGGTCAGGGCCGAGCGCACGCCCCGTCAGCTGCCCCAGCACCGCCAGCGAGGCCGCCCGGCCGCTGCGCGCCTCCTCCACCGCGCCCGTGGCACGGCGCCACGCGGCCCGCACCTGCGCGCTGTCGCGGGGGAGCGCCACCCCCTCGCGCACCCGCACCCGCGTGTCGGCCAGCAGCTGCGCCAGGTCCCCCGCCAGCGCCACCAGCTCGGCCTCACGCGTGGCCAGCAGCGCCGCGTCGAAGAACGCGCGCGTGACCTCGTCACGCAGCGGATGCAGCGCCGCCGTCACGCCGGCATCCCCCTCGGCCAGACGGGCCTCCTCCACCGCCATCCGGCGGCGCGCGGCCCCACCGTCGTACAGCAGCTGCTGCACGTCGGCCACCGCCTGCCACCGGTCCTTGGGGGGGACCGGCACGCTGGTCCCCGGCAGCCGCAGCGGCAGGAAGGTCACGTCGCTCTGGTGCGACAGCGTCCCCCCCACCGAGAGCTGCGGGCGCCATTGCCGGCGAATCTCCGCCCGACGCAGCGCCGCGCCCTGCGCCAGCAGCGGGCGCTGATCGCCCCGCGGATCATGCACCAGTGCCTCGGCCTGCAGCTGGGCCAGCTGCAGCGTGTCCGTGCGCGACGGGACACCCTGCGCCCCACCGGGCAGCGGAGTCCCGCCCAGCAGCCCCACGGCTGCCGCGGTCAGGGCATACGGAGCGGCCGGGTGCGGCCGACGGCATCGCAGATGGATCACGGACGAAGGCCTGCCAGAAGGAAGTCGGGGAGAAAGCGGCGGCGCTCCGCCACGAAGCCGGCAAACCCCTCGGCGCCGGCGAGGTCCATCGCCTCCAACGCGGGGCGCATGACGAACGGGAACACCAGCGCGCCCATGAGGGTGACCACGAACTGCGCCGCCGGCACCGGGCGCATCCGCCCCGCCGCGCACTCGGCGTCCAGCTGCGCCTGCAGCACGCGCAGCGGCGGCGTGCCGCGGCGGCTGATCAGCTCGGCCATCCGCTCGGGGTTGGTGAGCATCTCGGCGGCCACAAAGCGCGGCAGGTACGGATGCGCCGACAGGAACGCCAGCTGCGCCTCCACCACCTCCCGCACCTTGGCCTCGATGTCCAGGGCGGGGTTGCCCAGCAGCGGCAGCATGCGCCCCCAGAGGGCGCCGTGCGCCTGCGCGAAGATCTCGCGCGCCAGCGCTTCCTTGCTGCCGAAGTAGTAGTGCAACAGCGCCTTGTTCACGCCGGCCGCGTCGGCGATCTCCTGCGTGCGCGCCTTGGCCGTGCCCACGCGCAGGAACACGGCGTGCGCCGCGTCCAGCAGGCGCTGGCGGGCATCGGGCGTACTTGGCGTAACGGGGGCCGCGCGCATTAACTATATGGTTAAACCTTTTGGTCAATTCCCGCAAGGGTGCGTCGCCATCGCCGCGCCGCCTTTCGGCGTGCGCCCCCCTCCCCCGGGGCCGCGGATGGGATATGGTGGAGCACGCCGAAGCCCGCCGGATGGAGGGCGCCCCGCGCACCGTTCGCCCCGCCTGTCGCCCCGCCCCCTTGATTTCCCCCGCAATGTCCCTGCCCCTGCGCCCCCTGTTCCGCCCCCTCGCCCCAGACGTCCCCCGTTCACCACGAACCCGGCTGGCAGGACTGCTGCTCGCGGCAGCCTGCGGCGGAGCGGCGGTGGGCGGCGATCCTACCCCCACCGCCCCCCCTTCCCCCCCCGCCCCCCGCATCCCGCGGTACGCCGTGAGCCTCCTCCCCAAGCGGGACACGCTCTCCGTCGGCGAGATCGTCACGCTGGTCGCGGCCGTGACCGACTCGGGGCGCCCCGTGACCGGCGTGCCGGTGACCTGGCGCAGCAGCGCGGCGGCCACCGCCACCGTCTCCGCCACTGGCGTGGTGACCGGCGTGGCCCCCGGCTCGGCGCTGGTCATCGCCGCGGTGAGCGGTGGCGCCGAGGACACGGCAAGCATCCTGGTGGAAGCACCCCTGCCCCCGCTCCCCTTCGTGCGACTCTCCGAGCTGCACTACGACAACGTCGGGAACGATGTGAACGAGGCGGTGGAGGTGGAGGCGCCCGCCGGCACCGACCTCACGGGCTGGCGCGTGATGCTGTACAACGGCAACGGCGGCGCCTTGTACGATTCGCTGGCGCTCTCCGGGACGGTCCCCAACCAGTGCGGCGGCCGCGGCACCCGCTGGGTGGCCGCCCCCGGGATGCAGAACGGCGCCCCCGACGGGCTCGCGCTGGTGAACGCGGCCGGCGCCGTGGTCGAGTTCCTCTCGTACGAGGGGACCTTCACCGCCGTGGGGGGCCCCGCCAACGGCCTCACCTCGCGCGACATCGGCGCGGCGCAGGAGCCGCCCCCCGCCGTGGGATCCTCGCTGCACCGCGACGCGACGGGGCGCTGGAGCGCCGCCCCCGCCAACTTGGGCTTCTGCTTCGGCGTCACCCCCCCCGCCACCAACACGATCGCCTTCAGCGGCCGCACCAGCAGCGACCCGCGGCTTCCGGTGGGATTCGAGGACCAGCTGTTCGCCACGCTGCTCTCGCCGGCGGGGACGACGATCACCACCGCGTTCAGCTGGAGCTCCGACTCCCCGGCCATCGCCACCGTGGACAGCCGCGGCGTGGTGCGCGCCGTGGGCCCGGGCACCGCCGCCATCCGCGCCACCGCCGCCGACGGGACCACCGGCGTGTACGCGGTGGCCACGGTGGCCGGCGTCGCCTCCACCAGCGCCAGCTACCTGGGCAACACCGAGTTCGGCGATCCCACCGACGGCAACCCATCGGACGAGATCATCCTGCGGCGCCCCCAGTACACCACCTCCTTCAGCGCCGCCCGCGGGATCCCCAACTGGGTGAGCTACAATCTGGAGGCCACGCACTTCGGCGCCGAGGACCGGTGCGACTGCTACACGTACGATCCGGAGCTGCCCGCGGCGGGACGCTACACCACCGCCGACTACAGCGGGGCGGGCACCGCCGCCGGCTACGGCATCGACCGCGGGCACCTGGTGCGCTCGGCCGACCGCACTGCCGGCCCGCTCGACAACGCGCGCACGTACCATTTCACCAACATCATTCCCCAGGCCGCCGACAACAATCAGGGGCCGTGGGCCGCGCTGGAGACCCACCTGGGCGACCTCGCCCGTGGCGGCACCAAGGAGGTCTACATCGTCACCGGCGCCGCGGGCTCCAAGGGCACCGTCAAGAACGAGGGGCGCATCACCATCCCCGCATGGACCTGGAAGGTGGCGGTGATCATGAACCGCGACGCCGGACTGGCGCAGGTCACGGGCCCGGCCAGCCTGGAGGTGATCGCGGTGCTCATGCCCAACGACCCCGGCATCCGCACCAACGGCTGGCAGCAGTACCGGGTGAGCGTGGACCGCGTGGAGCAGGTGAGCGGCTTCGACCTGCTGAGCGCGCTCCCCGACGCCGTCGAGGCGATCGTGGAGGCGATCACCCCCTGAGGGGGGCTACGCCACGGATTCCGCGGGGGCGCGCGCCGCCAGCAGCGCCCGCGCCCGCGGGATCACCTCGGTGCCGAACAGCGTGATCCCGCGCACCAGCTGCGCGTGCGACAGCCGTCCGGCGCTGTACTTGAGGTCGAAGCGCGACAGCCCCAGCGCCTCCACGGTGGCCGCCACCTTCCGGGCCACCGTCTCGGGGGACCCCACGTACTGCGACCCATGGTCGCATTCGTGCTCGAAGGCCTCCCGGGTGATGGGGGGCCACCCCCGCTCCCCGCCGATGCGGTCGTGCATCGCGCGATAGGCGTGCCAGAACTCCTCCCGCGCCTGTGCGTCGGTCTCCGCCACATACCCCGGCGAATGCACGCCGATGGGGGGCACCACCCACCCCAGCTCCCCGCACAGGCGGTGGTACAGGTCGACGTAGGCGCGGAAGCGCTTGGCCGGCCCGCCAATGATGGCCAGCATCAGCGGCAGCCCGTGGCGTGCCGCGCGCCCCACCGACTCGGGGCTCCCCCCCACCCCCACCCACGTGGGGATGGGCGCCGACTCCGCCGTGGGGTACACCCGCTGGTCCACCAGCGGCGCGCGGGTCCGCCCCTGCCAGGTCACGCTCCCCTCGCGCCGCAGCTGCGCGAACAGCGCCAGCTTCTCCTCGAACAGCACGTGGTACGCGTTCAGGTCGTACCCGAACAGCGGGAACGACTCGGTGAAGCTCCCTCGCCCCAGGATGACCTCGGCGCGCCCGCCGGAAATCCCGTCCAGCGTGGCGAACCGCTGGTACACGCGCACGGGATCGTCGCTGCTGAGCACCGTGACCGACGATCCCAACCGGATGCGCGTGGTGCGCGCGGCGATGGCGGCCAGCACCACCTCGGGGGCCGACACGGCGAAGTCGTCGCGGTGGTGCTCCCCCACCCCGAAGAAGTCGAACCCCGCCGCCTCCGCCGCCTCCCCCTCGGCCACCACGTCGCGCAGCACCTGGGCGTGCGTGCGCAGGGTGCCGTCGGCGTTGGCGGTGACGTCGCCGAAGGTGTGGAGGCCGAAGTGGACGGGCATGCCCTCAACCTAGGCCGGGGATCCCCGCATGGGGATCCCCGCATGGGGATCGCCGTCCGGAGCGGAGGCTGAACGGCTCAGGAGGTCACCTGGACGGTGACCGTGATGGTGCCCACGGTGCCGTTGACGCCGGTGCCCCGTACGGTGAAGGTGTAGGTGCCGGTGGCCATCCCCGCCGCCGCCGTGACGGTGAGGGTGGTCTGGTCGCCGGTGATGGGGTTGGGATCAAACCCGACCGTCAAGCCGCTGGGGACTCCGGTGGCCTCGAACGAAACCGCCCCCGTCCACTCGCCGATCCGGAAGATGTTCAGCGGTGAGGAGCGCGAGGCACCGCGCGCCACCGAGACGGTATTGATGGGGTACACCGCAAGACCCGGCGCGACCACCACCCGCACCGACACCGTGGCCGTCCGGTCGGCCAACCCGGCGGCCGAACTGGTGACGGTCACGGGGAAGGTGGCCGGCACGGCAAGGCTCCCGGCGGTGAAGCGAATCCTGCCGGTGGAACCGGTTCCCGGCTCCGTGATCTCCGCCGCCACCAGGCTGGGCAACGTGGACACCGCCAGCGACACGGCGCCGGCAAAGCCCCCGCTGCGCACCAGGGCGACGTCCACGTCGGTGCCGGCCGTGCCCCGGGTGACGGTGATGGTGGCCGGGGACACCCCCAGCGTGTAGCCCGCCACCGGGGGCGGCGCCGCCACCACCAGCGTGATGGGCACCGTGGTACCCGGCATGTCGGCGTCCGCCGTGGTCCCGCGCATCGTCACCGTGTAGGTGCCCGGGACCGCCTGTGCGCTGGCCGTGAAGGTCACGCTTCCGCTGCTGCCGGTACCGGGCGACGTCACGGCCGCCGTCACCCCGCTGGGCCGCCCTTCGGCCACCAGCGACACCGCGCCGGCAAAGCCGCCCAGCCGCTCCACCGCAATCGAAATGGGTGCGCCGGAGGTGCCCGTGGTGACGGTCTGCGTGCCCGGAGTGGCAGTGAGCGCGTAGCCCACCGACCGCAGTGTCACCGTGGCCGTGCGGTCGGCCAACCCGAGCGCGGAGGCGGTGATGGTGACGGGGTGCACCCCGATGGGAGCGCCGAAGAAGCGGACGGACCCGGTGTTGCCGGTGCCGGGAGAGGTGAACTCGAAGCGGTTCCCCGCCGGCACGCCGCTCACCGCCAGCGACACGCTCCCGGTGAAATCCGTGCGCGCCAGCGCCACCGTGGCCGTGGCCGTGGCGTTGTCGCGCACCACCGTCACTTCAGTGGGGGTGACGGACAGGGTGTAGCTGGCGGTGGGTGGCGGCGCCGCCACCACCAGCGTGATGGGCACCGTGGTGCCCGGCATGTCGGCGTCCGCCGTGGTCCCGCGCATCGTCACGGTGTAGGTGCCCGGGACCGCCTGCGCGCTGGCCGTGAAGGTCACGGAGCCGCTGTTGTTGGCGCCCGGCGGAATCACAAAGGCCGTCACCCCGCTGGGCCGCCCTTCGGCCACCAGCGACACCGCGCCGGCAAAGCCGCCCAGCCGCTCCACGTTGATCGCAATGGGGGCGCCGGAGGTGCCTGCAATGATCGTTTGCGTGGCCGGGGTGGCGGTGAGCGTGTACCCCACCGACCGCAGAGTCACCGTGGCCGTGCGGTCGCCCAGCCCGGGGGCCGAGGCCGTGATGGTGATGGGAAAGGTGCCGATGGGGGCGCCGAAGAAGCGGACGGACCCGGTATTGCCGGTGCCGGGTTGCTCGATCGTGAACCGGTTGCCCGCCGGCACCCCGCTGACTGCCAGCGACACGTTGCCGGTGAAGATGGTGCGGGCCAGCGTGACGTTGACCGCAGCCGATGCGTTGTCACGCACCAACGTCACCTCGGCGGGGGTGGCGGACAGGGTGAAGCCGGGGACGGGCGATCGGACGTCAACCGTGACCGTCCGTTCCGCGACGGTTCCGGGGCCGTCAGCCCCGGGCGTCTTGCCGCGCACGGTGACGGTGTAGGTGCCGGGCGCCGTTTGCGGACCGGCCTGCAATTGCAGTTGGGCAGAGGTACCGGCCGTCGCGGTGGTCCCGATCACGGTCACACCGGATGGCAGCCCCTCGAGGGAGAGATTCACGGTGCCGGCAAAGCCGTTGGTGGGTTGAACGGCCACGGCGAGGGAGGCTGCCGCCCCACCGATCTCAAGCGGCAGGGCGTTGAATCGGTCGTGGACCAACCGATAGCCCTGAATACGGATTCGGAACAGTCTCGTTGTATATGACTCGAAATTGCTGGAATACCCCACTAGTACGACGGCCCTTCCGTTGGCGAACGCGCTGTCACGTGACGCCCACGAATATTCGATGATTCCCTCTGCGCGTGGCCCCGGTTGATCAATGCGAGTCACGATCGAAGCCGGAGGGAACTCATCACCACGACCAGTAATTAGTTCCCATCTACTGGGGTCGTTCTTGATGGTCAGATTGACTGACCTACCCATCGCGCGCTCCCCTCTCCGACCCACTGGAACCACTTGTCGGGCGCTCTGGTTGTCTTCGACGACGGTCACATCGTTCAACACGTCCGGCAACCAGAAGCAGTCCACCCCGTTTGTGTCGTAGCATCCACTATCAGGAGTCTTGGTTCCGTCACCACATCCCCCCTGCACGATGGCCGCCGCAAGCAGGAGGAGAATCCCGATGGTGGTGCCGCGCGGCACGCGTGAAGGAATCGTCGTCATCGTGGGGTCGCAACGGGGGGAGTCGGGGCAGCCAAGGTCGGCAATCGCCCTGAATTACGCGCAACCAGAAGTGGGCGGCAAGCGAACGCCGTGCGCAAGGAGGCACTGTTCCAGACAAGGGAACACAGTCGAGCTGGTGGGAGCGGAGCACTGGAGAGACTGCCGCAACCGATTACGGACGGCCGGTACTCCGCCCCGGCGGACGCCACAGGTAGTACACCCCCAGCACCACCATGGGCAGCGACAGCAGCTGCCCGGCGGACAGCCCCAGCGGCATGGCGCCGTACAGGCTTTCGGGCTCGCGATACTGCTCGCCGATGATGCGCAGCACGCCGTACCCCGTCAGGAACGCCGCCCCCACCACCCCGGGCGTCCGCGGCCGCCGCGAGAACATCCACAGCAGCACGAACAGCACCCCCCCCTCCAGCGCGGCTTCGTACAGCTGCGAGGGGTGCCGCGGGACGCCGTCGCCCGCTCGGGGAAACACCATGGCCCACGGCACCGCCGCCGGATCGGCGGGGCGCCCCCACAGCTCGCCGTTGATGAAGTTGCCGATGCGCCCGGCCCCCAGCGCCAACGGCACCAGCGGCACCAGGAAGTCGGCCACCCGCAGGAACGACTTCCCCCGCACCCGCGTCCAGACGGCCAGCCCCACCACCACGCTCAGGATGCCGCCGTGCGACGAGGTGCCCCCCTTCCAGATGGCGAAGATCTCCCCCGGATGCGCCAAGTAGTAGGAGGGAGGCCCGTAGAAAAGGATGTGCCCCAGCCGCCCCCCCACCACCACCCCCAGCAACCCCACGAACAGCAGCTCCTCCAGCTCCTGCGCGCTCATGGCCCGCCACGCGTCGCGGGCGCGCCGCCGCCCGAGCACCAGGACAATCGCGAATCCCACCAGGTACATCAGCCCATACCACCGCACCGTCACCGCGCCCACGGTGAAGGCCACGGGGTCAATCTGCGGCGGCCACGCGATCAGGGGGCTCATAGGCGCCAAACATGACGCGCCCCGCATCCGTCGGCCATCCCCCTCGCCTCACCGGCCCGCCCCGGCCAGCTTTCCCCGCCATGCCCCACCCCTTCCTCACCGCCCGCTGGGAACGGCTCCTCAACGTCACCTGGCCCGTCCCCCCCGATCTGCTGGTGCCCCATGTTCCCCGCGGCGTTTCGCTGGACGTGCAGGACGGCCGCGCCTTTGCCAGCCTGGTGGCATTCGACTTCCTGGACACCCGCGTGCTGGGCATCCCCTGGCCCGGGTTCCGCAACTTCCCCGAGCTCAACCTGCGCTTCTACGTGAAGCGCGGGCAGGAGCACGGTGAGGAGCGCGGGGTGGTGTTCCTCCGCGAGTTCGTGCCGCAGCGGCTGGTGGCCGCCATGGCGCGCCTCACCTACAACGAGCCGTACGTGGCCGCCCCCATGCGCTCGGCGCTGGCGCGCGACGGAGACGCCGTGTCCTGGTCGCTGGAGATCGACCGGGCGGGGCGCACCCACCGCATCGCCGTGCGCGCCCGAGAGCCGCTGTCCGTGCCCCCGGTGGAGAGCGTGGCCCACTACTTCCAGGAGCACCGGTGGGGGTTCGGGCGAGGACACCTGGGGGGAACGCACGTGTACGAAGTGGTCCACCCGGCCTGGGCCAACTGGGCGGTGGACTCGTACACGCTCGACGTGGACTTCGCCGCGCTGTACGGACCCGACTGGGCGTTCCTGCGCGACACGCCGCCGGTGAGTGCCACCTTTGCCGTGGGATCGCCGGTGGCGGTCTATCCGCACCGGGGGATGTAGCCCGGGGCTAACGTCCCCCGGGGCGGCGCGGTAATGTCGGGCACCCCTTTCCCCCTTGGAGCCAATCCATGCGCCTTGTCTTCGGGTGCCTCGCCGCCGTGGTGATGCTCTCCCGCGGCATCGCCGCGCAGACGTTCACGCTGGATCACTATGCCCACGTGGCGCGGGTCACCAACCTGCGGGTGTCCCCGGCGGGTGACCGGGCGGTGCTGGTGGTCGCCTGGCCGAACTACGACGTGAACGCCTGGGAGTCGGAGATCGTGGAGGTGGACCTCCGCACGCGCGCCCAGCGCACGCTCACCCAGCGGAAGACGGTCACGGCGCCCCAATGGTCCCCGGACGGGGACCGCCTGGCGTTCCTGGCGGCGGTGGACGGCAGGGCGCAGCTGTTCGTGCTGCCCTCGCGCGGCGGGGAAGCGGTGCAGGTCACCCGCGTGCCCACCGGCGTTGGGACCTTTGCGTGGCGCCCGGACGGCAAGGCCTTCGCCTTCGCGGCGGCGGCGCCGTCCACCCCTCGCGGGCGGTTCGACGACGCGTTCGAGGTGAACGACAACGACTTCCTGACCCGGGCCGCCCCGCAAGCCGTGCACCTCTGGACCGTTGGCGCGGACGGGGCGAACATGACCCGCGTGACCGACGGGGCGTGGTCCGTCGAGTGGCTCAGCCCCACGCTGGCGTGGTCGGCCGACGGCTCGCGGCTGGTCTTCACCCAGCAGCCCTCCGCGGGGACACGCTCCCTCGAGCTGCGCGACCTCGCCGTCGCCGACGTCGCGACGGGGCGCGTGGCGGCCATCCCGGCCCTCGAGGGAAGGCGGTGCGGCGGGGGGTGGCCCTCTCCCGATGGTCGCCACCTGCTTGTGTCCTGCCCGGTGGACGGGCAGATGCGGAACCAGAGCGAGCTGGCCGTCGTGCCGATGGACGGCGGACCCGTGACGCGGCTGACCACGGCGCTCGACCGGAACTTCCTGCGCGGTGCCTGGCGTGGGGATTCGCGCGCGGTCGTGGCCTCGGCCCCGGACGGGACGGGGAGCGGGGTCTGGGAGATTCCGCTTGACGGCGCACCGCGCCGGCTCGATGTGGGGCGCCTGGGGGTGACCGACGCGGAGCTGGCGCCCGGCGGAACCCTCGTGTTCATCGGGACGGAGGCGCAGCGCCCCCCGGAGCTGTACCTGCTCCCTCGGGGCGCCTCCGCCCCCGAGCGTCTCACCAACCTCCACGCCACCACCGCGGCGCTGCGGCTCGGCCGCGTGGAGACGCTGTCGTGGACGAGCAATGACGGCCTCCCGCTGGACGGTGTCCTCACCTTCCCCCCGGACTTCGACCCGTCGCGCCGGTATCCGCTGCTGCTCAGCATCCACGGAGGGCCGTGGGGGTCGTCACGCGCGGTGTTCTCCGCCCGTTCGCAGCTGCTGGCGGGCAAGGGGTTCATCGTGTTCGAGCCCAACTACCGCGGCAGCGACAACCACGGCAACGCGCTGTACGCCGCCGTGTATCGCGACCATGGCGCCGGACCCGGGCGGGACGTGATGGCGGGGCTCGCCATCCTGAAGCGGCGCGCCTACGTGGACACCGCGCGCATCGGCGTCTCGGGGTGGTCCTACGGCGGCTACATGACCACGTGGCTCATCGGCCACTACTCCGGCTGGACGGCAGCAATGGCCGGCGCCGCGGTCATCGACCTCGCCGACCAGTACAACCTCAACGATCTGAGCCTGCACCTTCGAGCCTCGGGCGAAACGCTGTCCTTTCCCAAGGACCTCGATTTCCTGCGGGAGCAATCGCCGCTGACCTACGTGGACCGCATGACCACCCCGCTCCTGCTGCTCTCCACCACCGGTGACGCGCGCGTCCCGGTGACGCAATCCTACAAGCTGTACAACGCCCTGAAGGAGCGCGGCCGCGAGGTGCGCCTGAAGCTCTGGCCCGTCCCCGGCCACTTTCCGGCCGATCCCTGGCGCGCGCGCGACGTCGACCGGGAGTGGGCCGAGTGGTTCGTGGAACGGCTGGGCCGGTAGCCCGGGGCTAACGTCCCCGGGGGCGGCGCGGTAATGTCGGGCACCCCTTCCCTCCCCCCCGGGATCCGTCCGATGCGCCACCCCGCCTCCCGCGCCGCCGTACTCTCCGCACTGGCCGCCCTCCTCGCCACCCCGGCCGTGCCGCCGCTGGCGGCGCAGCCCGCCCTCCGACCGCTGGCGATCGAGGACTTCTATCGGCTCCCCACCGTGGGAGGCGTCTCCCTCTCCGCCGACGGACGGTGGGTGCACTACACCGTCACCCACCGCCACGAGGCCACCAACGCCGACTCGGTGGCGCGGTGGCGGGTGGCCGCCGACGGGCGCACCCCGCCGGAGCCGCTCCCGCCCGCGCCACGCGGCGCCGGACGCGCCAGCGGCACCGCGCCACTGGTGAGCCCCGACGGGCGCTGGCAGGCGCAGCTGCGCGACGTGCCCCCCGAGGCGTCGCCCCCCGCGCCGCTGCTGGGCGCCACCGACTTCGAGCGACGCCACGCCGAGCGGTTCAAGGGGCGGCAGTTCGACTGGCTCAACTTCCAGGCCGACGGCCAGCCCTATCCGGTCCCCAACCGCACCGATCCGTGGCGCTACCCGGTCCAGGAGCTGGTGGTAGGGCCCATGGGCGGCGAGGGACGCCTGCTCACCCGGCTGGGGCTGCGCCCTGCCTCCCTCACTTGGGTGGGGAACGACCGCCTGGCCTTCACCGCCGACTCCGCCTACCGCAACGAGCGCCTCTACGGCAGCGACGGCGTGTACGTGGTGGGACGCGACGGTGCGGTGAAGCTCCTCACCACCGACCGCACCTACGACCACACGGGGGTGCTGCCATCGCCCGACGGGCGGTGGCTCCTCACCACGCGGGGGCACTCCACCGACGCGGTGATCGCGCAGCGCCTGACGCACGGGGGCCCGCGCGACCTGGTGCTGCTGGCGGCGGACGGCAGCGGCGAGCGGGTGCTCACCGCCGACTGGGACTACCTCCCCGCCGACCCGCGGTGGAGCCCCGACGGACGGCACGTGTACTTCACCGGCGGCATCGGCGGCACGGTGCACCTGTTCCGCGTGGCGGCGGCCGGCGGGGCGGTGGAGCAGGTCACCCGCGGCGAGCGGCGGCTGCAGGGGATCGCCTTCGACTCGGCGTTCACCCGCATCGCCTACACCGTGGGGAAGATCGAGACTCCCGCCGAGGTGCACGTGGCACGCATCGACGGCGGCGACGAGCGGCAGCTCACGCAGGTGCATGACGCCTTCGTGCGCGAGGTGGCGCTGGCGCGCGCCGAGCGGCTGCAGTTCCGCAGCCGGGACGGCACGCCGGTGGAGGGGTGGCTGCTGGCGCCCCCGACGTACGACGCGCAGCGGGGGGCGTATCCACTCGTGGTGCTCAACCATGGCGGGCCGCACTCGGCCGACGGGTACGCCTTCGACTTCAAGGCGCAGTACCTCGCGGCGCAGGGGTACTTCGTGCTGCGCGTGAACTTCCGCAGCTCCACCGGCTACGGCGAGCGGTTTCTGTGGGGCACGTGGGGGGCGTGGGGGGACCGCGACGGGGAGGACGTGATGGCCGGGATCGACCACGCGCTCACGCGGGCGCGGATCGACCCGGCGCGGGTGGCCACCATGGGGCACTCCTACGGGGGCTTCATGTCCAACTGGCTCATCACGCAGTACCCCGACCGCTTTGCAGCCGCCATCCCCGGGGCGGGGATCGTGAACTGGGTGAGCGACTACGGCACCGCCGACATCGCGCGCACCAAGGAGACGGAGTTCCTCGGCACGCCGTGGGAGGAGGAGGCGCGGGCGCGCATGGTGCGGCAGTCGCCGCTCACGCACGCCGGGCGGGTGCGCGCGCCCACGCTGTTCGTGCACGGAGAGCTGGACGAGCGCGTGCCGTACTCCGAGGCGGAGCAGATGTTCGTGGCGCTCAAGAAGAACGGCGTCCCCGCGCAGATGATCCAGTACGCGGGGATGTACCACGGCATCACCGGCAGCTGGAACCAGGTGCACCGCATGCTGAGCGAGCGGGGGTGGCTGGACCGGTGGGTGCGCCCGGGGCCCGGCATGCCGGTGCTCAAGTGACCGGGAGCGTCGCGCCATGCTGATCGCGGCGATGCGCCGGGGTGTTCTGTCGCGAACCGATGGGGGGTGGCGCCATCTCGGCACGATGGCGCTCCTGCTGGCCGCCGCCTGCCGCCCGGCGCCCGCGCCCGCCCCGGTGGCCCCGGCCGTGCCGCGCACCGTCGTCCTCGTGTCGCTGGACGGCTTCCGCGCCGACTACCTGGACCGCCCCGGCGCCGTGCGCCTGCGCGCGCTCGCCGCCCGCGGCGTGCGTGCCCGGCGCATGATCCCCGCCTTCCCCAGCAAGACCTTCCCGGCGCACTACACCGTGGTCACGGGGCTCCACCCCGAGCACCACGGCCTCGTGGCCAACACCATGCAGGACCCGGCCATCGGGAAGACCTTTACCATCAGCGACACCCTGGTGGCACGCGATCCGCGCTGGTGGCAGGGGGAGCCGCTGTGGATCACCGCCGAGCGGCAGGGGGTGCGGGCGGCATCCTTCTATTGGCCCGGCAGCGATTATGAAGTGGCCGGGGGGCGCCCGTCCGACTACCGGCCGTACGACGGACGCGTCCCCAACGCCGCGCGCGTACGGCAGGTGCTGGAGTGGCTGGCCCGCCCGGCCGCCACCGCGCCGCGCTTCATCACGCTGTATGTCAGCACCACCGATGACGCCGGGCACGCCCACGGCCCCGACGCCCCGCAGGTGGACACGGCGATTGCCCACGTGGACTCCCTGGTGGGGATGCTGGACGACGGCATCGCCGCGCTGGGCGCCGCCGATCGGGTTGATCTTGTGGTGGTGGCCGACCACGGGATGACCGCCATCGGCGCTGACCGGGTCATCTACCTGGACGACTACCTGGACCTGTCGACGGTGCAGGTGATCGACTGGATGCCGGTCACCGGCATCGCCCCGCGACCGGGGCAGGAGGACGCCGTGGTGGCGCGCCTGCGCACCGCGCACCCGCAGCTGGCGGTGTACCGCAAGGGCGAGGTCCCGGCGCGGTTCCACTACAACGCCCACCCGCGCATCCCTCCCGTGGTGCTCATCGCCAACGAGGGGTGGACGATCAGCAGCCGCGCACGCGTGCAGCTGATGGGCCCGCCCAAGGGCGGCACGCACGGCTACGACAACCAGCTCCCCTCCATGGGGGCGCTGTTCGTGGCCGCGGGGCCGGGCTTCGCGCGCGGGCGCGTGCTCCCCCCCTTTGCCAGCGTGCACGTGTACCCGCTGCTGGCGCACCTGCTGGGGATCCGGCCGGCGCGCACCGACGGGGCGCTGGATTCGGTGCGCACGGCTCTGAGCGGACGGTAGGTTTTCATCATGCCCACCCGCCGCGCCTTCCTCCACGACACCGTCGCCACCGCCGCCGCCCTGGCCACTGGGGCCCCGCTGGCCCGCCTGCATGGGCAGGCGAGGCCGCAGCCCCCCGCCCCCCCCTTCACCTTCGACCTGCACCTCCACCCCGGGCT
>JBILED010000194.1:0-5345 GCA_044352305.1 Gemmatimonas sp.
ACCCGCATGACGCACTAGATGTCGCTGGTCCGCCGGGGCATATGCATCGGGAGAGGCCGGTTGATCCTGCGGCGGCAGCGCGGTCCGGGCCACCGCCCCCGCGCCAGACGCCCTGGCGGGAGTATGCCGCGGGCTGCGGGCAAAAGCAAAGGGCGGTCCCTCCTCCCGCCCTACCGTTCCAGCCGGAAGCCCGGATCGAGGGCGGGGCGCCGCGGCGCGTTGGCCACGAACCAGCCGGTCAGGTACATCCAGTGCGTCATGCGGGTGAGCTTGGCGTAGTCGATGGCCGCCGGCTTGTCGCGCGGCGTGTGGTAATCGGCATGGAGGTTGGTGGAGTACATGAGCGCCGGCACATTGAGCCGCGCGTACGGGACGTGGTCCGAGCGGAAGTACCATCCCTCGGGGTGGGTGGGACGGTCCCAGAGGGAGTCCAGGCGAAAGCGTCCCGTGAGCGCATTGGCCCGCAGCGCCATGTCCACCAACTCCGCGGAGTTGCGGTGTGGCGGCTGGATGCCCAGCAGGGACGCCGAGTCGGGGTGGTTGCGGCCGATCATGTCCCCATTGAGGACGGCCACGATACGGGTGAGCGGCACCACCGGGTTGGCCGCGTGCCAGCGGGATCCCAGCAGCCCGCGCTCCTCGGCGCCATGATACACGAACAGCACCGAGCGCCGGGGGGGCTGCCGCACCATCGCGCGCGCGATGGCCAGAAGGGCCACCGACACCGTGCCGTTGTCGTCGGCCCCCGCCCACACCGAGTCGCCGTCTATGGCGAAGCGGACACCGTCGTGGTCCTGATGCGAGCTGAACAGCAGGTACTCGTCCCGCAGGGCAGGATCGGTGCCCCGGATGACCCCGACGACGTTGGTGCTTGGGGTGTCGAAGCGCTCGATGCGGATGTCCACATGGGCTGCCGCCCCGGGACGGCGCACCGCCGCGGCGGCACTGCCGCGCACGAGCAGCACCGGCGCGGCGGCCGGGACCGGATTGGTGGCGGCGCCCCCGACCGTCGCACCGGCGGTCTGGGTGGCGAAACGGGGAGCACCGCCGATCACGTCGTACGTGCCGCGACTGCGAATGGCCGCGACCCCCTCGAAGGCCACGTCCGCGGTGGCGTCCCCCACCAGCAACACCGCGACGGCCCCCCGCCGCTGCCAGCGGGCGCCCGTGGCTGCCAGCGAGCTGGTGGTCACCCGGTATTCGTACGAGTTGGTGCCCTCCCGGCGCATCGGCGTGGCGGGAGGCAGCAGATCCGCCACGACCACCTTGCCCCGCACGTCGGTGGTGGAATCGCGCGGGTCGGCGATCACCACCACCGGGGCGCTGGCCGTGGCCGCCACCAGGCCGTTGGGGACCACGTCCTGCCAGAGGGTCAGCTCCCGACCGTCCACCACCACGCGACTGGCGGTGGTGGACACGCGGGTGCGGCGCATGTTCCACCACTGGAAGTAGGTGCCGTCGGCGGCCCCGGGCCTGACGCCGATGGCGCGCAGCCGATCGGCCACCCAGACCGAAGCCCGCATTTCGTCCAGCGTGCCGGCCTCCCGACCGCGCTGGGCGTCACCAGCCATCGCGTACAGGTCCCGCTTGAGGTCCCCCTCGCGAATGGCGGCCATGGCCGCCGGAACACCCCCCTGGCGTGGCGCGCGCGGGGGGGCGGGTTGGGCGAGGCCCGCGACGGGAGCGAGCAACAGGGCGGCACGAACGAATCGAGGAGGGCGCATGGAAGGCGGGGGTTGAAGGACGGCACGCCACTGCCCCAAGCTACGTGATGCGCCGGGTGCCTGCGCCCCGCGCACCGTGCCCCCGTTTTCCACCGGAGCAGCCGATGGCCGAGCATTCGCACGTCCGTGATGTGACCACCGCCGAATTTGACGAGGCGGTGCTGCAGCGGTCCCACACCACCCCGGTGTTGGTGGACTTCTGGGCCACGTGGTGCGGCCCCTGCCGAGCGCTGGGGCCGGTGCTGGAGCGGCTGGCCGCCGAGTACGACGGGGGCTTCCTGCTGGTGAAGGTGGACACCGACCGGGAGCAGGCGCTGGCGCAGCAGTTCCAGATCCGGTCCATCCCCACCGTGATGCTGTTTCGCGACGGCCAACGGGTGGGCGGCTTTCCGGGAGCACTTCCCGAGGGGCAGGTGCGGCTGTTTCTGGGGCAGCATGGGGTGGAGCCCGGCACGCCGCAGCCCGTGCTGCTGCCCGATGAGCCGGAGGCGCGCCTGGCCGCGCTTCGGGTGGCGGTGGAGGCGCACCCCGGACGGGCGTCCCTCCAGCTGGAGTTGGCGGTGCTGCTGGCCCATCACGGCGAAATGGCGGCGGCCGACCATGCGTTGGCCCACCTGCCTGGCGGAGTGTACGGGGACCCCCGGGCGGAGCGCGCGCGGGCGCGGGTGGCGTTGCGGCGCCTGGTGGCGGGACGCCCGGAGGGCGACGCGTTGCGCGCGGGCGCCGACCTGGTGCTTGCCGGGAGCGCGGCGGAGGGGATCGCGCGGCTGCTCGACGCGCTGCGGGACTCCCGGGACGCCCCGGTGAAGGCGGCGCTCCTGGCCGCCATCGGGTGCGTGGAGGACGAGGCGTTGGTGCGCCAGGCGCGCCGTCAGATGGCGTCGGCGCTGTTCTAGCGCGCAGGCGGGGCACTCACGCCAAGGGTCGGCGGGCGCGCGGGCGCCCTGCCGACCCTGGTGACGGACCAAACGTGGTACGGATGGGGGGGGATTCGAACCCCCGAGACCCTTTCGAGCCAACACGCTTTCCAGGCGTGCGCCTTAAACCACTCGGCCACCCATCCAGGAGGCGCGGGCGGAGGGCGCCCGGACCTGCATAGTTGCGAACCTGCGTGTGCCCAACACAGCGGACAGGGTGAGATTCGAACTCACGATACCGTTGCCGGTATGCCGGTTTTCGAGACCGGTGCCTTCAACCACTCGGCCACCTGTCCAAGCGCCCGCTTGCAGCGGGTCCCGGGGCCTTTCGGAGGCACCGGAAGCATGGATAAATAGGCGGGCCACCGAGGGGTGTCAACCGAACGGCGACCGATCCGCGCGCGCGGCGGACGCCGTGACGGGGCGGGGGTGGGGAGCGTCCCCCGTAGGACGGCGGTCCGCCGGCGCGCGCGCCTGCCCGCCGCCGCAACCTCCGTGCTGCCACCGGTCGCCAGCCCCCGCATGCCCCTGACTACCCGCCTCCCCGACGGCATCACGTTCGGCCCCTATCGCATCGGCCGACTGCTGGGCTCGGGCGGCATGGGCGCCGTGTACCAGGCGACGCAGCTGGACGACGGGCGCGAGGTGGCACTCAAGGTGCTGGCTCACGAGGTGGAGGGCGCGGCGTTCCAGGCGCGCTTCGCACGCGAGGGGCGGCTGGCGGCGAGCCTGTCGCACCCCAACGTGGTGTATGTCTTCGGCGCCGACACCATTGATGGACATCCGGCAATCGCCATGGAGCTGGTGGCCGGGGGCACCTTGGAGGAGCGCGTGGAGCGCGAAGGGCCGCTGCCGGTGGCGGAGGCGCTCCGCTGCATCCAACAGGTGATTGACGGGCTCGAAGCGGCCCATGCGCGGGGGATCCTGCATCGCGACGTGAAGCCCGCCAATTGCTACGTGGGTGCCGACGGCGTGGTGAAGATCGGGGACTTCGGGCTGGCGCGCCCGGAGGCGTCGGACGACCTCCAGCTCACGCAGGCCGGCATGTTCCTGGGGACCCCCGCCTTTGCCTCCCCCGAGCAGTTGCTGGGCGACCCCGTGGACGTGCGCAGCGACATCTTTTCCGTGGGCGCGACGCTGCACTTCCTGCTCACGGGGAAGCCGCGCTACACCGTGGATTCCGCGGCCCGCCTGATCGCCATGGTCATGCGCGGCGCGGTGGACGACCTGGCGCCCCTGCCGCCCACAGCGCCCGCCGGGCTGCAGGCGGTGCTCCTGCGGTGCATCGCCCGCGATCCTGCCGAACGTTTCCAGAACTACGAGGGGCTGCGCGAAGCGCTGCGGGAATTCCAGCCCGCCCCCCACGTGCATGCACCGCTGACGCGTCGCCTGGTGGCCGGGGCCTTCGACTTCGTGGTGCTGATGCTGCTGGACATCCCGGTGAGCATGCTTGCCAACCTCGCGCTGGGGCGCGCCGCTGGGGCCTCTCCGCAGGCCCCGCTGGAGCTGGCGGTGGGGCTAAGCGCCAGTGTGGCGCTGGCCGTCGCGTACTTTGCCATCCCGGAGACCCGGTTCGGCACCTCGGCAGGGAAGTGGCTGCTCCGGCTGCGGGTGGAGGGCGCCCGCCCGGGGCACCCGCCCACGCCCGCGGCCGCGGCATGGCGCGCGCTGTGGTTCATGCTGCCCTTCCCCATCGTCGTCGGCATCGGCCTCGCCCTCGGCGGTGACCCGGGGAGCGGGCGCATGCTGTTCCTTCCCATGGCGGCCCAGCTGGCCGCCCTGTTCCTCCCCCGGGGACGGCGAGGGAACGGCTGGCTGGCGGAACACGAGCGTCAGACGGGGACGCGCGTGGTGCGGGTCATGGGGCGGGCCCGCCGCGAGACGCTGCCCGCTGCCGAGTCGGCCGTCGTGACGGCCCGCTGGGACGGAGCCCCGCGGATCGGCCCCTTCGACGTGCGCGGGACGATTGACGCGGCGGCGCGGGTGTTGCTGGGGCACGATCCGGCGCTCGACCGCCCGGTCTGGATCGTCCTGCAGCCGATCGGGGCCGCCCCGGTTCCCGCCAGCGACCGGCAAGCCATGCGACCGGGGCACCTCCGCTGGATTGCGGGACAGCGCGCCGACACCGGCGGCTGGGATGCCTACGCGGCGCTGCGTGGCTCGCCGCTGACGTCGCGCCTGTCGCAGCATGCCACGTGGAGCGCGCTCCGCGGCTGGCTGGCGGACCTGGCCGAGGAGCTGGTGGCGCGGGAGGAGGCCGCCACCGCTCGCGCGCCGGGAGGGGGCCACCGGGAGCGCATCGCCCCTGGGCGCGTCTGGATTGCCGACGACGGTCGCGCGGTGCTCCTGCCCTTTGCGCTGCCAGCCGAGCCGGAGCCCCTGCCGGCAGCGGGCGGCGCCCTGCAGGCCGTGGTGGATGCCACGCTGGCCGCGGAGGCGGATCGGGGGGGGCACCTGCGATGGCCTGCGCGCGCCCTGCGCACGCTGGAGACACTCCGCAGCGCCACGCCGCGCGCGGCGCTGCCGCTGCTGGAGGCGGATGCCGGGGAACCGGCCGTGCTGACCACGCAACGTCGCCTGGTGGCCTGGGGGATCCCGGTGGCATTCACGATGGTGCCGGCCTTCCTGATCGGCATGTCGGCGTGGACGGAGGTGCTCAGCGTTCACCCGGACACGCGCGCCCTGCTCCCGGTTCTGATGCACG
>JBILED010000049.1:0-16675 GCA_044352305.1 Gemmatimonas sp.
CGTGAAGGCGCTCCTCACCCGCGAGAAGGCCGAGCAGTGGTACGACGTCACCGCATGGCGACGCGGCGTCAATCCGCTGGCGGTGTCGTCGCAGTACGAGGGGTGGTTCTTCGACTTCTGGGAGCGCGCCGACTACGATGCCTCGTGGAAGGACCCGATGCTGGCGTGGGACGAGCACTACACCGCCACCGCCGACATCCCCATGCTGCACGTGGGCGGCTGGTACGACATCTTCCTGGCCGGCACGGTGGGGAACTTCCAGGGGCTGCGCGCCCTCAAGCGCGCGCCGCAGCAGCTGCTCATCGGCCCGTGGACGCACGGCGGCAACAACCGCACCTATGCCGGCGACGTGAGCTTCGGCGACAGCGCCGCCATCCCCGATTTCCTCACCGACTTCCACGTCCGCTGGTTCGACCACCACCTCAAGGGGGAGGCCAACGGCGCCGAGCGCGACGCGCCGGTGCGGCTGTTCGTGATGGGCACGGGCGACGGGCGCAAGGATGCCGACGGACGGCTGTCGCACGGCGGCTACTGGACCACCGCCGACCGCTGGCCGCTGCCGGGCACGCGCACGGTGCCGTACTATTTTCACGCCGGTGGCGGGCTGCGCCCCGCGCGCCCCGCGGCGGCCTCCAGCGGCACCAGCTACACCTTCGATCCGTTCCACCCGGTCCCCACCATCGGCGGCGGCTCGTCGGCGCGCCTCAAGGATGGCGCCTACAACCAGCGCGAAGACCCGCGCTTCCCCCCCTCGGCCGCGCCGTGGCGCCCCCTGCGCGCGCGCCCCGACGTGGTGGTGTTCCAGACCGAGCCGCTGGCGGAGGACCTGCTGGTGGCCGGCCCCATCACCGTGGAGCTGTACGCCAGCGCCTCCCCCGTGGACACCGACTTCACCGCCAAGCTGGTGGACGTGTACCCCAGCAGCACCGACTGGCCCGGTGGGTTTGACCTCAACCTCACCGACGCCATCGTGCGCGCGCGCTACCGCGCCTCCCGCACCACCGCGCAGCCGCTGGTGCCGGGACGCGTGACGCGCCTCACCATCGAGCCCTTCCCCACCGCGAACGTCTTCAAGAAGGGGCACCGCATCCGGGTGGACATCAGCAGCAGCAACTTCCCCCGCTTCGACGTGAACCCCAACACCGGCGCCCCCAGCGGCCCCCCGCGGGAGATGGTGCCCGCGCGCATCACCATCCGGCACGACGCGCAGCACCCCTCGCGCATCCTGCTGCCGCTCGTCCCCCTCGCCCGCTGACCCCCGTGCCTGTCCCCCCCGAGTCCGCCGTGCTCACGCTCCTCGCCTACGGCATGGTGGTCACCTTCATGGCGCTCATCATGACGCGCCGCCTGTCGCCGCTCACCGCGCTGGTGCTGGTGCCGGTGGCCTTCGCGCTGCTGGGCGGCTTCCGCGCCGAGCTGGGGCCCATGATGCTGGAGGGGATCGGCAAGCTGGCCCCCACCGGGGTGATGCTGCTGTTCGCCATCCTCTACTTCGCCATCATGATCGACGCCGGGCTCTTCGAGCCCTTCGTGGCGCGCGTGGTGCGGCTGGTGCAGGGAGACCCGGTGCGCGTGGTGGCGGGGTCGGCGGTGCTGGCGCTGCTGGTGTCGCTGGACGGCGACGGCTCCACCACCTACATGATCACCACCGCGGCCATGCTGCCGCTGTACCACCGCCTGGGGGTGCGGCCGCTGGTGCTGGCGTGCGTGACGATGCTGGCGTCGGGGGTGATGAACCTGCTGCCGTGGGGCGGTCCCACGGCGCGCGCCGCCAGTGCGCTGGGGGTGCCGGTGGACGCGGTGTTCCTCCCCATGATCCCGGCCATGGTGGTGGGCGCGCTGTGGGTGCTGTTCGTGGCGTGGCGGCTGGGGGTGGCGGAGCGCGCCCGGCTGGCGGGCGCCCCCGCCGCCGCCGTCGTCGGCGCGCCCGCGCATGGGGGGACGGACCCGGCACTGGACGCCGCCACGCCACTCCCCACCCACGCCACCGGCTGGCGCGCTGCCGCCAACGTGGCGCTCACCGCCGCGCTGCTGGCCGCGCTGGTGCTGGCGCTGCTGCCGCTCCCGGTGCTGTTCCTGCTGGCCTTCGCGGTGGCGCTGGTGGTCAACCACCCCACGCTGGCGGCGCAGAAGGCGCTCCTGCACCGCCACGCCGGCAACGTGCTGGCGGTGGTGGGGCTCATCTTCGCGGCGGGCGCGTTCGTGGGGATCCTGTCGGGCACGAAGATGGTGGACGCCATGGCCGCCAGCGTGGTGGCGCTGGTACCCCCCGCGCTGGGGCCGTACCTGGCGCCGGTCACGGGCGTGCTGAGCGTGCCGTTCACCTTCTTCATCTCCAACGACGCCTTCTACTTCGGCGTGCTCCCCGTGCTGGCCAAGGCGGGGGCCGCCTACGGCATCAGCGCCGAGGCGATGGCGCGCGCGTCGCTGGTGGGGCAGCCCGTGCACCTGCTCAGTCCGCTGGTGCCCTCCACGTTCCTGCTGGTGGGGTTGGCCGGCGTGGAGTTCGACGCGCACCAGCGCAAGACGCTGGGGTGGGCGCTGGGGGCGTCGCTGGTGCTGCTGCTGGTGGCGCTGCTGGCGGGGGTGGTGCCCTGGCGGGGCGCGGTTACCCCGGCAGGAATGGGGTGAGCAGCGCCAGCGTGCGCTGCGTGGCGCCGCGTTCGGCCTCCACCAGCGCCGAGGCGGCCAGTCCCGCCGCCAGCCGGGTGTCGGCGTCGGTGAGCCACTGTCGCAGCGTGGCCGACAGCGCGCCCTGATCGGCCGCCACGGCCGCACCGCCACCGCCCAGCAACAGCCCGGCCTCGCGGCTGGTGTGGTGACGCGGGCCAACCAGCACGGGGGCCCCAAACACCGCCGGCTCAATCACCGAATGCAGCCCCGCGGCATGGAAACCGCCCCCCACATAGGCGGCGGTGGCCAGCGCGTACAGCTCCCACAGCACGCCCACGCGGTCCACCACCACCACGTCGGCCTCGGCCGCGGTGTCGCGCCCTCCCGCCTCCACCTCGGCCAGCGTGTGCGCCCGCACCCCGGCCTGCCGCGCCCACGCCAGCAGGGGGGCCAGGTGCGCGGCGGTGGGCTCATGCGGGGCAATCACCAGCCGCGCGTCGGGGACCGCCTTGCGCAGCTGCTCCCACGCGGGGAGCAGCACCGCCTCGTCGGCGGGCCAGGTGGAGCCGGCCACCACCGTGGGGCGCCCGTCGGCCAGCGGCGCCAGCAGCGGGCCCGTCCGATCGGCGCGTCGCGACCGCTCCCACGCCTGGTCAAAGCCCGTGTCCCCCGTCACGCGGATCACGTCGCGCCGCACCCCCAGCGCCACCAGCCGCTCGGCGTCGCGCGCGTCGATGGCGCCCACGCCGGCCAATGCGCGATAGGCGTCGCCCAGCAGCTGCCTGGCCCACCACCCCCGCCGCCCCGAGCGCGGCGACAACGTGGCGCTCAGCAGCACCACCGGCCGCTGCCGCCGCGTGGCGCGCTCCACCAGCTGCGGCCACACATCCAGCTTCACGAACGCCAGCACTGACGGCCGCAGCGCGGCCAGCAGCGCCTCGGCCTCGGCCACGCCATCCCACGGCAGGTACCCGGTGACGTCGGCCCCCATGGCCGCCGCCAGCCGCTCGGCGCTGGGGGAAAAGTGGGTGTAGGCCTGCTGCACCTCAGGGCGCATGGCCCGCAGCGCCTGGGCCACGGGGCGCGCCTGCAGCCCTTCCCCCACCGAGGGGGCATGGAACCAGGCCAGCGGCTGCCCCGCCTGCCGCTGCTGCGCCGCCTGCCGCTGCAGCGAGGCCAGCGCCATGCGGCGGGCATGAAAGGTCTGCTGCAGCTTGCCGCCCCCGGCGGGTGCCAGGGCGCTGGCGGCGCGCGCCGCGCCTATCGCCCCGTGGTAGAGGGGGCGAATCCACCCCCTCACGGCTGTGCGGGGCCCCCGGCGCCGCCGCGCGGGCGGCTGCGCGCCACCACCAGCGCCGTGTCCACCGCGCGGCGGAAGTCCACCCACGGAATCGCCCCCTCCACCAGGAAGTCGCCAATCAGGAAGGTGGGGGTGGAGCGCACGCCGGCGCGCATCGCCTGCTGCACGTCGTTCTGCACCAGCGCCTCGATGGCCCGCGACCGTCGGCAGCTGTCAAACTGCCCCGCATCCAGCCGGAGGTCGCGCCCCAGCCGGTTCAGCAGCGGCGACACGTCGGTCATCTTCCCCACCGTCTCCTGCCGGGCAAAGAGCGAGTCGGCGTACTCCCAGAAGCGCCCCTGCGCGCCGGCGCACAGCGATGCCACCGCCTCCGCCTTGGCGTGGCGGTGGGTGTTGAGGGGGAACTGCAGGTACACCATGCGCACCGTCCCCTTGTCGATGTAGTCGCGGCGGAGGTTGGCCATCGACTGGTCGTGCCACTGCCGGCAGTAGGGGCACTGGAAGTCGCTGATCATCACCACCCACATTGCCTTGTCATTCCCCAGCAGGCGCCCCTGGTCGGCCCGGGTGACCAGCGCGGCGTCCCCGGTGTCGGGGAGGGCGGCGGTTGGGGCCGCTGGCGCCGGGGTAGACACGGCCGCGGGGGCGGCAGCCGCGGTGGCGGCGCGGGCGCGCTCGGCGCGCGTCCCCTCGGCGGTGTCGCTCGTGCCGCACGCTGCGGCCATGAGCGGAGTGAGCAGGGCGCCGCGGAGCAGGGCGGCCAGCACGGGGCGGAGGCGGGGGCGACGAGGCATCCCTTAACGCTAGCGCCCGGGGAGACGGCGCGCACGAATCCTGCCCCAGCAGCCGACAGCTGGCGGTGACGCCAGGCGGTGATGACACCTTCCCCCCGGTGTGGCGTAGTATGTCTTCATGAGCCTGTTGCGTCGGATGCGGGTGCCGGGACCTCAGCCCGGGTTCCTGCGCATGCTGCTGCTGGGTGTCCTGCTCACCCCCGTGCTGCCCCCCCTGCTTTCCTCGCGGGGGGCGTCGGGGGTGTCGGCGCAGCCCGCCCCCCAAGCGGCTGCCCAGGGGGCGCTGCCGGCGCCGGTGGGGTACGTGAACGATTTCGCCAACGTGCTGTCGGTGGAGGCCCGGGCGCGCGTGGAGGCGCTGGCGCAGCAGGTGCGCGCGGCCACGCGCGGCGACATGGTGGTGGTCACCCTGCCCACGCTGGCGGGGCGTCCGGTGGAAGAGGTGGCGCTGCGGCTGGGGCGCGAGTGGAAGGTGGGCGCCGCGGCCGCCATTGGCGAGGAGGCGCGCAACGCCGGCGTGATCATCCTGGTGGTGCCCAAGGAGACGTCGGATGACGGGCGCGGCTACTGCCGGATCGAGGTGGGGCAGGGGGCCGAGGGGTTCATCACCGACGCCACCGCCGGCGCGCTGTGCCGCGAACAGGTGCCGCGCTTCCGGCAGCAGGACTACGGCGGGGCGGTGGAGGGATTGGCGCAGGGCGTGGCCGGGCGGTATGCGCAGGCGTTCGGGGTGTCGCTGGAGGGAGCAGCGGCCCCGCGCGCACCACGCCGGCGCAGCGGCGATGGCGGGTTTCCGGTGGTGCTGGTCATCATTTTGGTGCTGTTCCTGCTGAGCGCCCTGGGGGGGCGCCGCCGGCGCAGCGGCTGCGTGGGGTGCCTCCCCATCCCCATCCCCGGCCCGCCGGTGGTGCACCATGGGTGGCACCGGGGTGGCTGGGGCGGCGGCGGATTCGGGGGCGGTGGCGGCGGGTTTGGCGGCTTTGGCGGAGGCGGCGGATTCAGCGGAGGGGGCGGTGGCTCGAACTGGTGAGGGCTCCACGGGGGCCCGGATGACGTTGGAGCAGCTGGTGCACCAGCTGCAGGGCGCGTGCGGCGATGGGCTGCAGGCGGCGGTGCTGTACGGATCGGCCGCGGCCGGCGAGGCGGTGGAGGGACGTTCCGACCTCAACGTGCTGGCCGTGCTGCGCGAGGCGGAGCCGGCGCTGTTGCGCACCCTGGCGCCCACCATGCGCGCTTGGCAGGAGGCGGGCAATCCGCCGGTCTTGGTGTTCACCGCCGCCGAGTGGCACCGCTCGGCGGACATCTTTCCCATGGAGTACGCCGACATCCTGGAGCGGCACCGGGTGCTGGCCGGGGCGCTGGCGCTGGAGGGGATTGCCGTGCGCCCCGCCGAGCTGCGCCTGCAGCTGGAGCACGAGGCCATGGGGAAGCTGCTGCGGCTGCGGCGCGGGGTGATGGTGGCCGGGAGCGACCCGTCGCGGCAGCGGGCGCTGCTGGCCGACAGCCTCGGGGTGCTGCTGGTGCTGTTCCGGGCGTACCTGCGGCTGGTGGGGGTGCGCCCGCCGCTGGATGGCGTGCAGGTGATCCACGCGGTGGCGGCCCACGCCGGGCTGGATGCCGTGCCCTTTGTGCGGGGACATGCCCTGGTGCGCGGCACCCCGCTGGCCGATGCCGACGTGGAGGGGGTCCTGGCGGGGTATGTCCGCGGGGTCGCCGCGCTGGTGTCGGTGCTGGACGCGCACCACGTGCCGGTTTCACATCACCCGCCGCCCGCCGTGGGCGCGGACCATTCGACTTCCCAATCCTGAGGACCACCATGACGTCCGGACCTTCGGCTTCCTTCGCGCCCGCGGTGCTTCGTCCGCGCCGGCGTGGCGCGCCCATGCGGGCGCTCCGTGCGCTGGCGGTGGCCGTGGTGCTGCCGCTGGCCACCGGGGCCTGCGGCTACAACGCCATCCAGAGCTACGACGAGCAGGCGCAGCAGGCCAAGCAGAACATCGACGCCCAGCTGCAGCGGCGCGCCGACCTCATCCCCAACCTGGTGAACACCGTCAAGGGGTTTGCCGCGCAGGAGAGCGAGGTGCTCACCGCGGTGACCCAGGCGCGCGCCGGGCTGGTGGGGGCATTGCAGAAGACCGGCGGTTCCGACCCGGCGGAGCTGGCCAACGCCAACCAGGCGCTCACCAGCGCGCTGGGGCGGCTCAGCGTCACCGTGGAGGCGTACCCGCAGCTCAAGTCCGACGCCAACTTCCTCCGGCTGCAGGACGAGCTGACGGGCACGGAGAACCGCATTGCCGTGGCCCGCACCGACTACAACGGCGCGGTCCGCGCGTACAACGAGTACATCCGCAAGTTCCCGCAGCTGCTCACCGCCAAGGTGATCGGCTCGAAGCCGCGGACCTATTTCGAGGTCACCGACGCGGCGGCGCGGGCGGCGCCGACGGTGGATTTCAGCAAGCCGACGCCGTAGGCGCCGTCGCCCCCCGGCCTTCCCGCCGGGGGGGGCGCGAAACCACGAGGCCCCGCCGGCATGCCGGCGGGGCCTCGTGACGGATCCGGGGGCGAGTCGCTACCCGCGGTTCTTCTCGTACAGCAAGTTGCGGGGCGCCATGCGCCACTGATACCACCGGGTCACCGCCGTCCCCCCGGTCACCGCCGTGTCGGTCCGCTCGGCCTTCATCTTGGCCCGCACCTCCACCCCCACGATGCGGTCGCCGTCGTTGAGGGTGTCGGCGTCGGCGCCGTTGTATTTCTGCGCCAGGGTCCCCGACTCGAAGCGCAGCCGGGGGGTGAACGCCTCCACCGGCGTGGCCACCTCCACCCCGGCGGGCACGCCGGCAGCGCTGAAGCTGGTGGCCCGGTACAGCGTGCCGGTGCCCGCGTTGCGGTAGTAGGCCACCACCTGCACCCGCTGGATGCTGGTCTCCGACTTCCGCAACCGCAGCGTACCCAGCCCCGCAGGGCGTCCCGCCAGGGTGGTGATGTTGGCGAAGGTGACCTGAAACTTGCCGCCGGTGGCGGCACTGACGCCGGTGATGCGCAGCAGGCGCCGAGACTGCCCCACGCGGAGCAGCGCCACATCGCCGGCCTTGAGCTCCTGCGCCTGGCCGTTCAGCGCGAAGTCGATGCAGGTGGCGCCGCAGGTGCCGCCGGGCGGGAGCAGCTCGCTGCCGTCGTCATCGTCCCCCTCGCCGTCATCGTCCTCCTCGTCCGCATCCTCATCGATGCAATCCTCGTCGTCATCATCGTCATCATCGTCGTCATCATCATCATCGTCGTCATCGTCATCATCGTCGTCGTCATCATCGTCGTCGTCACCGCCGTTCCCTTTCATGGGGTACACGGCTGCCTCGTCCGGCGTGAACGGGACGGACAGGATGGTCAGGGTGTCGCCCACCCCGTTGACGGACGCGAAGTCCGCCGTGCTCTCCAGCGCCACGCCGGCCTCGGCCACGTCACGGCCCAGCGAAAGCCCCACGAAGCGCGCGCTGCGATCCACCCCCTCGCGCACCACCAGGCCGCGGCGCCCCCGCCACAGCGACACCGAGAACTGGATGGCGGCCGAGACCACCACCACGCCGATGGTGAGGGCCATGAGCACTTCGGGGAGCGAGAAGCCGCGTCGCGGCCGGGGAGAGGGCATCAGTCGACCTGGGCGCCGCGGAAGAGGGCGGTGGTGAGGGACACGGGGGAGGCGCCACGCGGGAGGTCCACCTGCACGGTGACCCGGAGGAGGTTCTGACGCACGGTGGTCACCGTCACGTGGCGCGCAAAGGGGCCGTCGCTGTCGGGAACCCCTTCGGCGTCCACGGCGACCGAGGCCTCGCTCACCACCGTCCACGGATCGCGCATGCGCAGCTCCTCCAGGTAGGTGCGTGCGATGGCCAGGCCGTTGGTGCGGTTCTGCGCCAGCGTGTGGAAGGCGGTGGTGCTGGCGCTGGCGCCCAGCAGCGACATGGCGCCCACGGCCAGCAGGACCATGGCAATGAGGACGGCTACCAGGGAGTGCCCGCGCCGCGTCCGCCGCGCCGGCTGCCCCGCGGCGTCGCGGCGCGGAGGCGTGGCGGCCCTCACTTCCACACCCCGTCGTGATAGCGGCGCACCCGCAGCAGCCCCGAGGGGAGCGCCACGATCGCCGCCACCGCCGAGGCATCGGCACTGCTGCGGAGGTAGACGTGTGACGAGGCGGCCGTCATGGTGGTCAGCCCGCGCTCGGTGAACACCACCCGGTTGTCCGTCGGCAGGGCGCCGTCGCCCGTGCGCAGCACGGGGGCATCGCCCCGGCCGAACACCACCCCGGACGGCAGCGGCCGCTGGCCGCCACCGTGCAGGCCGTCTCGCTCCGCTGCCGTCTGGGCGATGGTGCCGTCGCGATTGATGTCCAGGTACCCTGTGTAGGCAGCCGGCGAGGTGGTGAACGCCACGTGCACGATGCTGCGCGTGGCCAGCGCCCGGGTGCGCGCCATGTCCAGGTCGTGCACCAGCTGCATGGCGGCCAGGTCCACCTTGGAGCGCTCCGACTGCCGCAGCCGCGGCACCACGATGCCCATGGAAATGCCCACGATGGTCATGACCACCACCAGCTCCACCACCGTCATGCCGGCTCGGCGGGGCGACGGCCCGGGCGCGGTGGCCGCCGGCGGGCGCAGGGCGGGCGGCTCGGGAGGAGGCAGGGGGCGGGGCACGGGGCGCGTCATGGGTCAGTACACCGGGCGGAAGGCGGTCTGCACCACGCTCCCCACCGCCGGCGTGCCGGGGGGGAGGTTCACCGGGGATTCGTAGCGGGTGTCAAACGACCACTTGCGGTTGGGCGGGTTGTAGTAGCTGCCGCTGTGCGCCCCGAACAGGTGGCGGTGCGTGAACAGCGACACGATGGAGCCGGTGTACACATGGTCCACGCCCCCCCAGTTCTCCCGGTACCCCATCATGTTGTGCAGCCCCCCGCCCATGACCGGCGCGGAGCACCCGGCACGCGCCTTGTCGCAGGAGGTGGGGGTGTGCCCCGAGATGACGGCCGCATTCACGGTGGTGGTGCGCGCGCTGCGCTTCACGAAGGTCTGCTGCTGGTTGTCGCACCACCCGCGCACGCCGGAGGCGCCGCACCGATTGGCGGCCGGCACGCTGGTGGCGGCGCTCATGGCCGTGTTGGGCGGATTGGATAGCGGCAGGATGGCGTCGCCCATGAGCGCGGCGGGGCGCCAGTTCACCGTGTTGTAGTTGCCCAGGGTGATCAGCGGCCGCTCGGTGGCCACCGTGAGCCCGCCGTTGTCGCCATCGGTGCGCGGGAGCGGCAGCTCGCTCCCCTGCCGCAGCCGCACCGCGGGATAGTCGCCGGCGGCTCCCGACGGCAGCCCCGAGAAGGCGACATACAGCACGCGCGGCGACCGCGCCGCCGGGTTGGCGTCGCTCCAGATCCGGAGCGAGTCCATGTGGATGTCCACCAGGTCGGGGCTGCGGTTCTCCCGCCCGTCCACGAAGGCATTCACCCGCGGCTTGAAGATCTTCCGGCAGTCGGTGGCGGACGGCACCTGCAGCCCCGGGGGGCGCACGTGCACCAGCGAGTCGCAGAAGGCGGTCTTCATGGCGTTCGTGTCGGTCATGGCGAACACGCCGGCGCGCACCGTGATGTACCAGTCGGCCTTCCACGCCATCTTCACCAGGCGGACGTCGGGGGTGTCCGCGTCCGACCGCGGGGTGAGCAGCGTCCACGGCGGGCTCACGCCGGGGAGCGGCAGCAGCAGCGGCTTCACGCCGTGGGCGCGGCTCATGAGGCGGCCGTCAAAGCGGTTCTCGCTCCACTGGCGGTAGGCGGCGTCGCCTCCAACGGTGCGGGAGTCCTTGTCCACGGCCACGGCCTCCCCGTCGCCGTCCTTGATCTTGACCCCGTTGCTGGCCGCTTCGGCGTGCTTGGCCGCCACGAAGGTGCTCTCCGGGGTGGTCACCACCCCCGAGATGGTGAGGTTGTTGATGGTGTACAGGTTGCCGTTGGTGTGCACCCGCCCGCCAAAGGTCATGTGCGGGCCGGGGTGGATCTCCAGGTCCTGGTCGTAGAAGACGGCGAACTGGAAGACGGGGACCGACATGGCGTTCACGGCGATCACGGCGGCCGCACGTGCGCCGGTGCTGTCCTTGGCAGACACCGTGATGTCGAAGCGCTGGTTCAAGGAGTACAGCCCCGCATAGGGGCCGGTGGCCACGGTGCGCAGCACGGGGCTCCCGGTGGCCGCCACGGACTTGTCCACCACGTACCCCGGGATGGCCGGGGTCTGCAGCGCGGCCACCTCGGAGGCGGTCACCTGGCCGTCCTGCATGGCGGCGTCCAGCTGCGACATGACATCGTCGCTGGCCCCCTCGGCGGCGTACGTGGCGCGGGCGCTCTGGTAGTCGGCCCCCGAGGTGCGCGACACCGTGCTCACGGTGGAGAGCCCCGCCAGCACCACCACGGTGAACAGCACCAGCACCATCAGCACCGATTCCAGCGCAAAGCCGGCGCGGCGCCGGCGGGGGCGGGGGGGCAGGACGGGCATGGTGCAGGGGCGGAGGGGGCCAGCGTCGGCGCGCATCATCCCCACGGACGCCGTGTCCCGCCGCTGCGTCACCAATCCGGCGCGAGCGTCACGCCGGCGGCCCGTCCCGTCATTGCGTCGCCCGGGGCCGGTCACGGTCAGTACAGCGGCCGGAAGGCGGTCTGCACCACGTTCCCCACCGCCGGCGTTCCCGGCGGCAGCTGGTCGGCGCGCTCGAAGCGCGTGTCGAAGCTGTAGTCGCGGATGGGCGGGCTGAAGAAGGTCAGGTTCCACCCCTTGAGCAGGTACTGGTGGGTGAACAGCGAGACGATCGACCCGCGGTAGCGGTGGGTGGCGCCCGACCAGTTCTCCCGGTACCCCATCATGTTCTGCACGCCGCCGCCGGACGGGGGAGCGCCGCACCCCGTGCGGAAGCCGTCGCAGGCGATGGCGGTGTGCCCCCCCAGCACGGCCGCGTGCACGCTGGAGCCGCTGGCCCGTCGCTTCACCTTGCTCTGCTGCTGGTTGTCGCACCACCCGCGCACCCCCGTGGCCCCGCAGCGCGCGTCGGCCGGCACGCTGGTGGCGGCGCTCATGGCCGGGTTGGGCGGGTTGGACAGCGTGATGATGGCGTCGGACATGAGCGACGCCGAGAGGGGAGCTTCGCTGTTGAAGTCCCCCAGCAGGTACATCGGGACCGCGGTGGCGATGGTCAGCCCGCCCTGGTCCCCATCCGGCCGTGGCACCGGCAGCTGGCGCGCCTGCCGCAGCCGGATCGCCGGAAAATCGCCAGCCTCTCCGGCCGGAGGGCCCTGCAGCGCCACGTACAGCACGCGCGGCGAGCGGGCGGCGGGGTTGGCGTCGCTCCAGAGGCGGAGCGAGTCCATGTGGATGTCCACCAGGTCGGGGCGGCGGTCTTCGCGCCCGTCCATGAAGGCGTTCACCCGCGGCTTGAAGATGCGCCGGCAGTCTGCGGCGGCGGGGACCTCGAGCCCCGGAGGGCGCACGTGCACCAGCGAATCGCAGAACGCCGCCTTCATGGCCGTGGTGTCGGCCATCGCGAACACGCCGGCGCGCACCGTGATGTACCAGTCGGCCTTCCACGCCATCTTGACGCTGCGCACCTGCGCCGCATCGCTCTCGGCGCGCGGCTCCAGCAGCGTGCGCGGCGGCATCGACGCCGGCAGCGGGAGCTTGAGCGGCCGCACCCCGTGCGGCTTGGCCATCAGCCGGCCGTCAAACCGCTCCTCGCTCCACTGCCGGAAGGCGGCGTCCCCCCCGACCGTCCGGGAATCCTTGTCCAGGAGGACCGCGTTGCCGTCGGCATCCTTGATGCGCACCCGGTCGGGCTGCATGAGGCCGCGCTTGGTCCGCTTGAAGGTGCTCTCCGGGGTGGTCACGACCCCGGCCAGCGTCAGGTTGTTGGACAGGTACAGGTTGCCGTTGCTGTGCACCCGCCCCGTGATGACCATGGGGGGGCCCGGGTGCAGGTCCATGTCCTGCTCGTAGAACACGGCAAACTGGAAGATGGGGACCGACATCGTGTTCACCGCGATGACCGCGCTGGCGCGCGCGCCGGTGCTGTCGCGGGCCGTCATGGTGATGTCGAAGGGCTGGTTCATGGAGTACAGCCCGGCGAAGGGCCCGGTGGCCACGGTGCGCAGGACGGCCTCCCCCTTCGGGGCCACCGTCCTGGTGATGGCGAACCCGGGGATGGACGGGGTCTCCAGCGCCGCCACCTCGTCGGCGGTCACGCGGCCGTCCTGCATGGCGGCGTCCAGCTGCGCCATGATGTCGTCGCCGGCGCCTTCGGCGGCATAGGTGGCGCGGGCGCTCTGGTAGTCCGCCCCCGAGGTGCGCGACACCGTGCTCACGGTGGAGAGCCCGGCCAGCACCACCACGGTGAACAGCACCAGCACCATCAGCACCGACTCCAGCGCAAAGCCGGCGCGCGACGCGCGCGCGGGGCGGGGGGACCGCGGCGCACCGACGGCAGGACGGGGAGGGACGCGGGCGGGCATCTGACGCAAGACGGGGCGTTGCCCGATGGCGTCACATGCCCGCTCAAACCGTCACGGGGCGGGCCCCGGTCGTTACCCCTCCGGACGCGGGAACAGCGGCGCGCCCTTGCGCACCGTCCACCCGGCCGGATCCAGCGCGTCGAGCGTGGCAAAGCGCACGGTGCCCACCGCGCCGGGCGCCCCCAGCTGCTCCCAGCATGCCTGCGCCTTGTCGGGCATGGCGGGCGCCAGCTGCACCAGCTGCCGCGCAATGCGCCGGATCAGCGACGCCAGGATGGTGTCGAGTTCGGCCGCGCGCGCGCCCTCCTTGGCCACCGCCCACGGCGCCGTGGCGGCCACGTACTCGTTGGCGCGCGCCGTCTGCCGCGCCACCGCCGCCAGCCCCTCGTGCAGCAGCCAGCCGTCGCGCCCGTCCATGGCCGCATGGTACGCCGCCAGGTCGTCGGCATCGGCCGCCTCCTCCGCCGGGGGGGCGGCCGCCGGCACCACGCCGGCGCGGTACTTCTCCACCATCGCAATGGCGCGGCTGGCCAGGTTGCCGAAGGCGTTGGCCAGGTCGCTGGTGTACCGCTCGGCAAACCGCTCCCACGAGAAGTTGCCGTCGCCGTCAAAGGGCACCTCGCGCAGCAGCACGTAGCGGAACGCGTCGGCGCCGAAGCGGTCCACCGCCTCCCCCAGCTCCAGCTTCACGCCGGCGCTCTTGGAGAAGCGCTCCCCCCCCAGCTGCACGAAGCCGTGCGCCCACACCTGCCGCGGCAGCGGCAGCCCCGCGGCCATCAGCATCGCGGGCCAGATCACCGCGTGGAAGCGCGTGATGTCCTTGCCGATGACATGCAGGTCGGCGGGCCACCGCGTCTCGTAGCCGTCCTCCGGGAAGCCGGTGGCGGTGAGGTAGTTGGGGAGCGCGTCGAACCACACGTAGGTCCCCTGCACCTCCCCCGTGGACAGGGGGACGGGGAAGGGGACGGCCCACGACAGCCGCGCGCGCGACGCCGAGACGTCCTCCAGGCCCTGCGCGAGCAGCCCCAGGATCTCGTTGCGCCGGCTGGCTGGCTGCACGAACGCCGGCCGCTCCTCCAGCAGCTGCCGCAGCCGCTCCTGGTACGCGGACAGCCGGAAGAACCAGTTGCGCTCCTCGACGTCCTCCAGCGCGCGCGTGGGATGCAGCGCGCACTGCCCGTCCACGATGTCGGCGTCCTGCTTGAACGCCTCGCAGCCCACGCAGTAGCGCCCCGTGTACGACTGCTCGTAGAAGTCCCTCGGGGAGCGCTCGAGGATGCGCCGGATGAGCGCCTGCACGCCGGCCTTGTGGTGCGCGTCGGTGGTGCGGATGAACTGGTCGTAGGCGATCCCCAGCCGCGCCCACATGGCCTGGAAGCGGCCGGCCACCTGGTCGGTGAACGCCTGCGGGTCGACGCCCGCCGCGGCCGCGGTCTGCTGCACCTTCTGCCCGTGCTCGTCCATGCCGATGAGCAGGTGCACGTCGTGCCCGGCCTGCCGCTGGTAGCGGGCGATCACGTCGGCCCCGATCTTCTCCAGGGCGTGCCCCAGGTGGGGGTCGCCGTTGGCGTAGTCGATGGCAGTGGTGAGGAAGAAGCGGGCCATGCTCAGGACGGGTCGGGGCGTGGGGGGGCATCATCGGGGGCGGCACGGCGCTGCTCGGCGGCGCGCACGCGGCGTCCCCCGCGGCGCCCGCGCCGCCGCTTGCGACGCGCCTCCGTGTCGGCGGCGCCGGACGCCTCCGCACCGGCGGCGTCGTCCGGCTCGTCGATGCCCGCGGCCTCGGCGTCCGGGTCGTCGGCGTCCGGATCGTCGGTGTCCGGGTCGGCCGCGTTGGCCGCGTTGGCCGCATCGTCGGCGGTGGGCAAGGCGGGCGGGGCGGGCGACGGCGGCACGGGCAGCGCTGCCGCGGCCGCGGTGGCCGCAGGGGCAACGGGAGGCGCAGGGGCTCCCGCATCGCTCTCCCCCCCCACCCCCGCCTGCAACCACGCGCCATCAGCCTGCACCACCTCCGCGCGCAGCGCGGCCAGCGGCACCACGCGCGTCTCCCCCTCGGGGCCCCGCAACGTCACCTGCTCGCGGAAGATGTCGCACGCCAGCACCCGCTCCTCGCCGTGCGCCGTCACCAGCACCTTCCCCTCCTTGGGGAACCGCCGCCGGCTCTGCACGTAGAAGTCGTGCTCGTGCCGCAGGCAGCACATCAGCCGCCCGCACGCCCCCGAGATCTGCTGCGGGTTGAGCGACAGGTGCTGATCCTTGGCCACCCCCAGGTTCACCGGGCGCAGCTCCTGCATCCAGCTGGCGGAGCAGTACTCGCGCCCGCACCGGCCCACCCCCGAGAGCCGCTTGGCCTCGTCGCGCACGCCGATCTGCCGCAGCTCGATCCGCGTGCGGAACAGCTGCGCCAGCTCCCGCACCAGATCGCGGAAGTCCACCCGCTTCTCGGCGGTGAAGAACAGCGTGAGCTTGCGCCGGTCCCACTGCCATTCGGCGTCGGTCACCTTCATCACCAGCCCGGCGGCCTTGGCCCGCGCCGCCGCGGTGCGGCGCGTCGGCTCATGCTCCGCCGCGCGCTCCCGCTCGCGCCGCTCGTCGTCGGGGGTGGCCACCCGCAGCACGCGTCGCGGCGGCGGCGCCGTGCCGCATCCGTGCGCGCATCCGCGGCACCGCACCTCGGCCAGCGCGCCGGTGCTGTGCACCCGCCCGAAGTCCTCGCCGCGCTCCACCTCCACCACCACGCCGGCGCGCAGCGGCGGCGCCGCCTCCCCCTCCCAGGCGAAGAACTCCTTCCGGTTGCCGCGGAAGGCGACCTCCACCAGGTGCGACGCCGGCGCCTCCGTCTCCGCCCCCGCCTCGGGCGCCGCGCTACTCGGCAAAGCGCCCCATCTTCAGGAACTTCTCGCGCCGCCGACGCACCAGCTTGTCCGGCTTGAGCCGGCGCAGCTCCTCCAGCTGCCGCACCAGCGTGTCGCGCAGCGCCCCCGCCATGGCCCCGTGGTCCGAGTGCGCGCCACCCACCGGCTCGGGGATCACCTCGTCCACCACCCCCAGCTCCAGCAGGTCGGGGGCGGTCAGTCGCAGCGCGTTCGCCGCCTTGTCGCGCATCTCCACGCTCTTGCCGTCCTTCCACAGGATGGCCGCGCACCCCTCCACCGAGATGGTGGAGTACACCGAATGCTCCAGCATCAGCACCCGGTCGGCCACCCCCAGCGCCAGCGCGCCCCCCGAGCCTCCTTCGCCGATGACCGTGGCCACGATGGGCACCTGCAGCTGGCTCATCTCCAGCAGGTTCCGCGCGATCGCCTCGCTCTGCCCGCGCTCCTCCGCCCCCAGCCCGGGCCACGCGCCCGGCGTGTCGATGAACGTGATCACCGGCACCATGAACTTCTCCGCCAGCTTCATCAGCCGCAGCGCCTTGCGGTACCCCTCGGGGTGCGGCAT
>JBILED010000195.1:0-5340 GCA_044352305.1 Gemmatimonas sp.
CGTCGACCTGTCCGATGCCCTGAACATCTTCATGCGGGACTTCGGCGGGCTGGGTGACCTGTTCGGGGCGGCGGGGGGTGGGCGCCGCGCCGGTCCCCGCCCCGGAACCGACCTCAAACTCCCCTTGGCGCTCACGCTCGGAGAGGTCGCCACCGGGGTCGAGAAGACGGTGACGCTCAAGGTGCTGGACGCCTGCGACAGCTGTGAAGGCTCCGGCGCCGAGCCGGGGACCCGCCCGCAGAAGTGCGGGACGTGTGGGGGGGCCGGCGAGGTGCGCCGGGCCCAGCGCAGCTTCTTCGGCCAGTTCGTGTCGGTGGCGCCGTGCCCGAACTGCGCGGGGGAGGGGATGGTCACCTCGTCCCCCTGCCGCAAGTGCCGTGGGGAGGGGCGCGTGCGGGCGGAGCGCACCCTCAAGATCACGGTGCCGGCCGGAGTGGCCACCGGGCAGTACATGACGCTGCGGGGCGCCGGCAATGTGGGGGCGCGGGGCGGTGGGCGTGGCGATGTGCTGGTGGTGTTCGAGGTGCAGGACGACGAGCGCTTCGAGCGTGATGGCGAGGACCTGTTCTGCGAGGCGTTGGTCACCTACCCGCAGTTGGTGCTGGGGGCCGAGATCCAGGTGCCCGGGGTGCACGCCCCGCTGTCGCTCAAGGTCCCGGCGGGGACGCAGAGCGGCACGGTGTTCCATTTGCGCGGGCGCGGACTCCCGCGGGTCAACGCATCCGGCGTGGGCGATCTGCACGTGAAGGTGCAGCTGTGGACGCCGCAGCAGCCGTCGGCCGAGGAGTCGGCGCTGATCGAACGGCTGGCCGGCATGCAGCGGCAGGCGCCCGCCCAGCGGGAGAAGGGGTTCTGGTCGAAGATGAAGGAAGCGCTGGGTGGCTGAGCCGATGGCGGGGTGGACGAGCCTGCGCGTGGAGCCGGGCGAGGCGGCCGGTGCGCGCGAGGCGGCGCTGGCGGCGCTGTTTGGCGCCGGCGCGCAGGGGGTCCACGAGGACGGCCTGCGGCTGGTCACCCACTTTCCTCCGGGAGCGGACGTGGACGCGGTCGCGGCGGCGGTAGTGGCGGCGGTGCCACTGGCCGTGGCCACGCAGGAGCCGTTGCCGGCGGTGGATTGGAGTGAGGCGTGGAAGGCGCGGATCGGGGCGCATGCGGTGGGGGCGCTGACCATTGCCCCCCCCTGGCTGGCCGACGGATTGGACCCCGCCCGTGCCATCATCATTGAGCCCGGGATGGCCTTTGGCACCGGCGAGCACGCCACCACCCGTGGGGTGGCGCGCCTGCTGCCGGCGGTGCTGCGCCCCGGCCAAGCCGTGGCCGACTTGGGAGCCGGGAGCGCCGTCCTCTCCATTGCCGCGGCCAAGCTGGGAGCCGCGCGCGTCTACGCCGTGGAAGTGGATCCGGACGCCATTCCGGATGCCGAGGCGAATGTGCGGCGCAATGGCGAAGACGCGCGCGTGCACGTGTTCGAGGGGGATGCCGAGGCGCTGCTGCCCCTGCTGGCGCCGGTGGACGTGATCCTGGCCAACATCATTTCGTCGGTGCTGGTGATGCTGCTGCCCGCCATGGCGGCAGCGTTGGCGCCTGGCGGGCGGGCCATCCTCAGCGGGATCCTGCGCGAGGAGCGTGACGGCATGGTGGCCACGCTGCAGGCCGCCGGGTGGGAGGTGGTGGCCGAGGACACGGAGGAGCCGTGGTGGTCGGTGACCGTCGCCCGGCGCTGACCGCCGGGCGTCCGGGGTTCTTCGCCCCGGGGCCCTTCGTGGCCGGGAGCACGGTGGCGCTGGACGAAGGGGCGGCGCGCCACATGCGGGTGCTGCGCCTCGAGGCCGGGGCGGCGGTGGCCCTGCGCGACGGGGCCGGAGGGGTGGCGGCCGCGCACGTGATCCGCTTGGCCAAGACGCAGGTCCAGGTGGAGGTGGACGCGGTCGCCGAGGTGCCGCCCTTGCCGGAGGTGCACCTGCTGCTCCCCGTGGCCGACCGCGACCGGATGCTGTGGTTGGCGGAGAAGGCGGCGGAGTTGGGGGTAACCAGTTGGCGCCCGGTGCTGTGGCGGCGCTCGCGGAGCGTGTCGCCGCGCGGCGAGGGGATGGCCTTTCAGGCCAAGGTGCGGGCGCGCATGGAGGGGGCCCTGCTGCAAAGCGAGGGGGGGTGGCTGCCGCAGCTGTTCCCCGAGGCCACGGTGGAGCGGGCAATGATGGCGGCCCCGGTGGGGGATCGGGTCGTGCTCGACGCGACCGGGGCGCCGTTGGTGGGGGGCGGGGCAGGGGGGTGGCGTGCGCCCGTGGTCCTGGCGGTGGGGCCGGAGGGGGGGCTGGAGCCGGACGAGCTGGCGCAGCTGGAGGCGGCGGGCTTTCGGCGAAGCCGGCTGGGGCCGGGGATCTTGCGGTTCGAGACGGCCGCGGTGGCCGCCTTGGCCATGGCGCGAACGGGATTGGACGCGGAGGGGGGCTGATGGCCGAGACACAGGGTGCCGAGTGCATCTTTTGCCGCATCGTGGCGGGGACCATCCCGGCGGCGCGGGTGGCGGAGAACGAGCGGGGGGTGGCGTTCCGGGACCTGCATCCGCAGGCGCCGGTCCACGTGCTGGTCGTCCCTCGGCGCCACGTGGACGGGTTGGCGGCCGCGGCGGACGGGGAGGAGCTGGGCGCCCTGTTGCTGTTGGCCCGAGAGGTCGCGGAGCGTGAGGGGGTGGCCGCCTCGGGATACCGTGTCGTCACCAACTGCGGGACGGACGGGGGGCAGACGGTGGGCCACCTCCACCTGCATGTGCTGGGCGGACGGGCGCTGGGGTGGCCCCCGGGGTAGCCTTCGCACCGCCATGTGCCGCCACTGCTTGACCTTGGCGGTGGGTCGCTGGTAGTTTTCAGGGCTACAGGGGGAACGCCCGCCGGCTACGGCGTGCGGCTCTCGCGTGGACGCTGCGGTTGTTCCAGGCGTTGCCGTCGGCAACGCGGTCGTTCGCTGGCCGGTTGCACCTTTCGCGTTTCATCTGGTCCCCGTGCCACGGCATCCGCGCCGTGGCCGATCCTCTCCCACCGGAGCTTCCGTTTTGTCCGAAGTCATCATTCACGAGGACGAGAACTTCGAGCGGGCCCTCAAGCGCTTCAAGAAGAAGTGCGAGAAGGCCGGCATCTTGTCCGACCTGCGCAAGCACCGCCACTATGAGAAGCCGTCCGAGCGGCGCAAGCGCAAGATGAATGCGGCGGTCCGGAAGAACCGGCGCACCCGTCACGGGTGACGGCTGCCGCGCCGCTGCTCGCCCGCCTGCAGGCTGAGCAGGTTGCGGCGCGGAAGGCCCAGGATCGCGATCGCGTGCTGTTGCTGGGCACCGTGATCGCCGAGGCGCGCAACCGGGAGATCGAGCTGCGTCGCGATCTGGTGGATGACGATGTGGTCGACGTGCTGCGGAAGGCGGTCAAGAAGCGCCGGGAAGCCAGCGCCCTCTACGCCACCGCGGCCCGCGCCGATCTGGCGGCGCGCGAGGCGGCCGAGGCGGGGGCGCTGGAGGGGTTCCTCCCAGCAGCGGTGGACCCCGAGGAAATCCGCGCGGCCATCCGTGCGGCGATCGACGCCGGGGCGACCGCCGTGGGCGCCGTGATGGGCGTCGTGCTCCCGCAGTTCAAGGGGCGGGCGGATGGCGCTCAGGTGAGTGCCCTCGTCCGTGAGGCGCTCAGCGCCCGCTAGGACGTTCGTTTCACCGTCCGGCCTGGTGGTCGGACTCATGCCTTGCAGGGACTCATGAACGCGCACGCCCTCGGCATTCTCGAGTTCCCCCGTCTGCTGGGGCTGGTCGCAGGGCGTGCGCACTCCGCCCCGGGGGCTGCCGCCGTGCGCGCCTTGGTCCCCGTCCCCGACCGCGCATGGATCGAGGCGGAACACCGCCGCGTCGAGGCCATGCGGGCACTGGTCGGGTCCGAACTGGGGTGGCCGGCGGAGCCGGTGCCGGAGCTTGGCGCCCCGCTGCAGCGCTTGCGCATCGAAGGGCTCGCGTGGTCCGCCCTGGAGCTCCTGCAGGGCGCCATCCTGCTGCGCTCCGCGCGTCGCACCCGCGACGCCGTGCGCGACCCGCGGCGCCCGCTCGTGGTCATCGCCGTCCTGCGGGACCTGGCCGACGCCCTCCTCGACCTGCGCCCCCTCGAGGAGGGGATCACCCGCGCCATCGCGGACGACGGCACCGTCAAGGACGAGGCGTCCCCCGCCCTCCGGCGCGTGCGCCGCGAACTGCGCCAGGCGGAGGGCGAGCTGGTGCGCCTGCTCGAGCGCGAAATGGCGCGCCTCGAACCGCACCACCAGGTCAGCGACCTCTCCGTCACCATGCGCAACGGCCGGTGGGTCATGCCCATGCGGCGCGAGGCGCGCGGCTACGTCGGCGGCATCGTCCACGACGCGTCGGGCACCGGCGCCACCATCTTCGTGGAGCCCCCGGCGGCGGTGGAGTTCGGCAATCGCGTCCGCGAGCTGGAGATCGAGGAGCAGCGCGAGGAGGAGCGGGTCCTGCGCGAGCTCACCGACACCCTGCGCCCCCATGCGCCCGCGCTGCGCGGCGCGTGGGACGCGCTCGTGGCGCTCGACTGCCTGCAGGCCCGCGCGCGCTACGCCCTCGAGTGCCACTGCGCCCCCGTCGAGGTGGGTGACCCCGCCGACGGGGTGCGCATCATCGACGGGCGCCATCCGCTGCTTCTCGCCCGGGGGATCACCGTGGTCCCGTTCGACCTCACCATGGTCCCGGGTGAACGCACGCTGCTGGTCTCCGGGCCCAACACGGGGGGCAAGACGGTCCTCCTCAAGGCGGTCGGACTCATGGCCGCCATGGTGCAGGCGGGCATTCCCGCGCCGGTGGGCGCCACCAGTCGCCTCCCGGTGTTCGATGACTGCTTTGCCGACGTGGGCGATGAGCAGAGCCTCGAGGCGTCGCTCTCCACCTTCAGCGCGCACGTCAAGAACCTCGCGGAGATCCTGGCCCGCGCCACCGCCCACTCGCTGGTCCTGGTGGACGAGTTGGGCTCCGGCACCGATCCGGCCGAAGGGGCCGCCCTGGGCGGCGCCATCCTGGCGGCGCTCACCACCCGCGGCACCCTCACGCTGGCCTCCACGCACCTGGGGCAGCTCAAGCTGCTCGCCACCGAGGTGCCCGGGGTGGTGAACGCGTCGCTGCAATTCGACGCGGTGGCGCTGGCCCCCACGTACCGCCTGCTCAAGGGCGTCCCCGGGCGCAGCTACGGGCTGAGCATCGCCCGCCGGCTTCAGCTCCCGCCCGAGGTGATTGCCGCCGCCGAGGAGCGCCTGCCGCAGGGGGAGCGCGACCT
Source organism: Gemmatimonas sp. (assembly GCA_044352305.1). Lineage (GTDB taxonomy): Bacteria > Gemmatimonadota > Gemmatimonadetes > Gemmatimonadales > Gemmatimonadaceae > Gemmatimonas. The sequence continues at coordinate 5,310 of JBILED010000195.1, forward strand.
GGCGGTGCTGCTGGCCGACGTGGAGGCGCGC
>JBILED010000196.1:0-5338 GCA_044352305.1 Gemmatimonas sp.
CACAACGCGCTGGAGGCGGCGCAGCTGCGCACGGCCACGCATGTGGTGCTCAACTGGGAGGCCCGGTGCGGCGAGGCGCGGCGGGCGCAGGTGCGCCGGCTGGTGCGCGAGGCCAATCCGCTGGCCGCGGTCACCACGCCGGCGGCCTTTGCGCACACGCTGGGGGCGCTGGTGGACGCGCACGGCACCGCCCCGCCGCGCCGCACGGGGGCGGCGCTCCCGCTGGCCCCCGAGGGACACGTCCATCGCCCCGACGCGTCGGGGGCGCCATCGTCCTCGCACGCGCACCCCTTTGCCGCGCTCACGCTGCCGCTCCCGCCGGTGGTGGACCGCGCGCGCTTCACCGCCGCGGTGGCCGGGCTCCCCCGCGCGGTGGTGCGCGCCAAGGGGCTGGTGCGCTTTGCCGACGCACCGGACACCATGTGGGTGTGGAACCGCACCGAGGGGCGCCGCGCGCTCACGCTGGATGCGTCGGCCCCCCACGCCGGCGCCGAGCCGGTGGCGCTGTTCATCGGCGCGCAGCTGCCGGAGGAGGCATTGGCGGCGCTGGTTGGGGGGCTGGGCACGGCGGCGGCCCCCCTGAGGACCGCCTGAGGGCCGCCGGCGCGCCGAGACCCCGCGTGTGGTGCGCACGGATGCGGCTCCCCGCAACCACGCGCACCGGAGCCCGCTACCGCCCCGGCCGATACCGCCGCACCGTCGCCCGCTCCACATCCTCCGGCGCATACGCCACCCGCTTCATCTCCCCCCGCGCAAACATCGCCGCCTGGTCGGCAAAGTGCGGCGATCCCGGGTCGCTGCTCTGCCCGTACGCCAGCACCGAATAGGCGCGCGGCACCGGCGTGAACTCCACGGCCAGCACCCACCCGTCGCCGCCACGCGCCACCCGCGTGCCGTCCGGGCCCTCGGTGAACTGCAGCACCCGGAAGCACCCCAGCGCCCCGGTGCAGCCCCCCACGGGCTCGTCCACGTTGCCGCGCCGCACGCGATGCACCTCGCCCCACGCGACGTCCGCCCGCCCGTACTTCCGCGTCACCTGCTCCACCGCCCAGGCAAAGTCGGCCGCGGCGCGCGCGGGATCAGCCAGCCCATCGGGCGTGTCGGTGGGGCGCTCCGGGCTCCAGGCGGTGGCAAAGGTGCGTCGCGCGCGCTCGGCGAACGGCATGCCGCGCAGCGCCTCGCCCTGCAGGTGCCGGTTATACCAGGCCTCGAACAGCACGCCCCCCCGTGAGTCGGGGGCGGTTGTGCGATCCCATCGCTCCAGCAGCGCCGCGGCCTGGGCCACCGCGGGCGAGGGCGAACCGGCGCGCACGGCCGCCAGCAGGTCGTCGGTGAAGCGCTCGCCGGCCAGCATGCGATAGGAGTGCTTGAGGCGCACCACCTCCTCCAGCGACATCCTGCGCTCCTGCGTGGCGAGGCGGATCCCCAGCTGGGTGCGGAACCCCAGCGCCGGCCGCGAGAAGTTGGAGGGAAAGCGCAGGGAGTCGATGATGGCGTTGAGGTTGGTGTAGTGGAACGGGTCGTTGGATTGCTGGAGGTAGCCGCCGGGCGGGTTCAACAGCTGCGGCAGGGAGTCGAAGGGCACCATGTCCTGCCACACCTCGGCGCTGGTGCGCACCGGGATCGCGACACTGTCCCCCCCGCTGGGATGGGGGAGTCGCGGCACGGTGGCATTCCAGACGTAGAAGATGTTCCCCTTGGCGTCGGCATAGGTGAGGTTGGACGTGGTGTGCGCGCGCAGGCGCATGGCGTCCTTCCACTCCTCCAGCGTGCGCGCCCGCATGAGGCGCAGGAACTGCTCGGTCTTGCGGAACTCCCCGTCCGCCGGCCAGCGCGCAATCACCACCGTGCCGCCGGACCGGTCCACCACCGGACCCAGCGCGGTCTGCCAGCGCGTGCGCACCTCCGACGAGAGGCCAGGCCCGTTGCGGTACTCGGCCACCACATCGACGCGCTCGATGGGATGGGCGCGACCATCCAGGAGGTAGTGGTCGGGGCGCAGCGAGTCGACCTCGAGCGCGTACAGCGCCTCGTTGTCGGTGTTGTTGTTGGTGGTGGCCCAGCCCAGGTGCCGGTTGAAGCCGCCCACCAGCAGCGCGGGGTTCCCGATGCGGAAGTCGCCGTAGAAGTCCATCACCCCGTCGACGGTCACATGGGCCTCGTAGTAGCCGGCACTCCAGTCGAGGTGCGGGTTGCGCAGCAGGATGGCGCGGCCCGACGTCGTGCGCGACGGCGCAAAGGCCCAGGCGTTGGAGCCCTCGCCCTCGCGCTGCAGCGAGTCCTGGCGCGCGCGCTCCCGCCGGCGCTGCGCGCGATCGGCAAAGGTGCGGGCGCCGTCGGGGACGGGGGGCTCCATCCACAGGGCCGCGATGTCCACCCCCTGCACGTCGGTGGGCATCCAGGGCGGGAAATCGGCGGGGTGCTGACGCACGTAGTCGTTGATGGCCGCGGCAAAGCCCTCGTACGTCTCGCGCGTCTCGATCTGCAGCTGTCGATACGTCGCCACCGCCCGCGCGTGCGTGAGGCGGGCGTCGAAGTCGCGCTCCAGCGAGTCGCGTCCGTAGTAGCGGCCCAGGTGGCCGCGCGCGCGGATCACCCCCAGGGCCACCCGCGCCCCGTAGTCCTCGAGTTGCACCCACGCCATGCCATAGCCGAACGCCCCCATGTCCTCGGCGGCGATGTGCGGAATGCCGTGCGCCGTGCGGCGGATCTCCACGCGGTCGGGGTAGGGGCGAGGGGCCTGCTGGGCACGACGCGGGGCCCCGGATCCGTGGTCGCGCTCGCTCCCGGGTCCCGGGAACGGCCGTTCCGGGAGCGGAGCTGGCACCACCGCGCCGGTCAGCGCGACGAGGAGCAGGAGGCGGAAGGAGTGGAGCATGGTCAGGAGAGAGGGAACGGCGGCCGCCGACGGGGATGGGACATGCCATCAGGGTGGATCGTCGAGGCTACCGCGCGGTCGCCGACCATGCCAGCCCTGCGTGGCGTGTGGCGGCCGCGGCTATCCCCGCACCAGCGGCCACCCCACCACCCACCCGGACAGGTGTCCCGAAACGAGACGGCGCTCCCGGTGGTGCCACGCCAGCCGGGTGACCGGAGAGGACACCAGCCCCGCCCCCCGCGCCACCTTGCTCGACGTGGTCAGGTCCCATACCAGCACCTGGCCGTCCTCGGCCCCCGTGGCCACCCACAGGCCACGTCCCCAGAATTGCACGTCGCTCACGGGCTGCACGTGTCCGGGCAGCGACACCGGCCGCGTCCCCGCCGGCCCTTTCCCCGAGAAGTTCCAGACCGTGCCGTAGGGGCCGCCCGAGGTGATCATCCGCGAGCCGTCGGCGCTCCAGGAGAGCCGCTGCACCTTCATCGCGTAGCCGCTCATCTCGAGGTCCCCCTTGGTGCGCACCTCGAAGATGTGCACCGCCGATTCCTGCATCCCGGCCGCCAGCCACTTCCCCGTGGGAGCCCAGGCATGACAGAGGAACGAGCCCTTCCACGACAGCGCCTCCCCCTCGGTCTCCACCCGACGGTCCCACACCATGGCGCCACCATACCCCACGGCAGACCAGCGTTCCCCGTCGGGGAGCCACTGCAGGTCGGCCACGGTGCTCCGAAACGGGGGACAGCGGCGCAGCAGCCGCCCCGCATGGTCCCAGATCGCGACATGGCGCCCGGCGGCCGTGGCACAGGTGGCCCCGTCGGGGGACCACGCCACGTGCTCCACCCAGGGGAGCGCGCGCCGTCCCTCCTCGCGCGGCGCCCCGTCGCCCACGGCTACCGCGGGGCCCTCACCCGGCAACCAGAAGCACACCCGCCCGTCCTGCCCTCCCGTGGCCAGCACGCCGCTGGCCCGCGACCACCCTGCCGCCAGGGCGCCATTGGCGTGTCCCTCCCATGGCTCCACCACCTGCCCGTGCGCGGCATCCAGCAGCAGCACCTCGCCCGTCGCCGTCCCCACCCCCACCCACGTGTCGTCGGGGCTCACCGTGAGCACCAGCACCGCATCCCCAACCTCCGTGCGCCACTGGGGGGCCAGCGCCGCGCCGCCAGCCCCCCTGGCGGCGCCCCGTCCGCTCCCCCTCATGCCGCGCGAGGGGACGCCAGGCACGCGACAAGGCTGTCCTGCAGCGCTTGCCGGTCCAGGTGCCGGCCGATGAACACCATCTGGCTCCCGCGCGGGGTGTTCCCCCAGGGACGGTCCGGGCGCCCGTCAAAGAGCATATGCACCCCCTGGAAGACGAACCGGCGCGCCTCCCCCTGGATGGCGATGATCCCCTTCATCCGGAAGATGTCCGTCCCCTTCGTCATCAGCAGCTCTCCCAGCCACGCATTGAGCTTCTGCTGGTCGAAGTCGCCGGCAAACTCCAGGCCTACCGAGGTGACCTCCTCGTCGTGCTCGTGCTCCGGATTGTAGTGGTGGTCGCTCACCGTCACGCACCGCTGCCCCCCCTGCTCCAGGTGCATGGCGAATTCGTCGGGGTGGTGCTGGGTGAACAGCGCGTACGCCCCCGGCTCCTCCACGTGCAGGAGGAACCGCTTCTCCCCCCCGCCCTCCAGGCGCAGCGTGGTCGGCGTGCACCCCAGCCCGAATCCCTGCCCCGGCGCAATCCGCTGGTCGTCCGCCGAGAAGTACACCGCCACCCGCTCCCGGGCCACCGCCAGCGCCTCTGCCGAGGCGTCCGGCATCTTCCACGCCATCACCGTCATCTCCGGGTCCGGGCCGTCCTGCAGCACCAGCTGCGCGTTCCCGGCCTCCAGCTGGAAGGTCCCCCCCCACTCGAACGGATACTCTGGCTCGAGGAACGTGGGACGCTGCGCGAGGGCGCGGTCCAGGTCGAACCCGCCGATGTCCAGCACCGCCTCCATCGGCACCGCAGCGTTGGTGGCCCGGACAATGTGCGCCACCGCGTTCATCCCACGGATGCGCCGCTCCAGCCCGTCCAGCTCCTCCGCCGTGGCCAGGTCGCACTTGTTGAGGATCACCACGTCGGCAAACGCGAGTTGCTCCCGACACTCGGGGGAGCTGTCCAGGTGCAGCAGCACGTGCCGGGCATCCACCATCGTGACGATCCCGTCCAGGCGGAGCTTGGCCTGCATCTCCTCGTCCACGAAGAACGTCTGCGCGACGGGGGCCGGGTCGGCCAGCCCGGTGGTCTCGATGAGAATGGCGTCGAAGCGGTCGCGCCGCCGCATCAGCGTGCCGAGGATCCGGATGAGGTCCCCCCGCACGGTGCAGCAGATGCAGCCGTTGTTCATCTCGAAGATCTCCTCGTCGGCGTTGATGACGAGGTCGTTGTCGATCCCGATCTCCCCGAACTCGTTCTCGATGACGGCGATCTTTCGC
>JBILED010000306.1:0-3002 GCA_044352305.1 Gemmatimonas sp.
CTGCAACGGCGCCCCCAACCTGTCGGCTGACTTCCCGGCGCTCGTCGACCTGGCCAACCAGCGCGGCGTCCCCATCAGCGGGAAGGACTTCAAGACCGGGCAGACGTGGATGAAGACGGTCATCGCCCCGGGGCTCAAGGCGCGCATGCTGGGGCTCGAGGGGTGGTACTCCACCAACATCCTCGGGAACCGCGACGGCGAGGTGCTGGACGACCCGGCGTCGTTCAAGACCAAGGAGGAGTCCAAGCTGTCCGTGCTGCACACCATCCTGCAGCCCGAGCTGTACCCCGAGCTGTACAAGGACTTCTCGCACGTGGTCCGCATCAACTACTACCCGCCCCGCGGCGACAACAAGGAGGGGTGGGACAACATCGACATCAAGGGGTGGCTGGGCTACCCCATGCAGATCAAGGTCAACTTCCTCTGCCGCGATTCCATCCTGGCGGCCCCGATCGTGCTGGACCTCGCGCTGTTCAGCGACTTCGCCGGGCGGGCGGGGATGAAGGGGATCCAGGAGTGGCTGAGCTTCTACTACAAGGCGCCGCAGGTGGCCGCCGGGCTCAACCCGGAGCACGACCTGTTCATCCAGCAGACCAAGCTCAAGAACACGCTCCGCCACCTGATGGGGGAGGAGCAGATCACCCACCTCGGGCTGGAATACTACCAGTGACCTTCCGGCGCGCGCGTCGGGCCGTCGCGGCCGTGGCCGCGACGGCGAGCGCCCTCCTGCTGGCCGCCTGTGACGCGGGGACCCCCCCGCGCAACGAGCTGCGCTTCCGCACGGAGGACTTCGTCATCCGCGTCGTATCCGAGACGCGCCCGGTGCGCGCGCTGGAGCCCATCATCTGGCGGGTCACCGTCCACGATGCCGACACCGGCCTCCCCATCCAGGGGGGGCAGGGGCGGATCTACGCCACCAACCGGGACCGCAAGACCGTCGCCAACGGCCTCGAGGAGACCGGGGAGCTGGGCACCTACCGCAGCAACCTCATGTACGTGACGGCGGGCATGTGGGCCATGGCGATCCAGTTCCGTCACGATTCGACCAAGGCGCTGCAGACCACGCAGGACTGGACGCAGGATGTCCTGAGCGCCGACGAGCCCGGGGACTTCACCACGCCGCAGTCCCGGCGGCTGCCAGCCGCCTCGGCCGCCCCGGACTCGGCGCCCCGTCCCGCCACCACGCCCCGTACGCCCTGATCCGGCATGCGCCTCTTCCATCGCACCACCCTGCCCCCCGACCAGGCGCTCGACGCCGCCGACGCCCACTTCGCGCCCCTCGGGCTGGCCCGCCAGGCCGCCGACGCGCGCAGTCGCCGCTTCCAGGGGCCCCTGGGCACCCTCGCGCTGACGGTGCGCATGGAGGGCGGGCACTACACCCTCGTCGAGGCCCACACCGACCAGGTCGGCGAGAGCCGCCTCGACAAGAACGTGAAGAAGTACTTCAACGCGCTGCACCGCGCCGCCGACCCGCGCCACCGCATCGAGGCCGGGTACTGATGGCCCGCCGCGCCGCCGCCCCGCCGCGCCCCAGCGACGCCCTCTCCCGCGCGCAGAAGCTCGAGCTCTACTACTGGATGCGCCTCACGCGCCAGCTGGAGGAGCGCCTGGTCAACCTCTATCGCCAGACCAAGGTGGTGGGGGGGCTCTTCCGGTCGCTGGGGCAGGAGGCCGATGCCGTCGGCAGCTGCTTCGCCCTCGAGCCGCGCGACGTCATGTCGCCGCTCATCCGCAACCTGGGCGCCATGCTGGTCAAGGGCGCCACGCCGGTCGAGGTGCTCAAGCAGTACATGGCCAAGGGCGACTCCCCCACCCGCGGCCGCGAACTCAACATCCACTTCGGCGACATCGGCCCCGCCGGCACCACCCGCGGCTTCCTGGGGCAGATCTCCCCGCTGGGCGACATGGTGCCGGTCATGACCGGGGTCACCCTCTCCTTCAAGGCGCGCGGCGAGGATCGCGTGGGGCTCGTCTACGTGGGCGACGGCGCCACCTCCACCGGCGCCTTCCACGAGGGGATCAACTTCGCGGCCGTGCTCAAGTGCCCGCTGGTGGTCATCGTGGAGAACAACGGCTACGCCTACTCCACCCCCACGCACAAGCAGACCGCCGCGCGCCACTTCGTGGACAAGGCCGTCGGTTACGGCGTGCCGGGGGTGCAGGCCGACGGCAACGACGTGCTGGCGGTGTACGACGTCACCAAGGCGGCGGTGGACCGCGCCCGCGCCGGCGGCGGCGTCACCCTCATCGAGCTGCTCACCTACCGCCGCAAGGGGCACGCCGAGCACGACAACCAGTCGTATGTCCCCGCCGGCGAGATCGAGCGGTGGGCCGCGGAGAACGATCCGCTGGACCGCTACCTGCGCGTGCTGCGCGAGACGCTCGGGGCCACCGAGGCGGAGCTCGCGGCGATCGACGCCCGGGTGCAGGAGGAAATCGACCGCGCCACCGACGAGGCGGAGGCCTCGCCGCCCCCCGAGCCGCTGGACGCGCTGGTGGGCGTGTATGCCGACCCGCCGGTGACGGCGCCGCTCTGGTTCCGGCGGGACGCGGCCGACGTGCGCTACGGCGCCGAGCGGGCCGAAGGATGGGGCACCTGGCCGTCGGACGGGGGGAAGCGCTGATGGCCGAGATCACCTACCTCGAGGCCATTCGCGAGGCCCTGTTCGAGGAGATGGCGCGCGACCCCGACGTCTTCTGCCTGGGCGAGGACATCGGCGCCTACGGCGGCGCCTTCAAGGTCACCGAGGGGCTGCTGGCGCGCTTCGGCGAGCAGCGCGTCATCGATTCCCCCATCAGCGAGATCGCGCTGGTGGGCGCCGCGGCCGGCGCGGCGCACATGGGGATGCGCCCGGTGGTGGAGATGCAGTTCATCGACTTCATCGCCAACGCGTACGACATGCTCACCAACTACGTGGCCACGGCGCGCTACCGCGCGTTCCTGCCGTGCCCCATGGTGGTGCGCGGCCCCAGCGGGGGCTACGTGCGCGGCGGGCCGTTCC
>JBILED010000197.1:0-5268 GCA_044352305.1 Gemmatimonas sp.
CAGCTACGTGACCGGCGGGCGGCTGATGGAGGAGACGATGGCCGAGCGCGCGCGGCAGCTGGGGGACCAGTTCTCGCTGCGCCGCTTCTTCGACGAGGTGAACGCGGTGGGGATGGTGCCGGTGTCGATGGTGTACTGGGAGCTGACGGGGGACGACCGGATGGTGCGCGACCTGGCGCGGGAGACGCCGCTGCCGTTCCGGTGAGGCGCGCGGGCGCGGCGCGCCCGCGGCCATCCGCGCCTCACCGGCTGAGCCCGTACACCAGGTAGTTGGTGGCGAACTTGTACGCGTCGTTGGAGAGGTTGACGGGGTACCACCCCTCGCCGGACCACTCCATGTAGTCGCCGATGTCGTTGTTGAAGTTGACCACCGCCATCAGGCGGCGGGTGGGATCGTTGTCCTCGAAGACGCCGAGGAACTGCGCGGGGTACTGGCGCCCCGACGGATGCCGCATCCCCTGGAGGGAGGGGATGCGGAAGAAGCTGTCGAAGACCGGGTGCGTGCGGTCGAGCGGAAGGAAGCGCGCCCCGGGGAGCACGCGTCCCATGGCGTCGGTAAACACGGCCCACTGGGCGGGGCCGAAGAAGTCGTCGACGATGAGGAACCCGCCCTTGCGCAGCCAGCGGCCCAGCGCGGCGGCCTCCCGGTCGTCGGGGTCCCAGAAGCCGGGCTCCGACAGGTACGCCACGGGATAGCGCCCCAGTGCGGGATCATCCATGGCCAGCACGACGCTTTCGCGCACGTGGGGACGCAGCCCGGTGAGGTCGGCCGCGATGGTCATGAAGTTCCGCTCCATGGCCGGATAGTCGAACGACCACCCGGGGTGGCCGTTGGTGTAGCGCAGCCGCACGAAGGCGAAGCGGCCGTCGTACGGCGGGTTGGGGGGGAGCCCGGGGGCGCGGCGCCCCCACCCCTGCGCCCACCCCAACGCGGCCGTGGCGCACACGGCCACGGCCGCCGCGGTGGCGAGCGCGGCGCGCCGACGGGGACGGGAGCGCGGGGGCATCCCCCAACATGCCGCCGCCCCACGCTTCCTGCCAACGCCCGGCCCACGTAGCTTGCCCCTCCATGCCGATCGAGTCGCCCAGCACCCTGCCCGACACGGTCTCGGTGGTGATCCCCGCGTGGAACGCCGCGGGGACACTGGGGCGCGCGCTGGACTCGGTGGCGGCGCAGACGCGCCCGCCCGACGAGGTCATTCTGGTGGACGACGGCTCCACCGACGGCACGGCGGCGGTGGCGGCGCGGCATGCGCTGGGGGTGCGGGTGGTGACGCAGCCCAACGCCGGGGCCGCCCACGCCCGCAACCAGGGGGCGGCGCTGGCACGCGGCACGTTGCTGGCCTTCCTGGATGCCGACGACGTCTGGCACCCGGACAAGCTGGCGGCCCAGTTGGCGGTGTTCGCCGCCCACCCGGCCACGGCGCTGTGCGCCACCACCTTCGCCTATTTCCCCACGGAGGCGCCCCCGCCGCTGGACGCCCCGGGGTCGGGCCGGGTGACGCTGGTGCGCGACTTTCGCGACCTCCTGCGCGACTACTATCTGGGTACCCCCACGGTGATGCTGCGGCGCGACACCTTCGCGGCGTGCGGCGGCTTCGATCCGGCGCTGCGCTTTGGCGAGGATGTGGACCTGTGGCTGCGCGCGGGGTACGGGCGGCTGGTGGCCCGTCTGGATCGCCAGCTGGTGGCGGTGTCACGCTCGGCGGCCAGCCTGACGGGGGGCGCAGGCGGTGAGGTGGAGGAGAGCGACCTCCGTGTGCTGGACCGGCTGGCGGCACGGCATCCGGACTTCATGGCGGCGCACGGGGACGCGGTGCGCCGCGCCCGCGCGGTGGTGCACACGCGCCGGGGCGCCAACCTGCTGACCGCCAGGGACGCCCGCAGCGCGCGGCGGCATTTCGCAACGGCGCTGCGGGAGGCGCCGGGGTACGGGCGGGCGTGGTACCTCTGGCTCCGCTCCTGGGCACCGGTGAAGGGGTGACGGTGTCGCGGCCAGGGTCCGCGCGCCTCGCAACCTGAACTTCCTGAGGTGGCGAGGGGCCCTGGGTGTGAGGGAGAGGGATGAGGGCACAGGGACGGCACCAGCCCCCCTCGTCCCGAACACCTCGTCCCTCTCCCTCACACCCAGGGCCCCTCGGCGCAGCCTGAGGCAGGAGCAGCCGGAGATCGGCACGAGACTGGCCCATCCACCGTCGCCAACGAACCGCTTCAGGCGCCCTGCCGCCCCGCGTTCAGGTTGTACCGCATGATCGCGCCATGCCGCCCGGTGCGGTCGCGCTCCAGGGTGTACACGTCCCCCGACGGCCCGGGCGCCTCCGCCAGCAGCGCGTCCAGCGCGCCGCGCTCCGCCGTGGTGAAGGGCGCCATGGTGCACGCCGCCACCGTGGCCGCCAGGTGCCGCGCATGCCGCGCCCCCGCGATCACCGCGCCCACCGCCGGCTCGTCCAGCACGGCGCGGATCGCCACCGCGCCGATGGTGGCGCCCCGCGGCTCGGCCAGCCGCGCAAGCAGCGCCAGCAGCGCCTGGAAGCGCTCCCACCCGCCGAACTCGTCGATGATGAGCTTGTACTTCACCAGCGAACGGTTCTCCAGGGGCTCCACCGGCTCGGCGGCCCCCAGCCACCGCTCGTGGAAAAAGCCCCCGGCCAGCGCGCCGTAGCACAGCAGCGACACCCCGCGTTCGCGGCACAGCGTGGCCATCGCCCCCAGCGGGCGCCGGTCCAGCAGCGACAGCTGCACCTGGTGGCTCACGACGGGGATCCCCGCATCGAGGAAGGCGCGCAGGTGCGGCGTGTCGGTGTTGGTGACCCCCAGCTGCGCGATCTTCCCCTCGCGCCGCAGCGCGTCCAGGTGCTGCAGCGCCTGGTCCATCCCGGGGACGGCGTAGTCCCACCAGTGGAACTGCACCAGATCCAGCGTCTCCACCCCCAGCCGCGCGCGCGAGCGGTCGATGAGCCGCTCCAGGTCCCCGCGCGACAGGGTGGGGAGCGCGTCCAGGTCGGGGACGCACTTGGTGTGCACGCGGATGCGCGGCGCCGTCTCCCCGTGCCGGGTCCACCACGCCCGAAGGAAGGCGCCGATGCGCTCCTCCACCCCGGTGTAGATGTCCGCGCAGTCGAACGCGGTGATCCCCGCCTCCGCGTAGGCGAACATGTCCGCCATGGCCTCGTCGTCGCGCACGGCGCCGTGCCCGCCGGCCAGCTGCCATCCGCCCTTGATGAGGCGCGGGATCACGTACCCCGGCGCCAGCGTGACGGTGGGGATCATGCCGCCTCCCCGGGCGCGTCGCCGGTGGCCGGCGGGAGCGGCACGCGCGTCACCTCGCCATGCCGAAAGGTGCTGGTCCCCGTGCGCGTGATGCGGAAGCGCCCGCCGCAGTAGGGGTCGGGGCAGGCGATCTCCGCGTCGGTGGTCATCCAGTCGTGCGGATGCGTGGGACGCTGCTTGGCCGGCAGCAGCGGCAGGAGTGCCGCCAGCGGGTACAGCGGGAAGGTCGCCCCGGGCGGGAACGCGAGGTTCTCCCCCGACAGGGTGAACCAGAGCCCTGCCGGGTGGTTGCACACCATGGGCCGCTCGGTGGCGACCACCTCCACGCGCAGGTCGTACAGGGTGAAGGCGTCGTCGCGCGCGGCGCCAGCGGGGGCGCTGCCGGGGGGGAAGGAGGCGGGGTCCATGGCGCGAACAGTACCACGGGGCGAGTTTCCCCCGCCATATGACGGACACCACCACGTCACCCGCGTCCGCGCCGCCCCCCCTCGCCTTTCACGGCGGGACGGTGGGGGCGCTGGCCCCGTTTGTCCTGTTCCTGGCCGGGGTGGCCGTGCTGGCGCTGGCGGGCGCCCCCGATGAGAAGGGGTTCTGGCCGGTGCTGCTGGCCGCGCTCACGCTGGGGCTGCTGCTGGCGCGCGACCGCACGCGGTACGCCGAGGCGATGCTGGACGGGATGAGTCAGCGGATGGTGATGGTGATGGTGAGCGCGTGGCTGCTGGCCGGCGTGCTGGGAGCGGTGCTGGGGGCGGCAGGCTTCGTGGACGCGCTGGCGTGGGGCGCGCGGCGCCTGGCGCTCACGGGCGGCGCGTATGCGGCGTCGGCCTTCGTGGCGTGCGTGGTGGTGTCGATGGCCACCGGCACCAGCTTTGGCACCATCCTGCTGTGCGGGCCGCTGCTGTACCCCGCCGGCGGTGCGGCAGGTGCGCACCCGGGGGCGCTCATGGGGGCCATCCTCGCCGGCGCCACGGTGGGCGACTCGCTGTCGCCGGTGTCGGACACCACGATCGCCTCGGCGGGGACGCAGGGGGTGGACATTGGCGGCACGGTGCGCAACCGGCTGCGCTACGCGGCGCCGGCGGCGCTGCTGGCGTTGGCGGTCGCCGTGTGGTTGGGGGGCCGGGGCACGCTCACCACCACGGCGGCGCTGCCCCTGCCGGCGGCGAAGCCCGCGGCCTTCCTGCTGCTGCTGGCGCCGTCGCTGACCATTGGCCTGCTGCTGGCCCGACGCCATCTGCTGGAGGCGCTGCTGCTGGGGAACCTGGCCGCGGTGCTGCTGGCGGTGGCTACGGGGTTGGTGACCCCCGGGGCGCTGCTGCATGTGGCGCCTGGCAGCCTGGGCGCCACGGGCATCGTGCTGGAAGGGATGCAGCGGGCGGTGGGGGTGACGGTGTTCACGCTGCTGCTGGTGGCGCTGGTGGGGACGGTCCAGGCCACCGACCTGCTGGAGCGGATGGTGACGTGGGCCGAGGGGCGGGCCCGCACACCGCGCGCGGCGTCGGCATGGATCGTGGCGGTGGTGTCGGGGGCGGTGCTGCTCACCACGCACAGCGTGGTGGCGATCCTGGCCACCGGGGAATTCGCGCGGCGCACCGGGGCGCGGTGCGGCATCCACGGCTACCAACGCGCCAACCTGCTGGACCTCACGGCGTGCACCTGGCCCTTCGTGCTGCCGTACTTCCTGCCCACGATCCTGGCGGCGGGCGCCACGCAGGGGGGCGCGGCGCACGGGATGCCGGTGCTGTCGGCGTGGGAGGTGGGACGCCACAACGGCTACGCGTGGGCGCTGGCGGCGGTGCTGGCGTGGATGGTGGCGCGCGCGGGGAGAGGTGACAGCGGGGAGGGATGAGGCTTGGTTTCCCATGCGCTGCTGGATGCGGCTTCCTCTTCGGGCTATTCCTGCCTGAAGCTGCGCCGAGGGGCCCTGGGGATGAGGCATAGAGAGCGAGGTCTTGGGTACGGTTGGGTGTCCATGTGGCACCTCCGCCCTCACCCTCC
>JBILED010000198.1:0-5262 GCA_044352305.1 Gemmatimonas sp.
TGTCGATCCCGTATGGCGTGGCGGCGGCGGGGCGGATGACCAGCACCGACGCCGACGCGATGCACCTGGCGCGGGGCGGGGTGGCCACGGCGCTGGTGTCGGTCCCCAACCGCTACATGCACTCCCCCAACGAGCTGGTGTCGCTGGAGGACCTGGACCGGGCGGCGGCGATCATCGCCGAGGCGTGCCGGCAGGTGACGGCGTTCACGGACTTCACCGCGCGCTGAGCGCGGCGGTCCGCAGGCGGGCGCCTAGCGGACCTCCACCACCGGTGCCAGGCGCTGCGCCGCCCCCACCACCTCGGGGTCGGCGTCCTCCAGCAGCGTCTCGATGGCGGCGCGCGCATAGTGGCCGCGGGCGCGCACCAGCGCCTCCAGCGCGGCGATGCGCATCCACGAGTCGTGCGGCACCGCGCGCTCGGTCAGCTCGATCGACGCCTTCGGCGCGGGGAGCGCGATGCGCACCAGCCGCTGCATCGCGTCGGCGCTCCCCATCGAGCCCAGCGACGCGAGCATCTCCAGCACCACGTCCTCGTCGCGCTCGCGGTCGAGCGCCGCCACCAGCCGCTGCGTGACCGGGCGCCCGCCCCCGGGGCCGCTCCCCGGCACGCCGAACGCCGCGGCCGACACGCGCCGCACCTCCGCGGACGGGTCGCTGATGGCCGCGTGCAGCGCCTGCAGCCCCTTGGGCGTCCCCAGCTGCAGCAGCGCGCGCGCCGCCGCCATGCGCACCCGCTCCTCGGGGTGCGCCAGGGTGGCGATGAGCGCGGCGTCGGCCCCGGTGACCGCGAGGTTCCCCAGCAGGCACGCCGCGTTGCGCACCACGATCCAGCGCGCGTCCTGCAGCTGCTCCACCAGGAAGGTGGCCCCCAGGTCGGTGGCCTCGATGGTGTCGAAGTACGTGCGGCGCGCAAACGCCCCCTCGTCGGCGGGGAGGCGCTCGAACAGCCGCCGCGCCACCACCTCGCCGCCGCGGGCCAGCAGCTGGTGCAGCGCGCGGGGGGCGGTGGTGAGCGGCAGCCGGTTGATCAGCAGCGGCAGCACGTCGGGGGCCACCAGCGCGCGCAGCACCCACTCGGCCGCCAGGCGCCCGGCGCCGGTGCCCAGCGCCTGCTGCCACGCCAGTGCCGCCAGCGCGATCGCCTCCAGCGCCTCCGCGTCCCCCTGCTGCGCGGCCGCCTGCAGCGCGGCCACCACCGGCGGTGCGGCGTGCACGGCGTCGGCGGTGGTGCGCGCCGCCGCCATCGCCGCCAGCGCGCGCTCGGCGTCGGGGCTCACGCGCAGCGGCGGCGGCGGCGCGTCCCCCGCCACCGAGGTGACCTTGGAGCTCCAGCTGTGCAGCAGCAGCGCCGCGCGCGGCGCGGCCGGGTCGGGGCGTCGCCCGGTGGCCAGGAGCCGCGCCACCGCCAGCACCTCCCCCGCCGTGGTCCACTGCCGGATCACGATGGTGCCGATCTCCAGCTGCTGCATCCGCTTGAGCAGGCGGCGCAGCACGGCGTCGTTCACCAGCTGGTTGGCGTCCACCGGCACGCCGTCCAGCAGCATCCGGTCGTCGCGCACCTGGCAGTGCAGCGTGCCGTCGCGCAGGCGCGCGGTGCAGCGGCGCAGCGCCACCTTGGCGGCCTCCTCGCGCGCGGCCAGCTCGGCGGGGGGTGCCGGGGCCCGCCCCGCGGCCGGGTTGCCCGCGGCGGCGGCCAGCAGCGCGACCTGGTCCACCAACGCCACCAGCGCGCGCACCAGGGTGCGCGACTCGCCGCGCACGCCACCGGTGGCGCGCGCAAAGCGGGCTTCCTTCTCCAGCTGGGCGGCGGCGGCGCCCGAGGCGGGGCGGTCCTGGCGGGGGGGCTGGGACATGCCCGTAAACTAAGCGACGGCGGCTTGCGCGCTCCCCCCGGGCACCGCGTTGTTTGCACGCATGCCTCCCATCCCCCCCGCGGCGGCCGACGGCGCCACCCGCACCACTCCCCTGCCCCTCTATTGGCGCGCCGACGGCCCCGAGGGCGCCCCGCCCCTCCTGCTGCTGCACGGGGGGCCCGGGGCGCACCACGACTACCTGTACCCGCAGGCGCTGGCGCTGGCCGATCGGTGGCGCCTGATCACCTACGACCAGCGCGGCGGGGGGCGCTCGCGCACCGACGATCCGGCGCCGGTGACCTGGGCGGTGCAGGTGGAGGATCTGGCCGCGGTGTGCCGCGACCTGTGCCCCGTCCCGCCGGTGCTGGTGGGGTATTCGTGGGGCGCCCTGCTGGCCATGCTGTACGCCATCGAGGGCGCGCGGCGCCCGCTCCCGCCGGTGCGCGCGCTGGTGCTGCTCTCGCCGGCCCCCATTGCGCGGGGATGGCGCGCCGAGTTCGAGGGGGCGCTGGCCGCCCGCGGACGCGCCCCCGCCGTGCAGGCGCTGCGCGAGGCGCTGGCCGCCTCGGGGCTGCGCGAGGCCGACCCGGCCGCCTACCGCCAGCGCACCTTCGAGCTGAGCGTGGCCGGCTACTTTGCCGACCCGCAGCGCGCCCGCGACCTCACCCCCTTCCGGGTGACCGCCAAGGTGCAGCAGGCGGTGTGGGAGAGCCTGGGGGACTACGACCTGCGCCCCGCGCTGGCGCAGCTGGGGGCGACCCCCGGCGCCCCCCCGGCGCTGGTGGTGCACGGGCGCGAAGACCCCATTCCGCTGGCGTCGGCGAAGGCCGCGGCGACCGCGCTCCGCGCCCGCCTGGTGGTGCTGGACGGGTGCGGCCACGTGCCCTACGTGGAGGCCCCCGCGCCGCTGTGGGACGCGGTGCGCGCCTTCCTGGACGATCCCGCGGGGGGAGGCGCGCGTTAGCTTCCCCGCCATGGACTGCCGCACCGCCGGACACGCGCTGACCCACCTGGCCACGCTGCTGGAGCTGCACGGGGCCCCGCGCGAGGTCGTGGGGGCTGTGCAGGGCGCCGGGCGGCGCGCCGTGGCCCGCGGCGAGGCCCCGCTGGACACGGCGGCCCTGGACGCGGCGGCGGCGGCGGCCGAGGAGGCCAAGGCGCCGCTCCCCGAGGTGGCGACCGCCGTGCTGGCGGAGCTGGCGGCCACCGGGGGCTCGGCGCGGCTGGAGGGGCTGCAGGAGGCCACGCCGGAGGGGCTGCTGGAGCTGCTGCAGCTGCCGGGGCTGGGCCCCGCGCGCATTCGCGCCCTGCACGAGGGGCTCCACGTGGAGTCGGTGCAGGCGCTGGAGGCGGCGGTGCACGACGGGCGCGTGGCGGCGCTCCCCGGCTTCGGGGCGCGCAGCGCCGAGCGCATCCGCGCCGCGCTGGCGGAGCGGCGCGATGCCGGCACCCCCATGCTGTGGCCGCACGCCGCCGCCACCGCCGACCGGCTCCTGGCCGCGCTGCGCGGACACCCGGCGGTGCGCCAGGCGGACACGGCGGGGGACGTGCGCCGCCGCACGGAGACCGTGGGGACGATTGCGCTGGTGGTGGCGGTGGACGGTCCGCCGGCGCTGGTGGCCGACGCCCTCCTGCAGCGGCTGGGCGGCGCGGGCGGCGGCGGGGGACGCACCCGCCTGGCCCGCCTGGCCGACGGGGTGCGGCTGGCGCTCACCTGCGTGCGCCCCGACCAGTTCGTGCACGCGCGCTGGCACGCCACCGGCAGCGCCGACCATGTGGCGGAGGTGGCGGCGCACGCGGCCGCGCGCGGCGTGACGCTTGCCGCCGACGGCTGGGACGGCCCCCCCGTGGCGGACGAGGCGGCGCTGTACGCCGCGCTGGGGCTGGCGTGGCTCCCTCCCGAGGCGCGCGAGGGGCGCGGCGCGGTGGCGGCGGGAGAGCGGCTGCGACGGCTCGTGGGGCTGGAGGACCTGGTCGGGGCGCTGCACTGCCATTCGCACGATTCCGACGGCCACGCCACGCTGGCCGAGATGGCGGAGGCGGCGCGGGCGCGCGGGCTGCGCTACCTGGGGGTGTCCGACCACTCGCAGTCCAGCACCTATGCCGGCGGCCTCACGCGCGACGCCATCCTGCGGCAGCACGAGGAAATCGACGCGCTCAACGCCGCGTGGGCCGCGCAGGGCGCCGACTTCCGCGTGCTCAAGGGGATCGAGGCCGACATCCTCCCCTGCGGGCGGCTGGATTACGACGCGGCCTTCCTGGACCGCTTCGACTTCGTGATCGGGTCGGTGCACGCGCGCTTCGGGATGCAGGCGCGGCAGATGACCGACCGCGTGCTGCGGGCGCTCGACGACCCGCACCTGACGATCCTGGGGCACCCCACGGGGCGGCTGCTGCTCACGCGCGAGCCGTACCCGCTGGACCTGGCGGCGGTGGCCGCCAAGGCGGCGGCGGTGGGGGTGGCGCTGGAGCTCAACGCCGACCCGCACCGGCTGGACCTCAACGGGGAGGGCTGCCGCGTGGCGCGCGAGGCCGGCGCGCTGGTGAGCATCGGCCCCGACGCGCACTCCCCCGACGGCTTCGACCACCTGGCGCTGGGGGTGGCGGTGGCGCGGCAGGGGTGGCTGGCGCCGGCGGACGTGCTCAACCACCGCGACGCCGACGGGGTGCTGGCGTTCGCGCGGGCGCGGCGGGGCTAGCGCATGCCGGTGGGGAGGCGCGCGCGAGGGGACAAGCCGTCGCAGCAGGCGCCGCCGGTGGCGCGGGCGCCGCGCACGGTGGCGGCGCGCAAGGCGCTGGCCGCCGTGGTGTGGGAGCGGCTGGTGGCCGAGTACCCCGACGCCCACTGCGAGCTGGACCACCGCAACGCCTTCGAGCTGCTGTGCGCCACGATCCTGTCGGCGCAGTGCACCGACGCGCGGGTGAACCTGGTCACCCCGGCGCTCTTTGCCCGCTACCCCGACGCGGCGGCGCTGGCGGTGGCCGACCAGGGCGACGTGGAGGCGCTGGTCCGCTCCACCGGCTTTTTCCGGGCCAAGGCCCGGGCGCTGGTGGGGATGGCGCAGACGCTGGTGGCCGAGCACGGGGGCCAGGTGCCGGCGTCGCTGGAAGCGCTGGTGCCGCTCCCCGGGGTGGGGCGCAAGACGGCCAACGTGATCCTCGGGAACGCCTTCGGGATCAATGCCGGGATCGTGGTGGACACCCACGTGCAGCGGCTGGCGCGGCGGCTGGGGCTCACGCGGGAGCCCGACCCGGTGCGGATCGAGCGCGCCCTCATGCCGCTGTTCCCGCAGGACGGGTGGGCGCTGCTGAGCCACCTGCTCATCTGGCACGGGCGGCGGGTGTGCCTGGCCCGGACGCCGGCGTGCGACCGGTGCCGCCTGGCCGACGTGTGCCCCTCCGCCGGCGT
>JBILED010000200.1:0-5224 GCA_044352305.1 Gemmatimonas sp.
GCACCATCCGCCCGGCCTCCACCGACGCCTGGATCAACGGCGTGCAGGTGGTGGCCGGCGGAGAGCGGCTGCCGTTCGACGACGCGGTGGTGCGGGCCACGCTGGCCGCCGAGGTGGTGGAGATTGCGGTGGCGCTGGGGGTGGGGGACGGCGAGGCGCGCGCGTGGGGGTGCGACCTGACCAAGGGGTACGTGGAGGAAAACGCGGCGTACTACAGCTCGTGACGGCTGGGCGGCGCGGGTGACGGTGCCCGCCGCGCCACGCGCCGCTTACCCCCCCAGCGCCGCCAGGTCCTGCGCACCGTCCCCGCGCGCCATCGCCGCCATGAGCCGCGCCCCCAGCGCGCGGAGCATCGGCAGCTCGGCGTCGCCCTGCTCGAGCATGAGGCCGATGTCCTTGCCGGCCACCTCCACGGCCAGCTGCGCGGGCCGGTAGCGCCGCGCGGCCATCATGGGGCCGCGGAAGGCCACCGTGCCGGTGAGGTTCACGCGGGCGAGCATGGCCATGACCTCCTGCCGCTCCACCCCGTGCCCCTCCATGAGGGCGAAGACGTCGGCCATCAGCCCCACGGTGCCCAGCACCATGGCATTGCCCGCCAGCTTGTGGCAGGCGGCCAGATCGGGGCGTTCCCCCACGAACCACAGCTCGCCGGTCATGGTGGCCAGATGGGTGCGCACGTGCTCGAAGTGCGCGGCCGGGCCGGCCACCAGCATCATCCCCTTGGCCGACCGGGCGGCACCGGGCCCCATCATGACGGGGGCGTGCAGGTAGGGGACACCCGACGCCGCCAAGGCCGCCGCCCGGCGCGCCGTGCGTGCGGGGCTGGTGGTGCTGTGGTCCACGATCACGGCCCCGGGAGCCATCCCCGGGCGCAGCGCGTCCACCACCGCGTCTACGGCGTCATCATCCAGCAGCACCAGGTGCACGCGCGAGGCCCCCCGCACCGCGTCGGCCGGGGTGTCGCACACCAGGACGCCCAGCGGAGCCAACGGCTCGGCCCGGTCACGGGTGCGGTTCCACACCGCCACCCGCGTGCCGCCGCGCGCCATCAGCCCCTCCACGAACGCACTCCCCAACACCCCGGTCCCCAACACGGCCACCTGCGGCATCCTGCCGATCCCTCGCTCACATGCGCAGCCGCCGGTCCCGACCCCGCCACGTCGCGGGGACTCCGGGCCAGCGCACTCGGCTCTCTTGCGAATGAATTCCCGGACGTGAATACGCAAGCGGCCCCGACCATAGGGGCGCGCGGGGTGACGTTCAGCGCAGGTTCACCACGCCCCCCCGCGCGTTGAACCGGGGGGGCTGGGGAGGCTCAGCGGCCGCCCGCGCCCGCCGGCGGCGCGGTCCAGCGGTTGTCGTCGGGATTGCGGTCGGGGACGCGCCGCCGCGGGTCCAGCGTGATCGCCTCGATGCGACGCCCGCCAAAGTCGAGCGTCGCCGTGAAGGTGCGCGCCCCGGCAAACCAGACGTCCACCGGCCAGGTGACGCGCGCCGTCACGCTGTCCACCATCACGGCGTTGCGCGGGGGGCGGATGGGCGCGCCGCGCGGCGCCAAACGCACCTCCAGCTCCACCGGTGCGGGCATCTGGCCGTCCTGCGCCACCACCACCGTGGTGCGCGGGCCGCGCACCGTCACCGAGGCGAGGCGCGGGTCCGCCGACTCGGTGCCGAACAGCCACGCGTTCCAGAACCACCCCAGGTCGCGCCCCAGCGCCCGCTCCATGAAGAACATCCAGTCCCAGGCGGTGGGGTGCTTGAACCGCCACGCCACCCCGAACTCCCGGTGCGCGCGCTGCACCGCGCTGTCCCCCACGATCCCCCCCAGCATGGAGAGCATCAGCGGGGTCTTCTGGTAGGTGGTGAAGCCGTAGAACTGCGGGCCGGCGTAGTTGGCGTTCCAGATCATCGGCGGCTCCGCCTCGCTGCCGGCGGTGCGCCCGTACGACTGCCCCAGCCCGTCCAGCACCGGCGCCTTCCCGGCGGCGTCGGCGTCGGAGAGGAGGTTCATGTACTGGTTGATCCCCTCGTCCAGCCAGCCGTGCCACGTCTCGTTGTTCCCGACCACCATGGGCCACCACTGGTGCCCCGTCTCGTGGTCGGCGGCCCCCTGGTTGGAGTTGATGACCATGGGGTACTCCATACCGGCACTGGGACCATCCTGCAGGGTGAGCTGCGGGAAGGGGTAGGGGAACCAGAGGCGCGAGTAGAACTCCAGCGCGTGCCGCGTGATCTCGCCGGCCCGGGCGAAAAGCCCCGCGCGCCCGGGGAGGTACAGCATGTGGATGGGGATCGCCCCGCGCCCGGGGATGGTGGCGCGCGTGGCCTGCCACACGTAGCGGCGCGCGGTGGCCCAGGCGAAGTCGTTCACCGAATCGGCCCGGAAGTGCCAGGTGAGGCGCCCCGTGGCGGAGGGGACGGTGGCCATCCCGGTGCCCGCCTCGTCAGGGCCCACGATGGTGGTGACCGCGTTGGACGCCGTGACCTGCGCCAGCCGCTCGCGCACCACGGGGGTGAGCACCGCGCCGGCGTTCTGCAGCGTGCCGGTGCCGCTCACCAGCCACCCGGCGGGGACGCTGATGCGCACGTCGTACGAGCCGAAGGCGTTGTGGAACTCCGAGGGGCCGAGGTACAGCTCGGTGTCCCAGCCGCGGACATCGTCGAGCATGGCCACCCGCGGGAACCACTGCGTGGGTTGGAAGAGGGTGTCGGCCCACCGCTGCACCATGCGGTGCCCGCTCCCGGGGCCGCCGGGGAGCTTGTGCGACCAGTCCACCTCCACCACCGCCTGCGCGCCGCTGGAGATGGGCGCGGCCAGGCGCAGGCGCGCCACGGTGGAGCGCCCCTGCTGCAGCACATTCCCGGGGGCCGCGGCGGCGGCCCCCTGCTGCGCGGCGACCAGCGCGCGGGCGCCGGTGCTGCCGTCGCCCACGGGGGCGTTGGAGGCGACGTCCACCGGGGTGCCGTCCACGGCCATGCGCGTGATGACCATGCCGTCGGTCACCTCGGCGGGGACCCATGGCGCGGCATGCGGGTTGGTGCCGATGAAGTGATTGGGATACAGCTTGAGGGTCAGGTCCCGCAACGCCTCGGGGGACCGGTTGTGCACGGTGATGCGCGCGGTGCCGGTGAGCCGATGCGTCCCGGGGTCCAGCGCCACGTCGATGGCGTAGTCGGTGCGCAGCTGCCAGTAGCGGGGGCCAGGGCGCCCGGTGGAGTCGCGGGTGCCGGCGGCCAGTGCGCGGCGGATGCCGTTGGGGAGCGGGATGTCGCGCCGGATGGCGCGCGGAGGGAGCGGGCGGGCCGTGGCGGGAGGGGAAGCGGCCCCGGACGCGCCTTGGGCGAGCAGCGGAGGGAGCACGTCCCCGTGGAGGGCCAGCAGGAGCGCCAGCAGAAGCGCCAGCAGGCGCGAGGGCGGCAGCGAGACGCGGCGAAAACCAGTCATGCCGGAACTTACCGCGCCGCGTCGCCGTCGGCCGCGGCCGCCTCCCGTTCCTGTCGCCAGTGCCGAAGCAGCGCCCTGAGCGCGGGATAGGCCACGGGCTTGACCAGATGGTGGTCGCAGCCGGCCTCGAAGGAGCGGCGGCGGTCGGGGGGCTGGCCCCACCCGGTGAGCGCCACCAGCAGCGCCGGCGTGTCCCCTTCGGCGGCGCGGATGGTGCGCGCCACCTCATGCCCGCTGGCCCCCGGCAGCCCGATGTCCAGCAGCACCACGTCGTGCGGGTCGTCCAGCTGCCGCCGCGTGGCGCATTCCCCGTCGTAGCACACCGTCACGCGGTGCCCATCCCGCGTGAGCAGCATCGCCAGGGCGTCGGCCGCGTCGGTGTTGTCGTCCACCACCAGAACGCGCAGCCCCCGCCGCAAGGCCGCATCGGCGCGGGAGGCGGCGCGGCCTTCGGGGGCCAGCAGCGTGGCGCCTCGCGTGGCGGGGAGGCGCACCACGAAGGTGCTGCCGTGCCCGATCCCCTCGCTGTGCGCGGTGAGGGTGCCGCCCAGGCGCCCCATCAGCCGCCGCGCGAGCGCGAGACTGATCCCCAGCCCCTGCCCGGCGCGGTCGGCATGCGCCGCGATCTCCGCCCGCGGGGTGAACACCGCCTCGAGGTCGGTCGGCGGGATCCCCACGCCGTCGTCGCGCACCGCCACGCGGACGCGCGTGTCGGAACAGGCCACCTGCACGGCCACCGTGCCGCCACGGTGGCTGAAGCGCACGGCGTTGTGCAAGAGGATGGCGAGCACGCGCACCAACCGGGGTGGATCGGCGCGCACCGTGATGTCCCCCGGAGGACCGAACTGCTGCAGCACCACCCCCTGCTGGGTGGCGGCGGGGCGGACGGCCTCGCACGCCTCGTCCAGCAGGGCGCCAAGGTGACAGGGCACCTGGTGCAGCGGGAACCGGTCCTCCTCGAGCTCGCGCAGCGCGAGCAGGTCGTCCAGCAGCTGGGTGACGCGCCCCCCCTCCTGCTCAATGACCGTCCGCGCCCGGCGCACCTGGGCGTCGGCCTGCGCGGCGGGGGCCAGCAGCACGGCGGCGTGCACGATGGGGGTGAGCGGCTGGCGCACGGCGTGCACCACCGCCGCCAGGAGGCGATCCTGCCGATCCAGCTGGGTCTTCAGCGCGTCCACCAGCCCCATGTTCTCCAGTAGCAGACTGACGACGTTGACGACCGCCACGGCCAGGGCGACCACCTCGGGGGCCAGCGGCTCCCCGTCGGGGTGGAGCCAGACCTCCCCCAACCGCTCGCCGAGTCGGCTGCGGAGCGCGAGGCACAGCGGCGCGGCCGCCTCGCCGGCATGGTCGCCCCGGAGGGGGGCCTCGGCGACGGCCGACGGGGCGCCCGGGAGGACGAGCGTGGCTTCCACGAGCCTGGCGCCCGTGAGCGCCTGCAGGTCCAGGGTGGCCGTCCGGAGCAGCTCGTGTGGGCCCTGCGCCACGTGCAGGGCCATCGAGGCATTGGCCAGCCGGTGCAGGAGGCCGGCGGGGCTTGCGCAGTGCGCCACGGTGTGCGCGGCGTTGTCGCAGGCGAGGCAGGCGGCTGGCGCCAGGGCGGACGAGGCAAGCTCATGCATTGCGGGAGCAACCCGCGGCCGGCGGCGGCCGTTCCCGGTCACCCCCCGGTGACCGGGCTACGCCCCGACGGCCGCCGCCAGGCGCGCCGCGGAAATGGCGCCGTGGGACGCGTGCCAGCTGACGCGCCCGGCGTGCAGGACCAGCGCCTGCGGCGAT
>JBILED010000201.1:0-5210 GCA_044352305.1 Gemmatimonas sp.
GATCACGGTGCGCGCGGGGACCTCGCTGGCGGCGGTGGACGCGGCCACGCGCGCGGCCGGCCAGCAGCTGGCCCTGGCCCCCTATGGCACCGACGACGGCTCCGTGGGGGCCACCGTGGCCACCGCCTCGGCAGCACCCCTGGCGCTGGAGCACAAGACGGTCCGTGACCTGGTGCTGGGGCTCACGATGGTCACCGGCACCGGCGACGTGGTCCGCGTGGGGGGGCGCGTGGTGAAGAACGTGGCCGGCTTCGATCTGGTGCGGCTGGCCACCGGGGCGTGGGGCACCCTGGGCGTCATCACCGAGGTGAGCCTGCGGCTGCACGCCCGCCCCGCCGTGGACGAGCTGGTGGGGTTTCCGCTGGAGGAGCCGGCCGCCCAGTGGGTGCCGGCGCTGGCGGCGCTGCGCGTGCCGCTGCCCCGCCTGGTGCGCGCCGCGCCGGGGGAGACGCCACTGCTGGTGGTCCGGCTGACCGGAGCGCCGTCCCGGGTGGCGGCGCTGCGGGGGCTGCTGACGGACGCGCTGCGTGGCGCCCTGGGACACGTCCCCCCGGGCACCCCGCTGGATCCGGGGGTGTGGTGGCCGCGGCTGCGCGACGTCCCGGCCTGGGCGTACGCGCTGCGGTGGCGCACCGCGCCCTCGCACGCGGCCGCGCTGTTGGACGGCGTGGGCACCGCCTTTCCCGACGGCGTGCGTCTGCTGGACCCGGCGCGCGGCGGGGTGCGGGTGACCGGCCCCGACGGCAGCCACCAGGGCGCCCCGGGACAGCCGCTGGCCACCGCCGTGGCGCGCCTGCGCGAGGCGGTGACCCCCCGGCTGGCCCCGCACGGGCTGGCGCTGGCGGTGGATCAGGGGGCGCTCCCGGCGCGCCCGGCCTCGGCGCTGGAGGCCGGCGTGCGGCGCGCGCTGGACCCGCACGGGGTGCTCAACCCGCCCCGCCCCTGACGCGCCCGCCCCCAGGACACCCGCCCCTGCGAGATTCCCTGCCGTGACGCCTCCCCCCGGTTCCGCCGCGCCCCCCGCCGCGCCCTCGTCCGCCACGCGGACGCCGCTCCCCTGCACCCCCGAGTTGGCGGGATCGCCGCTGGACCTGGCGCGCGCCGGGCTGGACGCGTGCGTGCACTGCGGTTTCTGCCTGCCGGCGTGCCCCACGTACGTGCAGCTGCAGGACGAGAACGATTCCCCGCGCGGCCGCCTGGTGCTGATGCGGCGGCTGCTGGAGGGGACGCTCCCGGCGGACGACCCGTCGGTGGGGGCGCACCTGGATCGGTGCCTGGGGTGCCGCGGATGCGAGACGGCGTGCCCGTCGGGGGTGCCGTACGGCGCGCTGCTGGAGGCCACCCGCGCCACGCTGGCCCCGGTGCGCGGGCGCCCCTGGCTGATGCGCGCGGTGCTGGCGGCGTTCCGCCGCCCGGCCCTGATGCGCGTGGTATGGTGGGGAGGGCGGGTCCTGCGCGGCACCGGGGTGGCGCGCTGGCTGGCCCCGCGGCTGCCGCAGCGGCTGGGGTTCCCGCTGGGGATGCTGGCCGCCACCGCCCCCCACCCGCGGCTGGCTGGGGGGCGCGGCACGCCGGCGTCCCCGCCCCCCGAGGCGGTGCCGGCGGTGCTGCTGACGGGGTGCGTGATGGACGGCCTGTTTGGCCATGTGCACGACGCCACCCGGCGGGTGCTGGCCCACCACGGGGTGACCTGCGGCACCCCCGCCGGGCAGCAGTGCTGCGGGGCGCTGCACGCCCACGCGGGCGACCTGGAGGGCGCGCGGGCGCTGGCCCGGGCCAACATCGCCGCCTTCGAGGCCAGCGCGCCGGCCCCGATCGTGGTGAACAGCGCGGGGTGCGGGGCCATGCTCAAGCAGTACGGCCATCTGCTGCACGACGACGCCGCGTGGCGCACGCGTGCCGAGGCGGTGGCGGCGCGCACGCGCGACGTGAGCGAGCTGCTGGCCGCCCAAGGGGTGCGGGGCGGGGACACGGCGGTGCCGTGGCGGGTGGCGCACGATCCGCCCTGCCACCAGATGCACGCGCAGCAGGTGGTGCGTCCGCCGGAGCAGCTGCTGGCGGCGGTGCCGGGGCTGCGGCGGGCACCGCTGGTGGACGCCGACCAGTGCTGCGGGTCGGCCGGACTCTACACGCTGGTGGAACCCGAGGTGGCGCAGGTGGTGCTGGGGGCCAAGCTGGCGCAGCTGGCGGCGTCGGGGGCGGAGGTGGTGGCCACGGGGAACCCCGGGTGCCACATGCACATCGGCGCCGGGCTGCTGGTGCAGGGGGCGAGGCAGGGCGGTCAGCCCGTGACGGTGGTGCACCCGGTGGAGCTGCTGGACGCCAGCTATGGGGGTGGGGCGGAGTGACGGGGGCGGCGTGGAGTGGATCACCTGCGCCATAGTAGGGCCACTGAAGCGCCAGCATACGGACATAATCAGCTTGCTTGCACATCATAAAAAGGACACGAACGCGCCATCGCTGGAACCGCGGCGCGGCGATGCGGTCGTGGTCGCCGTCGATGGCATCCTCGCCACCACCCCTGCCCTCCGGGCTGCCGCGCTGCGCGAGGCCTGCGACGCCGAAGGGGTGACGCTCCAGGCCGACGGGGTGGACCGGTGGCTGGCCGGGCGGTCGCTCGAGGAGGGGGTGGCCACCCTGGCACCGATGATGACGGCGGCGCACGCGTCACCGCCCGACGTCTCGCGCGGCAGCGAGGGCGTGGACCCCGGGCTGCAGACGGTGCTCCTGTTGCGGGCCCAGCGCGCCCTGGGGCGGCTGACCGCGCACGGCGTGCTGCTGCGCCCGGCGGTGGTGGCCCGCGTGCGCGCACTCACGGCGCAGGGGGTGCGGGTGGCATGGCGCGCCGACAGCGACCGGAGCGTGCTGGGGTGGATGGACACGGATCCGGTGCTGGCCGGCCTGGGGACGCTGGTGCGCGCGGCTGACGATCGCCCGGGGCTGGCCGGGGCACCCACGCTGGTGGCGAGCTACCGCGCCATCATGGCACGCGGCGCCGCCTGGGGAGTCGCGCCCGACGGGTGGTGGGGGTGGGAGCCGCCGGGGGTGCACGCCATACTGGAGGCGGCGGGGCTTCCGGTGCGCGCGCTCCCCACCCCTCCGTCCGCTCCGTCCGCCCCCCACGCCATGCCCAATCCCGCATGACCGACTCCGCCCCGTCCCCCTCCGTCGGCTCGCCCCCCGCGGTGCTGCTGTTCCCGGTGCCGCTGGAGCCTGCGGCGGTGCTCGCCGTGGACGCGCTGGCCACCGGAGCGGCCTGGTGGCCGGCGCCGCTGGCGTGGTGTGCGGTGCAGGGCCCGCAGGCGGGGGCCGCGCTCAATGGCCTGGTGACCAACGAGGTGACCGCGCTGGCCGAGGGTGCCGGGCAGCGGGCGGTCACGCTGACCCCCAAGGGGAAGGTGATCACCGACCTGCTGCTGCTGCGCGAGGGGGCGGAGCGCCTGCTGGTGGGCACGCCGCCGACGGGGATGGACCCGTGGCTGGGGATCCTGCGCAAGTACGTGAACCCGCGCCTGGCCCGCGCCACCGACGAGCGGGGGGCGATGGAGGCCGTGGTGGTGGCCGGCGCCGGCGCCGCCGCACTGCTGGCCCCGGTGACCGCGCTGGGGACGGCCGAGGCGCTGGGGGCGCTGGCGCCGTGGCAGCAGGTGGTGGGGACCGTGGGGGAGTGGGTGGTGCGGGTGGTGGCCCACCCGGCGTGGGACGGCGTGCCCGGCTACCTGTTGGTCACCGACGCCGCCGCCATGGGTGAGGTGCAGGGGTGGCTGACCGCGCAGGGGGCGCATGCCGCCCCACCGGCGGTGGGGGAGCTGCTGCGGGTGGCGGCAGGGATGCCCGCGCTGGGGCGCGACATGGACGAGGGGACGCTGGTGCAGGAGGCCAACCTCGATGCGCTGGGGGCGGTCTCGTTCACCAAGGGATGCTACACGGGGCAGGAGACGGTGGCCCGCGTGCACTTCCGGGGGCACGTGAACCGGCACCTGCGCCGCCTGCGGCCGGTGGACGGCGCGTCGCCGGTGCCGGCGGGGGCCTGGCTGGAGGACGCCGAGGGGAAGCGCGTGGGGGCGGTGACCAGCGTGGCGTGGCATCCGCAGCGCGGTCCGGTGGCGCTGGGGATGGTGCGGCGGGAGCTGGCGCCGGGGGCGACGGTGCGCGCCCACTGGGGCGAGGCGGCGGTGGCGCCGCTGACCGACGGGGTGCCGATGGTGGTGGAGGCGGTGGCGGCGGAGGGGCGTGCTCCGGCGGGGTGAGCCAGGGGGTGAACAGACAACGGGGGCGGGACGCCGTGGCGTCCCGCCCCCGTTGCGACCGACCGAGCCGCTTAGTGCTTGGTGGTGTCGGCAGCCGGCGCAGCCGCGGCGGCCGAGTCGGCCGGGGCGGCCATCGCGGCCGAATCCATGGCCGGGGCGGCCGCGGGGGCCGGAGCGGCGGCGGCGGAATCAGCGGCGGGAGCGGCCTCCTCCTTGGAGCAGGCGGCGAGCACGAGGGCGGCGGCGACGAGGGCGATGCGCTTCATGGTGAGTGGACTCCAGGCGGGGCAGAGATGGCGCCGTGCGTCCAGTAAGCGCACGGCCCCCCCGGCGGAATGCCGGCGGGGTTCAAGCGCAGTAAACCTCAATGCCTGAGCTCGTGCTGTCAAGAGCGCGGTTCATCACAATACGGGCACGACCAAGCCGCCGGGGCGTTGAGTGGGAAACAACCCCCGGCCGTCGTGCGCTGTACCACCAGCCGGCGCCCCGTCGGGACGCCCTCCTTTCCACTGGGACCCGCTGTGACTGTCCTCCCCGATACCCTGGGCGCGCTCCGACGTTCCACCTGGGCGGCCAACCGCCCCGCGTCCGTCAAGGACGAGCTGCGCCGCAACCTCATGGCCCGCCTGCAGGACCGAGGGCCCCTCTTCCCTGGCGTGCAGGGGTACGAGGACACGGTCATCCCGCAGGTGGTGAACGCCCTGCTGGCGCGCCACAACTTCATCCTGCTGGGGCTGCGCGGGCAGGCCAAGTCGCGCATCCTGCGGGCGCTGGTGACGCTGCTGGACGAGGCGATGCCCATCCTTGCCGGGAGCGAGGTGCACGACGATCCGTTCGCCCCGATCTCCAAGTACGGGCGCGAGCGGGTGGCCGCCCTGGGCGACGACACCCCCATCGCCTGGGTGGGGCGCGAGGCGCGCTACGTGGAGAAGCTGGCCACCCCCGACGTGACGGTCGCCG
>JBILED010000050.1:0-16217 GCA_044352305.1 Gemmatimonas sp.
CGACGGCTTCAAGGGACCGCAGTGGGTGATGCTGGTGGTGCTGGGGCTGCTGGGGGTGCGATAGCCCCGCCGGGGTGCCGTGCCGTTGCCGCCGCCCTTACGCGAACAGCGACGGCACGGCATCCACCGGCAGCGGGGTGTCGGCCGGCCACAGCCCCACCGCATGGGCCGCCTCCCCCAGCAACGCCGCGGGGGAGGCGCCTGCCGCGCGGCGCGTGGCCAGCGCCGTGTCGCCCAGCGCCTTGCTGAGCTTGCGGCCATCGGCGCGGTAGATGAGCGGATGATGCAGCCAGTGCGGTGGGTGCGCACGCCCCAGCAGCCGCCCCAGCTGCTGCTGGCGACCGCAGCTCTCCAGCAGGTCCTCCCCCCGGATCACCACGTCGATGCCGTGCGTCAGGTCGTCCACCACCACGGCGAACTGGTAGCTCCAGTTCCCGTGGCGGTCGCGCGCGAGAAGGTCGCCGCACTGCGTCGCCGGTCGCTGCCGCAGCACGCCCAGGCGCAGGTCGGTCACCACCTCGTCGTGGTCGGGGAGCACCACCCGCCGCGCCAGCGTCTCCTCCGGCGGCACCGCGGCGTGCCGGCAATGTCCCGTGTAGCGGAGCTCGGGACTGGCCTCACCCGCGCCGGCGTCCCCCGCGTCGGCCTCATCCGCGCTGGCTGCGCGGTTGCGGGCGATTTCGGCGCGACTGCAGCGGCATGGATACACCGCGCCGCCAGCCTCCAGATGCGCCAGCGCCTGGGCATACCGCCCGCCCTGGTCGCTCTGCCGCGCCGGATGACCGGGGACCCCGCCGGGCAGCCGCTCGCGGAAGGACGCGGTGCTCCAGGCATCAGGGACCAGCCCCAGCCAATCCAGGTCGTCCAGGATCCCCGTCTCGCACGCCGGGCGGCAGCGGCCGCGATCGTGATCCTCCAGGCGCAGCAGCACGCGGCCGCCGTGCGCGCGCGCCACCCCCCATACCCACAGCGCGTTGACCAGGTGCCCCAGGTGGAGGGGGCCGGTGGGGGCCGGCGCAAAGCGCGTCCACCAGCCGGGGGCCGGGAGCGCCTGCGCCAGCGGCCGTGTCACCAACTGGTCAGGTCGGCGTTGTCGCCGGTGCCCCCGGGCGCCCCGTCGGCGCCGTAGGACACCAGGTCAAATCCGTCAGGGTTGACGGTGCCGGGCGCGGTATACGCGTAGGCGTGTCCCCACGGATCCAGCGGCACCGCCTTGCGCAGGTACGGACGCGTCCAGGTGGGGGGCGGATCCACGATGGGGCGCTCCCAGAGCGCGCTGAGCCCCTGCGCAGTGGTGGGGTAGCGGCCGTGATCCAGCCGGTAGCCATCCAGCGCGGTGGCCAGCGCCTCGATCTGCGCCTTGGCCGCCGCCACACGAGCGTCCCCCACGCGGCTGAACAGGTTGGGGGCCACGAAGGTGGCCAGCAGGGCGATCACCACCACCACCACCAGCACCTCGATGAGGGTGAAGGCGCGGCGCGCCCGCCTCCGGTCACGGGCCACGGCGCGCGACCGAGTCCGCCTCGAACAGGCGCGGGTCCACCCAGCCGCGGACCTCCTGGGCCCGCACCCGGCGCCACCCGGCGCGGCCGTGCTCCAGCCACGCGCGGCTCTCCGGCTTGATGACCCCCACCACCTCGCCATCGCGCGAGGCGTCGCGGCGGACGTTCACCCAAGTGCGCGCCACGGCGGGCACCCACCGCACACTGTCGCCGGGCGCCAGAGGCGCGGCTGGGGCCGCGGTTGGCACCGTCGGCACCCCGCCGTCCGGCGCCGTCACCGTCACCGGGAGGACCGTCGCCGTCACCACCGGCACCTCGGCCTCCGCCGCCGGGCGCGCCACCGCCGCCACCGGCGCACGGTCTCCCAGCCCTTGCAGCCGCCCGGACGCCACCACGCCCCAACCGGCGCCCGCCGCTAGCAGCGTCACCACTGCCATGGCCATGCGCCGCTGCACCGCCGGCTGCCGCCACGCCGGCGGCGGCAGCACGCCGCACCAGTGGCAGGGGGCGTCCACCCGGTGCAGGTATCCGCAGCCGCGGCACTCGCGCAGCGCCACGCGCCGCCCCTGCGCATCGCTCAGCGCAAAGGGAGCGGTGCAACGCGGACACTGGGACGCGATCCGCAGCGCCTTGGCGCCGCAGGCCGTGCAACGGAGGTACGCCATGAGGGGAACCCGGCAGGGCGGGGACGAAGGATGCGACAAACCGCTTGCTTCCCTATACGTCTGAGGGAATGATTGGCAACGGAACAGCCGGGCGCAACATGAACGCGGGCGGGGGCGTATCGATCAGGTACCGACCCGCCCCTCCGGGTGCGGCCGCCCCCCCCTTCACGCCTGCCCGCCCCCCGTGCGCCTTTCGGTCCCTGCTCTCCTGCTGCTTGCCGTTGCCGGCGCCCCCATGGCTGGCGGGGCCCAGCCGGCCGTGCCCCCACCGCCCCCGGGGGCGGTGGCGCCTGGCGGGGTGTTCCATGGGCGCCAGGGGGCGCGTGCGGTCCCCCTTCCGCGCCTGGACGGGACCACCACCGTCGACGGCGCCCTCACCGAGGGGGTCTGGCGTCAGGCCGCCATCCTCACCGGCTTCTCGCAGTTCTTCCCCGACGACCAGGTGGCCGCGCGTGACAGCACCGAGGTGCTGGTGTGGTACTCCGCCACCGCCCTGCACGTGGGGATCCGGGCCTGGGCGCCCGAGGGGAGCGTGCGCGCCACGCTGGCCGATCGCGACAAGATCACGCAGGACGACAACATCCAGCTGTTCCTGGGGACCTACAACGACAGCCGCCAGGCGCTGGTGTTTGCGGTGAACCCGTTCGGCATCCAGAGCGACGGGGTGCTCACCGAGACAGGCGCCCAGTCCGGCGGGGGCTTCCTCGCCTCCGGCACCACCAAGGCCCGCGAGGCCACCGACGTGGCCCCCGACTACGTGTGGCAGTCCAAGGGGCGTCTCACCCCCTATGGCTACGAGGTGGAGCTGGCCATCCCCTTCAAGAGCCTGCGCTACCGGCGCGCCGACGCCCTCACCTGGCAGCTCAACGTGGTGCGCACGGTGCAGGCCACGGGGCATGAGGAGACCTGGACGCCGGCCCGCCGCGCCAGCGCGTCGTTCCTGGCGCAGTCGGGGACGCTCACCGGGCTGCGCGACCTGGCCCGCGGCCTCACGCTGGACCTCATCCCCACGGTCACCTCCAGCGTGCTGGGCGCCCCCGGCACGCCAGCCCCCGCCACCGGCACCGTCCCCTGGCGCTACGCCGCCCCCGCCCACGAGCTGGGGGGGAGCGTGCGCTGGGGGGTCACCAGCAACCTCACCCTGTCGGGCACCGCCAACCCCGACTTCTCCCAGGTGGAGGCCGACGCCACGCAGTACTCGCTGGACCCGCGCGTGGCGGTGTTCTTCCCCGAGCGCCGTCCGTTCTTCCTCGAGAGCCAGGAGCAGTTCACCACCCCCAACCGCCTCATCTACACGCGCCGCATCGTGCAGCCGGTGGCCGCCGCCAAGCTCACCGGCAAGCACGAGGGGTTTGACATCGGCGTCATGGCCGCCGTGGACAGCCGCGACGCCTCGGGCAACCGACTGGACGCCCCGCAGTTCGGGATCCTGCGCGTGCAGCGCGACGTGGGGCGGCAGAGCCGCGTGGGGATGGTGTTCACCGACCGCAGCGAGGGGGGGAGCTGGAACCGCGTGCTGGGGCTGGACGGCCGGCTGGTGCGCGGGGTGACCAGCCTGCAGTGGCAGGGGGCGGGGAGCTTCACCCGCGCCGCCGATGGCGTCGTGGCGCGCGCCCCGCTGGCCGATGTGTCGCTGGCCCGCAACGGCCGCCAGTACGTGGCCCGCTACGCGTTCAACGCCATCAGCAACCGGTTCGAGGCGCAGAGCGGCTTCATCGCGCGCCCCGGGGTGGTCAACCTCTCCATGACCCAGCGGTGGAACCGCTTCGGGAAGCCGGGCGCGCTGGTGGAGGTGTTCAGCCCCGAGGTCTACCTGCTGGGACGGTGGCAGTACACCGAGTTCGTGCGCCGCCGGCAGTCGCAGGACGAGCAGCTGCACCTGCGCACCAGCACGCGCTTCCGCGGCGGGTGGCAGCTGGGGGCGCAGCTGCTGCTGGAGCGCTTCGGCTTCGATCCCGGGCTGTACCGCGACTATGCGCTGCTGCGCCCCGGGCCGGAGCGTGGGCGGGTGGACACGCTCCCCTACACCGGCACGGCCGTGCTCCCCAACCTTGACGTCGTGCTGTCGCTGACCACCCCCGAGTTCCGCCGCGGCAGCCTCACGTCGGTGTTCATCGCCGGCCAGGACGAGAACTTCCCCGAGTGGAGCTCGGCGCGGATCCTCAACGTGCAGGAAACGCTGAACCTCCGTCCCACCGAGCAGCTGCGGATGGCGGCCACCTGGGTGTACGAGTCCTTCCGGCGCAAGACCGACGGCACGCGGGTGCTGCTGCGCAACACGCGCCGGCTGCGCGCGGAGTACCAGGTCACCCGCTGGCTGTTCCTGCGGGCCATCGGCGAGGTGGCCGACGTGGAGCAGGACGCGCTCCGCGACGACTCACGCACGGGGCTGCCGGTGTTCCTCCGCGGCCCCGGGGGGATACTGCGCCCGGCGACCGAGTTTGAGCGCACGCGCGCCCGACTGGACTTCCTCGTCTCGTACCTCCCCTCCCCGGGCACGGTGTTCTACGTGGGGTACGGGGACCTGCTGCGGGCCGATCGTCCCGACGGGGCGGAGACGCTCCGCCGGAGCAACGACGCCTTCTTCCTGAAGCTCAGCTACCTGTTCCGGGTGCAGTAGGGCGCTGTCCGGGCGGTGCCGGTCGGTCGGAGCCATGGCGCCTCCGGCCGGGACCGGCGCCCGCATGAACAGGGGCTGCACCCGCGGGCCGTCTCGCGGCACCGTGGTCACCGGGCGGCTCACCTGCCACAGGAGCCACCCCACCATCCCCCCCATCATCAGGGCGCCCCCGATGAACCAGAGCAGCACGGCCAGTGTCATGCCCGGGCGATGGGGCAACATCCGTTCCACCCGCTCCCGCCCCGCCCTCGTGCCCTCGCGCCCGCCCTCGCGCCCGCCCTCGCGCCCGCCCTCGCGCCCGGCTACAACAGCGCAGGGTTGCGGCGCCAGCAGCTGATGGTGAGCGCGGCGGCAAAGGTCACCCACGCCAGGTAGGGGACAAACAGCAGCCCGGCCACCAGGTCGCGCTGCCAGAACACCCCCAGCGTGACCGCGATGGCCAGCCACAGCGCCAGCACCTCCACGGTGGCCCCCCGCCCGGTCCGCCGCACGAAGAAGAACCAGGTCCACGCAGCGTTGAGCAGCAGCTGCACCCCGTACAGCGCCAGCGGACCCACGGCCCCGGCAAACCCCGCCGGGCGCCAGATGCGCCACGCAGCCGTTCCCATGCACACGTACAGCACCAGCCACGCCGGCCCGAACAACCACGGCGGCGGCGCCCATGCCGGCTTGTCCAGCTGCGCGTAGAAGCCGGCCGCCGACTTGGCCGTGACCGAGCCGCTCACCGCGGCCAGCGCCGTGACCAGGATCCAGCCGGCCAAGCCGGGAAGTGCGGAGGTCGTCATCACGGTAAGTTACCCTGCTGGCGTGCCAGGATGTGCCATTCCCCCCGCCCTTTGGTGGTCATGCCCTCTTTCCCTCCGGTGTCCCGCCCCCCGCTTCCCCTCCTGCTCACGCTGCTGGCCGCCACCGCCTGCGGCGGAGACGAGAGCAGCGTGGGCGCCCCCGCCGAGGCGGAGGGCACCTTTGCCCGCATCCAGCGGCAGATCCTGACGCCGCAGTGCGCCGCCTGCCACAGCAGCGGCAGCAGCGGCGCGCGGCAGTCGGGGCTGGTGCTCACCGCCGACTCGGCCTACCAGCAGCTGGTGGGAGCGGCGTCGGTGCAGCTGGTGGCGCGCGCCGATGGTTTCCAGCGGGTGCGCCCCTACCGGGCCGACAGCTCGCTGCTGTACCACAAGGTGGCCTGGGTGCCGGGGCACCACAGCCGCGACTACGGCAACCTCATGCCCATGGGGACCACCCAGGGGCTCACCGCCGGCCAGCTGGAATACGTGCGACGGTGGATCGAGGCGGGCGCGCCGCGCACCGGGACGGTGGTGGACACCGTCGTGCTGGCCGACCGCCGCCAGCAGATGGCCACCTTCACCCCGTTGGCGCCACCCGCCGCAGGCGCGGGAATCCAGCTGGCGGTGGACAGCTTCACCGTCTTTCCCAACCTGGAGCGGGAGCTGTTCGTGTACCGCCGCCTGGGGAATGCCGGTGACCTGTACGTGAACCGCATCGAAACCCGGATGCGCCCCGGCAGCCACCACCTGCTGCTCTACACCTTCGACGAGGCGAAGACCGCCTTCCCCTGCAACGGGCGTCCCCCGGTGGGGACGGTGCGCGACCTGCGCAACGCCGACGGCTCCACCAACGTCGTGAACATGCTCCCCATGGCGTGCCACGTGTACTTCGCCGGGGCGATGACCCCCGAGTCGGATTTCCGCTTCCCGCCCGGGGTGGCACTGCGGCTCCCGGCCAATGCGGCGCTGGACATGAACGTGCATTACGTGAACCGCGCGCCCGTGGGGCTGCCGGGGCAGGCATTCGCCAACCTCTACACGGTGGACCGGGCGACGGTGCGGCAGGAGGCCGTCACCCTCAACCTCGCGCACACCGGGTTCTCGCTCCCCCCGCGCCAGCGCACCACCGTGCGCAAGGAGTTCCCCGTGACCCGCCGCACCACGGTGCTGGCGCTCACGTCGCACATGCACGCCCTGGGGGAGCGCTTTGAGATCCGCCTGCGCCGCGTCTCCGGGGCGGAGACGGTGGTCTACACCAACACCGACTGGGAGCACCCTGCCTTCCAGCAGTACGACACCCCGCTGGTGCTGGAAGCCGGCGACGCGCTGGTGTCGGTGGTGACGTGGAACAACGTGACCGACCGCACGGTGGCCTTCGGGCTGCTCTCCACCGACGAAATGGACATCATTTTCGGGTACGCCGTCCAGTAAGCGGCCCGGATGATCACGCGAGCCGGCGTCACCCCCCCCGCCGCGGTCCCCGCGAGCACGGCGGGAGACCGGAGCACAAAGGCCCCGCCCCCCGCCGCGTGGGTGCGCACCCTGGGGCGGTTGGAGCTCATGGCGGGGACGCCAGAGGCCCCTGGCGCGCGCCTCATGGGGCCCTCCAAGCCGGTGGCGCTGCTGGCGTACCTGGCGCTCGCGCCACGGCGCCGCGCCACGCGCGACCAGCTGCTGGCGCTGCTCTGGAGCGACGCCGACCCCGAGCGGGCCCGCAGCACGCTGCGGCAGACGCTCTGGGCGCTGCGCCAGCGGCTGGGCGACGGGGCCCTGGTCACCGACGGTGACGACGTGGTGCTGGCGCAGCCGTTGGCCACCGACTGCGACCGCTTCCTCGCCGCCGTGGCGCAGGGGGCGCTGACCGACGCGTGGGCCCGCTACGGCGGCCTCTTCATCCCCGACTTCGCGCTGCTCGGCGGCGCCGGGTTCGAGCATTGGGCCGACCAGAAGCGCGCCCGCCTGGCGGCCGCGTGGCAGGCGGTGGGGGAGTCACTGGCCCGCTCGGCCATCGATGGCTCGCGACCGCACGAAGCCATCCCGGTGCTGCGGGCGCTGGTTGCCGCCACCCCCGACCGGGGCGAGGCGTGGCGCCTGCTGCTGGAGGCACACCTCGCCGATGGCGACCGCCTGCAGGCATTGGCTGACGCCGACCAGCTGGAGCAGCAGTGGGCTGCCGCCGGGCGCCGCCCCGATGCGGCCCTGCGCGCCCTGCTGGAGCGCCTGCGCCGGCCGGTGGCCTCGCCCTTGGCCCCGGAGGGGCACCGACGCCCGGAGCTCGTGGGGCGCGAGGCCACGCTGGCCGCCCTGCTGGGGGGATGGCGGCGCACCGGCGACGGCACGGGCGTGGCCATGGTCGTGCGGGCGGCAGCCGGGTTGGGGAAGACCCGCATGCTGGCGGAGCTGCAGCAGCGCCTGGAGGACCTCGGGGGGACCGTGGTGGCGCTGCGGGCCCGCAGCAGTGACCGCGACGTCCCCTACGCCCTCGCGGCCGCCCTGGCGGCCGCCGTGGCCGAATGCCCCGGGGCGGCGGGGGTCTCGTCGGCCACCGCGTCCGCGCTGGTCGAGCTGGCCCCCGCGCTCTCCAACGTCTTTCCCCGGGCTGCCAGCACCACGGTGCCCGACGTGGACGCCCTCCGGGTGCGCACCCTCGCCCTGCTGGAGCTGCTGCAGGCCGTCACCGAGGAGGGGCCGCTCACCGTGCTGGTGGACGACCTGCACTGGGCGGACGACCCCTCGCGGCAGCTGCTCGCCTCGCTGTGCGAGCGCGTGGCCGGCGTCCCGCTGCTGCTGGTGCTGGCCATGCGTCCCATGCGTGGCGACTGGCCGATCCCCGCCGCCGCCGCCGTGGTGGAGCTGCTCCCCCTCTCGCCAGACCAGGTGGAATTGCTGCTGGCCAGCCTGGCCCGCGCCGACGGGGCCTTCCTGGGGGAGCTGTCCCGCACGCTCCACGCCGTGTCGGGTGGCGTGCCGCTGCTGGTGGTGGCGGCGTTGGACCTCGCGCTCGAGCGTGCGTGGCTGCGCATTGATGGGGAGGTGTGGCACCCAGGCGCGCTGGAGCCGGTGCGAACGGCGCTCTCGCGCGGGAGCGTGCTGGACCTGCTGTTGCGCGAGCTCCCCCCCGAGGCGCTGGCCATGCTCACCGCCCTGGCGCTGGTGCGCCGGCCGCTGCCGGCCGCCGCCCTGCGCGCGGTGGCCGGCGGGGGGGACGGCGGCGTGCTGGACTCGCTGGAACAACGCGGGTTGATCCTCCCTGTCGGACAGGGGTGGGAGGTGGCGCACGATCGCTTGGCCGACGCCGCGCTGGCCGTGGTCCCGGTGGCGGGACGGCGCACGATCGCCGCGCAGCTGGCCCGCGCCCTGTTGGCCGAACCCTCGCCGTCGGCACGGACCTGGCAGCTGGCGGGGCGGCTGCTGGCGCCCGTGGAGGCCGCCGAGGCGGCCCGCTGCTTTCGCATGTGGATGCAGCTCACCCAAGGGCCGCACAGCTGGCGCAAACCGCTCGGCGCCGCCTCGGTCTTCCTGGGCGACCAGGCCCGGGTGGCGGAGGTGCAACGGTTGGCCGAGTCCATCCCGCTGGTGTTGCGCCTGCGGCTGGGCTACCCGTTGGCCATGGCGGCGTGGGCACCGGTGCTCCTCATGGCGGTGGTCAGCCTCCTCTCGGTGGCCGGGCAGCGATGGCTGCAGCCGCGGGCCGTGCGCATGGAGCTGACCGAACCCACCACCTCCCGCAGCTTCCTGTGGGACCAGCGGGAGCCCCTCGACTCCTCGCGGGACGAGGCGCGCAACCCGGTGCCGCTGCGCGTGAGCTTTCGCAGCGAGGACGGACGGCTCACCGTCAACAGCCCGCGCGAGGCCACCGTGCGCCTGGTGGAGCCGCAGGGCGCCGTCATCCTGGCCGGGACCCTGCGCGCCGAGACGCACGGCGGGGACGCGTCGTTCTCCGACCTGCTGGTGACGGGGTCGGGCAGCTTCCGCCTGGAAGTGTCCGCCGACGGGCTGCCTCCGGTGCGCACCCGGCGGCTGTTCGCCGGCGCCGAAGGGGCCCTCATCAACGCCGCCCGCGTCACCATCGTGGACGGCGTGGTGAACGGCCAGCCCGTGGATTCGGTGCGGCGCGAGGCGCGGGTGCGCCCGGGCGCTCCCATCACCGGCACCGTGCGGTTCCGCACGCTCACCGACTCGCGCACCGCCGCCATCCTCTTTGGCGGCGTCGCGCTCTGGGGCAACCGCACCACGCAGGCGTTCGTGCGCCGGGCGCTCCCTCCGCATGGAGAGACGGTCGTGCGCGAGCCGCTGGAGGACGCGGTCACCGGGCGGCGGTGGGTGGCGCCGCGCGCCCCCGGGCGCTACGCGATCCTGTTCGTGGCCGACGCCGAGACGGAGATGCGGTTCGTGGCCAGCCGCACCAACTGGCTGCTGGGCACGCCGCGCTGGAACGACGGCAACGACCTGGCCGACCTCAGCCCGGGGGCGCTGGCCGAGCTGGAACGGGTGGGGGTCATCTACGCGCCGCAGACCCATGTGGCCAACGCGGCGCTCCCCTTGAATCCCGGCGCCCTCGGGCGGACCGTGGACTACCGGACGCGACTGGTGGCTGCCGTACTCTGGGTGCGGGTCACGTCGGACTGACCGCGGCGGCGCATGGTGGCGGCACGGGCGTACGCCGGGGCGCACCAGCACTGGTACATCGCGGCAAAGAGGTCGGGGTGCACCTGTTCGAACGACTCCCGCGCCGCGAGGGATGCGCGAGCCCCCCGACCGTGGACAGATTCCCCCCGTGCCCGCCTCCCTTGCCGCCCTTCTGGTGTTCCTGATCCTGCAGCTGGGGATCGGGGTGTGGGTGTCGCGCCGCATTGCCACCGAAGACGATTACCTGGTGGGGGGGCGGCGCCTTGGCACGGTGCTCACCACCGGGTCGCTGTTTGCCACCTGGTTCGGGGCGGAAACGGTCATTGGGGCCTCGGGGCTGGTGTACGCGGGCGGGGTGACGCTGGCATCGGCCGAACCCTTCGGCTACGCACTGTGCCTGCTGCTGGGCGGCGCGCTGCTGGCCCGCCCGCTCTGGAGCCGGGGCCTCACCACGCTGGCCGATCTGTACCGACAGCGCTTTGGCGTGGGGGTGGAGCGACTGGCGGCGGTGCTGCTCATCCCCGGCTCGGTGCTGTGGGCCGCGGCGCAGGTACGCGCCTTTGGCCAGGTGATCGCGGCCACCGGCGGGGTGTCGGTCACCACGGCCATCACCGTGGCGGCGCTGTTCACCATCGCGTACACCGCCGTCGGGGGGCTCCTTGCCGACGCGGTCACCGATGTCCTGCAGGGGGCCATCCTGACGGTCGGCCTGGTGGTGATGGCCGGCGCCGTGGTGCTCCAGGTGGGGGGGGTGGGTGCCGCGTTGCACCAGCTGGCCGTGTCACCGGCGGTCGACCTCGCGCCGCAGGCGGCGGGGCATTGGCTGGAGACGCTGGAGACGTGGGCGATCCCGGTGGTGGGGTCGCTGACCGCCACGGAGATCGTGGGGCGCCTGATTGCCGCGCGATCGCCGGCGGTGGCGCAGCGCGGGGCGCTGCTGGCGGGGGTGCTCTATCTGGGGGTGGGGCTCATTCCGGTGGCCATCGCACTGCTGGCGGCGCCGCTGGTCCCCGCCTTGGGCGACCCGGAGCAGCTGCTGCCGGTGGTGGCGCGGGAATTCCTCCCGCCGCTCCTGTTCGCCGTGTTCACCGGGGGGCTGGTGTCCGCCATTCTTTCCACCGTGGACTCCACGTTGCTGGTGGCCTCGGGGCTGCTGTCGCACAATCTCGTGGTGCCACTGGCCGGCATCACCCAGGAGCGGCACAAGGTGTGGGTGGCCCGGGGCGGCGTGCTGGCCTTTGGCGGCATCGCCTACCTGCTGGCCATCCGCGCCGACGGGGTGTTTCACCTGGTGGAGACCGCGTCGGCGTTTGGCAGCGCAGGGGTGGTGGTGACGGTGCTTGGGGCCCTGTTCACGCGGCACGGGTCCGCGGGCACCGCCGCCGTCACCCTGCTGGGCGGCATGACGGGGTACCTGGTCGCCGTGGGGCGCGACGCGCGCACCCCGTTCCTGTGGTCTCTCGCGGTGGCGGCCCTGCTGTGGAGCCTGGG
The DNA here is from genome assembly GCA_044352305.1 of Gemmatimonas sp. Lineage (GTDB taxonomy): Bacteria > Gemmatimonadota > Gemmatimonadetes > Gemmatimonadales > Gemmatimonadaceae > Gemmatimonas. The sequence goes on from JBILED010000050.1 coordinate 11,693, forward strand.
ATGCGCCGTCGATCGCCTGCGCCCCGCTCGCGCCACCCCTACGTAACGGCGCCGCCGGTCGGGGTTACGCCGCCATCAGCGCCATCGTCTCCCGCACCTCGGCGGCCAACCCGTCGCGCACCGACGCCAGCGTCCCCTCCGACAGCCGCAGCAGCGCCAGCGCCTCGGGGTCCGGCTCCGCATGCTCCACCGTGCGCGACAGCCCGATCCCCGCCTGCGCCGCCAGCACGTCCGCCACATGCACCAGCGCCGGCAGCGCGCGCTCCTCCTCCGGCAGCGTCAGGGGGTCGTGATGGTGCAGGCACACGTTCACCAGCTGCGGCGGGAAGTTCCACGCCTCGCACAGCGCCGCCCCCAGCTGCTGGTGGTCCACCGTCATCACCTCCCGCTCCACGTCCCGGAAGGCCCGCGCCGGCTCCGCCACCGCCTGCTCGATCACCTTCCGGAAGTGCGGAAAATCCCCCTGCAACGCCACCACGATCCCGAGGTCATGCAGCACCCCCGCCAGCTGGGCCTCGTCGGGCGTGGTCACCTGCGTCCGCGCCGCCAGCGCCCGCGCCGCCACCCCCACCGCGACGGCGTGGTCCCACAATCCGTCGATCTCCTTGAGCCGCCCCGCCTGCGGCCCCCGGAACAGCCGCGTCAGGCTGGCCGCCACCGCAATGCTCCGCACCGACGACACCCCCAGCACGTGGATCGCCGTCAGCGTCGAGGCAATCGCCTGCGACCGTCGGTAGAACGCCGAGTTCACCACCTTGAGCACCCGGGCCGCCAGCACCGGGTCCTCGTTCAGCACCCCGTGCAGCCGCGCGATACTGGCGTTCGGGTCGTCCGCCACCTTCATGATCTTGGCGGCCACCGTCGGCAGCGTCGCCAGCGCCTGCACGCGCTGGACAATGGTGGTGACCCGGTTGGTCATGCGCAGAGCATCCCGCGCCCGGGTCGCCCCTGCCACCACGCCTGCAGCGCCAGCCCCGGCATCGGGCGCGCCATCAGGTACCCCTGCCCCGACGGGCACCCCAGCGACTGCAGCAGCGTCAGCTGTTCGTCCGTCTCGATCCCCTCGGCCACCGCGTGCAGCCCCAGGTTGTCCGCCATGGTCAGCACGGCGTGCAGCATCGCCGCATACGCCATCCGGTCCCCGGCCCCGGCCACCAGCACCCGGTCGATCTTGAACGTCGACAGCGGATAGGCCTGCAGCGACGCCAACGACGACCCGATCGAGCCGAAGTTGTCCAGCGCCAGGCGCACCCCCGCCTCCCGGAGCGTCACCAGCCGGTCGGCCACGCCGTGCGTGTTGGCCAGCAGGTGCGACTCCGTCACCTCCAGCTGCAGCTGGTCGGGGCGCATCCCGCTCTCCCGGACAATGCGCAGCATCCGCGACACCAGCATCGGGTCGGCGATCTGCACCCGCGACAGGTTGATGCTCAGGTACTGCGGCGCCCGGTGCGGGTCGTCCTGCTGCCACGCCATGAAATCGGCGCACCCGCGCCGCAGCAGCTCCTCCCCCAGCCCCAGCATCAGCCGCGCCTCCTCGGCCACCCGGATGAAGTCCGCCGGCGCCAGCAGCCCCCGCTCGGGGTGCTGCCACCGCGCGAACGCCTCCACCCCCTCCAGGCGGTTGTCATGCAGCGATACGATGGGCTGGTACACCAGGAACAGCTGCCCCGTCCCCACCGACTCCCGCAGCGCGGCCTCGGTGGACACCCGCAGCGTCAGCGCCTCACCCATGTGCGGCTCGAACAACACCACGCACGCCTTCCCGCGCGCCTTGGCCTCATACATGGCAATGTCCGCGTCCCGCAGCATCGCGTCGGCCTGCGCGTACCCCACCCGGCTGTGCACCACCCCCAGGCTGGCGCTCATGTGCAGCGTGTGCTCCGCCACCCGGTACGGCTCGGAGAGCCCCTTGAGGAGGCGCTCGGCCGTGGCCACCGCGCGCGCGGCGTCCACCACGCCGTCGAGCATCACCACGAACTCGTCCCCGCCCAGCCGGGAGATGGTGTCGCCCCGCCCGTCGGGGGCGGCCGCGTCGGGGCCGCGCAGCATCTGCCGCAGCCGGTCGGCGACCTCCACCAGCATCAGGTCCCCCACCTCGTGCCCTAGCGTGTCGTTGACCGCCTTGAACCGGTCGAAGTCGATGAACACCAGGGCAAACCCATACGCCGGGTCACGGTCCAGCCGCGCCACGGACTCGTCCAGCCGCGCGTTCAGGAACGACCGGTTGCCCAGCCCCGTGAGCGGGTCCACCAGCGCCGCGCGGGCCAGCGATTCCAGCGCGTTGTGCCGTACCCGCGCCATGTCCATCCGCAGCCGCAGCGCGCCCGGCTCCGCCGGCGCGCACACCACCTCGGCCGCCCCCAGCGCCACCGCCTGCACCGCCAGCTGCCGCTCCCCCTCGGGAAGCACGGCCACCACCGGCACCGCCGCCAACGCCGGCTCGTCACGCAGCTGCTGCAGCAGGGGGCGACCGGGGGCGGGGAGCCCGGGCTCCACCAGAATCAGGTCCGGGAGTTCGATGCGCGCGCACGCCAGCCCGGGGCGCGCCTCCGACACCACCGTCAGCACCACCTGCGGACCGACGGCCTCGCGCAGCCCGGTCACAATGGAAGGATGGGCGGCGATCGCCAGCACCCGCAGGGGGGCCGTACCGTCGCGATGCGGCACGCGCCGCTCGGATGGGCGATCGGGCGGGAAATCGGAATCGAGAGGAGAGGCCGACGGAGGCATACCCTTTGGACGATGGAATGCCGAGGGTGTAACGCCCAAAAAGGGCCGGCGGCGTGATGATTGGGCCGGCAACGTGATGGTCGGACGCCAGTCCGTGGCGTACCTGGCGCGTCCGCTGGCCCCGGCTCCCGGGACGGATATGTTCCACCGTATGGACGATCGCGACCCGTGGGACGACACCGAGCCGGACGACCGCTCGGACGAGATGCGGCAGGAGGACGATCCGGGGGACGACCTCGAGGACGACCTCGAGGACGACCTCGAGGACGACCCCGAGGACGACCCCGAGGACGACCCCGAGAACGACCTCGACGCCGATCCCGGCGCCACCTGGGTGCACTGCCCCTACTGCGGCGAGGCCGTGGAGCTCCTCCTCGACCCCGCGGGCGGCGACCTGCAGGAGTACGTGGAGGACTGCGAGGTGTGCTGCCGCCCCTGGCGCGTGGAGGTCACCTATGACGAGACCGGCGCCCCGTCGGTGGAGCTGTTCACCGATGACGAGTGAGCCGGCGCTGGCCGCGGCGGCGCTCCCCCCGGACGTGGACGCGGCGCTGGTCGCCATGCCCAAGGTGGAGCTCCACGTCCACGTGGAGGGGGCGCAGCACCCCGACACCGTCTGGGCGATGGCGCAGCGCAACGGGGTGACGCTCCCCGCCGCCACGCTGGACGAGTGGCGCGGATTCTACCGCTACCGCGACTTCGCCCACTTCATCCAGGTCTACATCGCCGCCAGCCGCGCCATCCGCACCCCCCGCGACTTCACCGACCTGCTGGTGGCGTTCCACGCCGACCAGGCGGCCCAGCACATCCTGTACACCGAGGCCTTCCTCAGCGCGTCGCTGTATGTGACCGGTTTTGACCAGGCGGCGGTGATCGACGCGATCGCCGAGGGGCTGGCAGAGGGGCGCGCCCGATCGGGGGTCGAGGTACGGCTCATTCCGGACATCGCCCGGCAGGTGCCGGACACGCAGCGCGCGGTGCTGGACTTCACCCTCGCCGGGCAGAAGGCCGGGGTGTTCATCGGCCTGGGGCTGGGCGGGCTGGAAGCCGGCTTCCCGCCGGCGCTGTTCACCGAGGTGTTCGCCGAGGCGCGCCGCAACGGCCTGCGCGTGGTGGCGCACGCCGGCGAGGGGGCGGGCGCCGACAGCGTGCGCGACGCCGTCGAACTGCTGCACGCCGAGCGCATCGGGCACGGCATCCGCTGCCTGGAGGACCCCACCGTGGTGGCGCTGCTGCGCGACCGGCAGCTCCCCCTCGAGGTGTGCCCCGTGAGCAACTACCGCACGGGCGTGGTGGCCGCGGGCGCGCCGCACCCGGTGTTTGCCATGCTGGATGCCGGGCTCAACGTCACGGTGCACTCCGACGATCCGCCCATGTTCGCCACCACGCTCACCGACGAGTTCCGCTTCCTCGCACGCGGTGGCGTGCCGCTGGCACGGCTCCGGTCGCTGACGGTGGCCGCGGCCGAGGCCAGCTTTCTCCCCGAGGAGGCACGGCGGGCGCTGGTCGCGCGCGTGGCGCCCTGACCGCGCCCCCCCCGGGTTTCCTCCGCCGTCACTCCAGCAGGTCGCGCGTGGCCTCGGCCACGTCGGTGACACCGGCTAGCGCAAAGGCCAGGTCGACTTCCTCCCGGAACAGCTGCAGCACGCGCGCCACCCCGGCCTCCCCCCCCGCCGCCAGGCCCCACAGGACGGGGCGCCCCAGCAGCACCCCCTGCGCTCCCAGCGCCAGCGCCACCAGCACGTCGCTGCCGCGCCGGATCCCGCCGTCCACCAGCAGGGTGCCGCGCCCCGCC
>JBILED010000202.1:0-5093 GCA_044352305.1 Gemmatimonas sp.
ACAACCGCATCGAGACGATCGAGGCGATCGGCGACCACCTGCGGCGGATCGTGCCGCGGGCGCGGGTGGCGGTGGGGCACGGGCAGATGAAGGAGCGCGAGCTGGAGCGGGTGATGCAGCAGTTCGTCACCGGCGAGGTGGACGTGCTGGTGTCCACGCTGATCGTGGAGAGCGGGCTGGACGTCCCCAACGCCAACACGATGTTCGTGAACCGGGCCGACCACCTGGGGCTGGCGCAGCTGTACCAGCTGCGGGGGCGGGTGGGGCGGTCGCACCGCCGGGCCTACTGCTACCTGCTGGTCCCCGACCGGGTGGACGAGGACGCGGAGCGCCGGCTCAAGGTGCTGGAGCACCACACCGAGCTGGGGGCGGGGTATCGGGTGGCGCTCAAGGACCTCGAGCTGCGGGGCGCCGGGAACCTGCTGGGGCCCGAGCAGTCGGGGTTCGTGCACGCCGTGGGGTTCGACCTGTATCTCCGGCTGCTGGACGAGACGGTGCGGCAGCTGGCGGACGGGGGGGGGCAGAAGCCCTGGCTACCGGCCGACGTGTCGCTGGACACCCCGGCCTTCCTCCCCGACGAGTACATCGGGTCGGCGGACGCCAAGCTGGACGTCTACCGCCGGCTCACGGCGCTGCGGGACCCGGGGGAGATCGCCGCGCTGCAGGGGGAGGTGCGCGACCGCTTCGGCCCGCTGCCGGCGCCGGCGCAGGCGCTGTTCGCCTCGGCCATGCTGCGGGTGCTGGGGGCGCTGCTGGGGGTGGAAGGGGTGCTGGTGCGCGCGTCGGAGGCCCGCATTAGTTTCCGGGCGGATGCGGTTCCGCGCCTCAAGGGGCTGTCCGCGGCGTTCCACGGCGTGCAATTCCACGTTGACGTGCGCCGGGCGCAGCCCCTGGCGCTCAAGCTCACCCGGCTGGGCGGCGCGGAAATGCTCGAGGGGCTGGTGCGCGCCCTGCGCGCCCTGATAGGCTGAACCGCGCGTCGCCCGGCCCGGTCCTGGCAGAGCCCCGCCCCATTCGTCTGTTCCCCCTTCTTCTCCGCTCCCGGAGCCTTTCCCCGATGAGATCCTCCCGAGTGCCCCTGCTTGCCGCCATCGCCTTCGCGGTCGCCTGCGGCGCGTCCAACCCGGACGTGGCCGCCACGGCGGGCGGGCAGCAGCTGTCCACCGCGCGCCTGGCCGACATCCTGGGCAAGTCCCAGGCCCCGCTGGAAAAGGACGTCGCCCGCTCCATCGCCGAGCTCTGGGTGAACTTCCAGCTCACCGGCGCGGCCGCCGCCAAGGGCGACTCGCTCGCCGACAAGGCGGAGATGCAGGCGGCGATGAAGTCCACCATCGACAACCTCAAGATCCGCCGGTTCTATGAGAAGGTGTCGGCCGGGTGGGACACCATCGCCCTCGCCCCCGACTCGACGCGCTACAACAAGGGCGAGCTGCTCGCCGCCAGCCACATCCTGGTGAAGGTGGAGCCCACCGCCACCCCTGAGCAGAAGGCGGCGGCGCGCGCCAAGGCCGAGGGGATCCGGGCGCAGGCCACCCCCGCCAACTTCGCGACGCTGGCGGCGAAGAGCGACGAGCCGGGCGCCAAGGAGCGGGGCGGGTCGCTGGGCGTGTTCGCGCGCGAGCAGATGGTGCCGGAGTTCAGCGCGGGCGTGCTGGCCATCCAGCCCGGGCAGGTCTCGCCGCTGGTGGAGACGAGCTTCGGCTACCACGTCATCTACCGTCCGCGTTTCGACGAGGTCAAGGACCAGTTCGCCCCGCAGATCAAGGCGCGCAACGTGGCGGTGGCGGAGAGCACGTACCTGGCCACGCTCGAGTCGTCCAATGCGGTGAAGGTGGAGACGGGGGTGGCGGTCAAGGCCAAGGCGATCGTCCGCAACCCGCTGGGCTACCGCAAGTCGTCGGCGGCGATGGGGACGTACAAGGGGGGCAAGCTGACCGAGGCGGAGTTCGCCGAGTGGGTGGCGTCGTTCCCGCCGCAGATGCAGATCCGCCAGCAGGTGGGTTCGGCGGCCGACTCGCTGGTGGAGCGGTTCGTGCGGCAGGGGATGCGCAACGAGCTCGTGCTGGCGCAGGCCGACAGCGCGAAGATCGCGGCCGACACCGCCGAGCTGGCCAACATGTTCCTGACGTTCAAGGGCGCGGTCACGCAGGCGTGGGCGGGGCTGGGGATCGATCCCGCCAAGCTGGCGGACAGCGCGAAGGCGTCGGGGGGCGACAAGGCCAAGTGGGTGGGCGCCCGCATCGAGGCTTACTTTGACAAGCTGGTGAAGAACGAGGCGGCCTTCGTCGACATCCCCTACCCGGTGGCCCGCGCGCTGCAGCAGAAGTACGCGTTCTCGGTGAACGAGGCCGCGCTGGACAAGGCGGTGGAGGCGGCCAAGGCGGTGCGGGCCGGCGCCGACTCGGCCCGGGCGCAGCAGGGCCCGCCGGCGGCCGCGCCGGCGCCCGGCGTCGACACGGTCCCGCCCGCGAAGCAGTGACGCGGACGGGGCTCCTCCCGCTCGTCCTCGCCGGCGTCGCGCTCAGCGCGGCGCCGGTGCGGGCGTCCGGGACCCAGGCGGCGCCCCCCCGCCAGCCCCCGCCGGCGGCGGCGCCGGCCCCCGGGGTCGACAGCGCGCAGGGGAAGGCGCTGCCCATGGACGGCGTGGCCGCGGTGGTGGGCCCGCAGATCATCCTCGTCTCCGAGGTGATGGCCGGCGCCAACCAGGCCCGGGCCTCGGGCGCGCCGGTCACCAGCGCCCGCGACCTGGCCAAGCTGGAGAAGGACATCCTCGACCAGCTCATCGAGGCCGAGCTGCTGGTGCAGAAGGCCAAGGACGAAAAGGTCGAGGTGTCCGAGGTGGACCTGCAGCGCCAGGTGGACGAGACCGAGAAGCGCGCCCGGGACAACTTCAAGAGCGAGGCCGAGTTCCGGCAGGCGCTCAAGGAGGCCGGTTTCGGCGCGCTCGACGAGTGGCGCAAGCTCCAGGGCGACCAGTTGCGCCGCCAGCAGCTGCAGCGCGACGTGGTGCAGAAGCTGCGCCGCGACGGCAAGATGACCGCGGTCAACGTGAGCGAGCGCGAGGTGACCGAGGCGTTCGAGGGCAACCGCGCCAAGCTCCCCCGCAAGGAGGCGCGCGTGGGGCTGCGGCAGATCGTGGTCCCCACCACCCCCGCCGAGGCCTCCAAGGCCCGCGCCCGCGCCCGTGCCGACTCGCTGCGCCTCGAGCTGGACAAGCACCCCGAGGACTTCGAGACCATGGCCAAGCGCGAGTCCATGGACCCCGGCAGCCGCGAGCTGGGGGGCGACCTGGGGTGGAACCGCCGCGGCCGCATGGTCCCCGAGTTCGACCGCATGATGTTCGCGCTCAACCCCGGGGCGATCAGCCCCGTGGTGGAGACCACCTTCGGCTATCACATCATCCGGGTGGACCGCGTGCAGCCTGCCGAGGTGAAGGCCCGGCACATCCTGATCCGCCCGCAGGTCGACTCCGCCGACGAGCGCCGCGCGCGCCTGCTGGCCGACAGCATCGCGGCCATCTGGCGCGCTGGCGGCAGCTACGACTCCCTCAGCGTCAAGTATCACGACGAGGGGGGGGGCGAGGATCGCAACATCCCCGAGTATCCGCGCAACGAGCTCCCTGAGGCCTACCGGAACGCCTTGGAGGGCGTCGGGCTCAACGCCATTGTCGGCCCCTTCACCATTCCCGACGTGCAGGGGGGGACCTCCAAGTTCGTGGTGGCCCAGGTCACCTTCCTGGATGAGGCGGGAGAGTACACCCTCCCCGAGATGCGTGAGCGCATCCGCGACCAGCTGTCGCAGGAGCGGAGCATGCGCCGCCTGGTGGACACGCTGCGCAAGCAGACGTACGTGGCTGTGAAGTACGATCCCCTGGCGCTGGTGGAGCCGGAGCGCTGAGCGCCCCGGTGGCGGTGCGGCTGGCCGTCACCCTGGGCGACCCGCGGGGGATCGGCCCGGAGATCGTGGCCAAGGCACTCGCCGACCCGCGAGTGCGGGCGCTGGAGGCCACGTGGCGCGTGGTGGGCCCCAGCGGGTGCGGGGTGCCGGTGGAGGACGCGGTTGGGGCGTGGCCCCCCCCGGGGGGAGAGGACCCGGTGGCGACGGCGGGACGGCTGGCCGGCCGAGCGGTGGAGGTGGCCGCGCGGCTGGCCCTCGCCGGCGCCGTGGACGGCCTCGTCACCGCCCCGCTGGACAAGGCGGCGCTGCTGGCCGGTGGCTACCCCGACCCCGGGCACACCGAGCTGCTGGGGCGTCTGGCGGGGGTGCCCACCACCATGATGCTGGCGGCCGATGCGCTCCGGGTGGTGCTGGCCACCACCCACGTGCCGTTGCGCGACGTGCCGCGGCTGCTCACCGCCGACGCCCTGCGGCAGGCCATCCGCACCACCCGGTCGGGGCTCCAGACGCTGTTCGGGATTGCCGCGCCGCGGCTGGCGCTGTGCGCCCTCAACCCCCATGCGGGTGACCAGGGGCGCTTCGGCGACGAGGACGACACCCTGCTGGCCCCCGTCGCGCGCGCCGAGGGGGTGGCGGGACCGTTCCCCGCGGACACGGTGTTCGTGCGGGCATTGCGGGGGGAGTTCGACGCGGTCATCGCCCCGTACCACGACGTGGGGATGACCGCCATCAAGGTGGCGGCGTTCGGCCGCGGGGTGAACGTGACGCTGGGGCTCCCCTTCGTGCGCACCAGCCCCGACCACGGCACCGCGCTGGACATTGCGGGACGCGGGGTGGCCTCGGCGGAGAGCCTGGTGCAGGCGATGACGCTGGCCGTGGCGTTGGCGGGGCGGCAGGCGGGGCGGCAGGTGGGGCGGCAGGCGTAACGGATCGCCCCGGTGCCCCCCCGGATCGCGCCGGGCGCCTTGGGGGCATTGAAGCGGGGGACCAGCCCCCGCTAGCTTTCAAGGCTATGGCCAATCCGCAGAAGATCCGCAACATCGCCATCATCGCGCACGTCGATCACGGCAAGACGACGCTGGTGGACAAGATGCTCCGCCAGGCGGGCGCGTTCCGCGAGAACCAGGTGGTGGAGGAACGGGTGATGGACTCCAACCCGCTCGAAAAGGAGCGGGGGATCACCATCCTCGCCAAGA
>JBILED010000203.1:0-5040 GCA_044352305.1 Gemmatimonas sp.
GCATAACTTTTCACGAATGCCGCATGACCATTCATCCAGCGCGCCCCCCGCGCCGGGCGCCCGGGCCCCCCGGGGCGCCGCGCACCGCGACTTCCTGAACTTCGCCGACGTCACCCCGGGTGAGGGACGGGCGCTGCTGGCGCTCGCCGAGCGCATGCGCACCGGCGCCTACACCGCGCGCCCGCTGGCCGGCAAGGCGCTGGCCATGCTGTTCATGAAGGCGTCCACGCGCACCCGCATGTCCTTCGAGGTGGGAGTCACGCAGCTGGGGGGGACGGCGCACTTCCTCTCCCCGCGCGACGTGCAGCTGGGGCGCGGCGAGCCCATTGCCGACACCGCGCGCGTGCTCTCGCGCTACGTGCACGGCATCATGATCCGCACCTTCGCGCACGCCGACGTGGAGCTGCTGGCCGCCCACGCCGACATCCCCGTCATCAACGGGCTCACCGACCTGTCGCACCCCTGCCAGGTGCTGGCCGACCTCCTCACCATGCGGCAGCACCTGGGGGAGGTGCGCGGCAAGGCCGTGGCGTGGATTGGCGATGGCAACAACATGGCCAACTCCTGGATCGAGGCGGCCGCTCACTTCGACTTCCCGCTGCGGCTGGCGTGCCCCGAGGGGTACGACCCCGACGCCGGCTTCCTGGCCGCGGCCCGCGCCCGCGGCGCCGAGGTGCGGCTGCTGCGCGACCCGCGCGAGGCCGCCGAGGGCGCCGACGTGGTCACCACCGACGTGTGGGCGTCGATGGGACAGGAGGAGGAACAGGCGCGCCGGGCGCTGGCGTTTGCCCGGTACCAGGTGGATGCCCCGCTCATGGCGCGCGCGGCCCCGCAGGCGATCTTCCTCCACTGCCTCCCCGCGCACCGCGGCGAGGAGGTGACGGCGGAGGTGATCGACGGGGCGCAGAGCGCGGTGTGGGACGAGGCCGAGAACCGCCTGCACGTCCAGAAGGCCATCATGGCGGTGCTCATGGGGGGGGAACCCCTGGGGCCCGCCTCCGCTCCCTGACCCGCCATGCTCACTGAAGGCACCCTCGCCCCCGACTTCACCCTCCCCACCGACACCGGGGAGCCCCTCACCCTCTCGTCGCTCCGCGGCCGCTGGGTGGTCCTCTACGCCTACCCCAAGGACGACACCTCGGGGTGCACCACCCAGGCGTGCGAGTTCCGCGACCTGTTCCCCCGCTTCGACGCCACCCGCGCGGTGATCCTCGGGATCAGCCCCGACTCGGTCACGTCGCACCGGAAGTTCAAGGCCAAGTACCAGCTCCCCTTCACCCTCCTGGCCGACGAGGAGAAGGTCGCGCTGCAGGCCTACGGCCTCTGGAAGGAGAAGTCCATGTACGGGCGCAAGTACATGGGGGTGGAGCGCACCACCTTTGTTGTCGACCCCGAGGGGCGCATCGCCCGGGTGTTCGAGAAGGTGAAGCCCGCCGGGCACGCCGCCCTGGTGATGGCGGCGCTCCCGGCGGCGTAACCTCCGGCGCTCAGTCCGCGCCCGGCTCCGCCGGGCGCCACGCGGCGAAGCGGTCGGCCACGTTCACCACGGCGTGGCCGTGCCGCTGCAGCAGCGCCGCCGCGTGCGAAGAGCGGGCGCCGCTGCCGCAGTGCACCAGCACCGGCAGGTCGCGCGGCAGCGTGTCCAGCGCCGGCAGCAGCCGCGTGTGTGCCACGTGCAGCGCGCCGGGGATGTGCGCCAGCGCGTGCTCCCCCGCGCCGCGCACGTCCAGCACCCGCACCCCGCCCGCCTGGCGCCGCGCCTCCAGCTGCGCCATGGAGATGCTCTCGATGCGCGCCACCGCCGGCGCCGCCTCGGGGGTGGCCATCCATGCCGCCAGCGCCGCCGGCGTCACATAGCCGCGCAGGTCGTCCAGGCCGATGCGGATGAGCGCGCGCACCGCCTCGTCCAGCCGCGCCTCCTCCACCACCAGGTAGATCGGCTGCCCCTCGGCGACATACGAGCCGGCGATGGACGCGAACTGGAAATCCAGCTCGCACAGCAGCGACCCGGCCACGTGCGCCGGCAGGAAGTCCGCGCGGGCGCGGGTGTCCACGATGGCCACGTCGGTGCGCCCCGCCAGCGCCCCCAGCGCCGCCGCGTCCATGGGGGGCACGGCGGGCACGCCTCCCAGCACGCGCGGCCCCACCTTGTTGTCGCGCTTCATGCGCGCGAAGTACAGCGGCGGCTCGGGCTGGCCGCTCAGGATGTAGTCGACAAAGCCCGCCTCGGAGACCGCGGCCAGCACCGCCGGGTTGTGACGCAGCTCGTACCCCACGGTGGAGGTGGGGATGTCCCCCAGCGACTTGCCACAGGCGCTCCCGGCCCCGTGCGCGGGCCACACCTGCACGTGCGGCGCCAGCGCGCGGAACCGCTGCAGCGACTGATACAGCTGGCGCGCCCCAGGCTCCTGCGTGCCCGCCACGCCGGCGGCCTGCTCCAGCAGGTCCGGGCGCCCCAGGTCGCCCACGAAGACGAAGTCGCCGGTGATCACCGCGATCGGCTCGGTGGCGCCGCTGCCATGGTCGATGACCGTGTACGCCACGTGCTCCGGCGTGTGCCCGGGGGTGTGCAGCACCTCGAAGGCGATGTTCCCCACCGTGAAGCGGTCCCCGTCGCGCACCAGGCGGTGCGGATACGCGGAACCGCGCAGCCACTCGACCTGCCAGTCCTCCCCCCCTTCGGCGCTGGCATACACGGTCACGCCGCGCTCGGCGAACTCGCGCAGCCCCGAGAGGTAATCGGCGTGGATGTGCGTGTCGGCGGCGGCGACGATGCGGAGCCCATGCTGCGCCGCGAGGTCCAGGTAGCGGTCGATGTCGCGTTCGGGATCGAAGACGATCGCCTCCCCCGAGCGGGGGCAGCCGACCAGGTAGGCATATTGGGCAAGCGCGGGGTCCAGCAGCTGGCGCACGAGCATGGCACCCTCCCACGGGAGCGGAACGGACGGTGGACGGCCCGTCGCCGGGTCGGCGCCGGGGCATATATTCAAATATCAGCACGTCGACATATTTTGCCAATCGGGGGTTCCCCGACGGCGCCGTGGCGCCCCGAGTCCATGGCGGGGCCCCGGGTGGCACCGCTCGGGCGTCCCGGGCATCTTTCCCGGTGCGGCTGACGCGCCCTCGTGTCCCGCGCGCGCCGCCGTTTCCCTTGCCCCGCATCCGTCATGACTGCCCCCGAATCCGGCGCCCTGCGCCAGACCCCCCTGCACGACCGCCATGTGGCGCTGGGGGCCCGGCTGGTCCCCTTCGCCGGCTACCAGATGCCCGTGCAGTACCCCGCCGGGATCACCGCCGAGCACAAGGCCGTGCGCGAGGCGTGCGGGCTGTTCGACGTGTCCCACATGGGGGAGGTGCTGGTGACCGGCCCCGACGCCATCCGCTTCGTGAACCACGTCACCAGCAACGACGTGGCCGCGCTGGCCGTGGGGCAGGTGCAGTACAGCACGCTGCTCCGCGACGACGCCACCGTGGTGGACGACCTCCTGGTGTACCGCCACGCCGACCACCTGCTGCTGGTGGTCAACGCCAGCAACCGCGACAAGGACCTGGCGCACCTGCGCGCGCACCTGGCCGGCTTCGACTGCGCGTTGGAGGACGTGAGCGACCGCACCGCGCTGCTGGCGGTGCAGGGGCCGCAGGCCCCGGCGGTGGTGCAGGCGCTGGCCAGCGTGCCGCTGGGCGGGATCAAGTACTACCACTTCACCCGTGGCGAGGTGGCGGGGATTCCCTGCCTCATCTCCCGCACCGGCTACACCGGCGAGCTGGGCTTTGAGCTGTACTGCGACGCCGCGGTGGCGGGGGCGCTGTGGGACGCGCTCATGGCCACGGGCCAGGTGACCCCCTGCGGGCTGGGGTGCCGCGACACGCTGCGCCTGGAGGCCGGGATGTGCCTGTACGGGCACGAGCTGGACGACCAGGTGACCCCGTTGGAGGCGGGGCTGGGGTGGCTCGTGAAGCTGGGGAAGGCGGAACCGTTCCTGGGGCAGGCGGTGCTGCGGCGCCAGCATCAGGAGGGGACCGACCGGTTGCTGGCGGGGTTCACGCTGGACGAGCGCGCCATTCCGCGTCAGGGGGCCGGCGTGCTGGTGGGGGGCGTCCCCTTTGGCGAGGTGCGCAGCGGGACGCAGAGTCCCACGCTGGGGATCCCCATTGGCACCTGCTTCCTGCCGGCGGCCGCGGCGGTCCCCGGCACGCCGTTCGCCGTGGACATCCGCGGGCGGCAGGTGCCGGCGCGGGTGGTGCCGCTCCCCTTCTACCGTCGCCCGGGGAAGGGGTGAGCGCACGGGGCGGGGCGGTGCGGCGCGCGCCGGCGGACGAGGGGCTGGGGCTGGTGGCCATCCTCCTCTCCGACGTGGAGCCCGGCGTGCGCCTCAACGCCGCGCTGGAGGCGCGCGGGATCCCCACGGAGACCTACTCCCCCATGGACGACGTCCGCGGGGGGCTGCGCCGTCGCCGTCCGGCCCTCCTGGTGCTCACGGGCGCGCTGCTCGATCCCAACCATGTGGCGCTGGTGCGGTGGCTGGCGTGGGAAAACGTGACGGTGGTGGGGTTCACCGACGTGGCCGACCCCGCGCTGGCCGAGCGGCTGGCGGAGCTGGGGTATGCCGACGCGTGGGCCAAGCCGGTGGTGATCGACGAGGTGGCTGATGCCATCCGTCGGCGGCTGGAGCGGCAGCGGCTGGCCGAGCTGACCGGGCTGGTGGGGGAGTCGGAGGCGATCCGCGAGGTGCTGGTGAAGGTGGAGCAGATCGCCCCGGTGTCGAGCACGGTGCTCATCGAGGGGGAGAGCGGCACCGGCAAGGAGCTGGTGGCGCGGGCCATCCATCGGCTGGGGCCGCGGCGCGCACGGCCGTTCATCGCGGTGAACGTGGGGGCGCTCCCCGAGACGCTGCTGGAGAGCGAGCTGTTCGGGCACGAGAAGGGGGCGTTCACCGGCGCGGCCGAGCGGCGGCTGGGGCGCTTCGAGCTGGCCGACACGGGGACGCTGTTCCTCGACGAGATCGGCGAGATCCCCTCCAGCACGCAGGTGAAGCTGCT
>JBILED010000051.1:0-15959 GCA_044352305.1 Gemmatimonas sp.
CGGCACCGCCAAGGAGTGCCGGCTGAGAAAACACCCGTCGAACCTGATCCGGTTTGCACCGGCGTAGGGAGTCTCCCATGCGTTTCCCGCGACTTGCCGCCCTGCGGGCGGTCCGTGCGTCCGTGGCCGCCCGTGCGGCCCGCCTGCCCCGCCTTCCGCTCCTCGCGGCGCTGCTCCTGCCATTCGCGCCGCGCACCGCGCCGGGGCAGCCCGCCCGCCCCCCGGCCGCCGACAGCGTCCGCCGCGCGGCCACCGACAGCGCCACGCGCCGGCTGGAGGGGATGGTGGTCCGCGCCATCCGCGGCGGCGATGCGCCCCCGGTGGCGCAGACGACCATCGACCGCGCCGCGCTGGCGGCGCGCCACTTCGGGCAGGAGCCCGCGCTGCTGCTGCAGCAGGCCGCGCCGTCGCTCACGGCGCACACCGAGACCGGCACCCCGTGGGGGTACGGCTACGTGCGGCTGCGCGGGGTGGACCAGACGCGGCTCAACATCACGCTGGACGGCGTGCCGCTGAACGACATGGAGGACCAGGTGCTCTACTTCGCCAACTTCGCCGACCTGCTGGGGGGGGTGCAGTCGGTGCAGGTGCAGCGCGGCGTGGGGACCAGCAGCAACGGCACGGCCGGCTTTGCGGGCTCCATCAATCTGGAGTCGCGCCCGGCGGCGGGGCGGGCGCGGGGGGGCGGCGCGGCGCTGCAGTGGGGGAGCTTTGGCGCCGCACGGCTGGCGGTGGAGGGGCAGACCGGCACCAGCGCGCGCGGCTTCTCGGCGTTTGCGCGCGCGAGTGCGCTGCGCACCAACGGCTTCCGCGACCACAGCGGGCTGCACGGCCGCTCGGCGCTGGTGAACGGCGCGTGGGTGGGGGACCGCGACGTGGTGAAGCTCACCGTGCTGGCGGGGCTGTTCGCCGACACGCTGAGTTACGTGGGGGCCACGGCGGCGCAGCTGGCGCAGAACCGCCGCTTCAACCCGCTGGCGCCGGATGAACGCGACCGCTTCGGGCAGCAGATGGTGGCGCTGGGGTGGAGCCGCGCGCTGGCGTCGGGGGCCACGGTGAACACCACCGTGTACCGCAACAGCGCGCTGGGGAACTACGACTGGTTCGACCTCCCCGACCGCTACCGCTTCAACCTGCAGCACCAGTGGTACGGCGTGACCAGCACCGCCACGCGCGAGTGGGCGGGGGTGCGGCTGCAGGGCGGGGTGAACGCCAACCGGTACTGGCGCGCGCACCGCGGCTACCTGCAGCCGGCCACGGAGCTGTACGACAACCGCGGGCACAAGGCCGACGTCAGCGGCTTTGCCAAGCTGGCGGTGGTGCGCGGGCGCGCGGAGTGGTTCGTGGACGCGCAGGGGCGGTGGGCGCGCTTCCGGTACCAGCCCGACGAGAACGCGCAGGTCGCCGCGCGCGCGGTGGACTGGGCGTTTCTCAATCCCAAGGCCGGGGTGACGGTGGCGCTGGCCCCCGGGGTGCGCGCCTTCGCCAGCTACGGCAGCACCGGGCGCGAGCCGGCGCGCAGCGACCTGTTCGCGGGGGAGGACGACCTGAACGCCGGCAACGTGGACGCCATCGGCGACTTCCGGCGGGTGCGCCCCGAGCGGGTGGGGGACCTGGAGCTGGGCGTGTCGCTGGCGCGTGCGGCGGGGTCGCTGGCGCTCACGGCGTACCGCATGGACTTCCGCAACGACATCGCGCGGATCGGCGCGCCCACGGCCTCGGGGATCATCCCGCGCCGCAACGTGGGGGCGAGCGTGCGGCAGGGGGTGGAGCTGGAGGGGAGCTGGACGCCGGTGCCGCGGGTGACCGTGGCGGGGCACGCGGCGTGGAGCGACAACCGCATCCGCCGGTTCACCGACTCGTCGCGGGGGACGCCGCGGCTCTTGACCAACGTGGCGCCCATGCTCACGCCGCGGTTCATCAGTGCGCACCGGGTGACGGTGCGCCCGGCGCCGCAGTGGGAGGCGGGGGTGGAGGGGCGCTACCAGTCGCGCGCCTTCCTGGACAACACCAGCAGCCCCGACCGGGTGCTGCCGGACTACTACACGCTGGACGCCACGGTGCGGTGGGCGCCGGGCGGGGGGCGGCGCGCGCTGGTGGTGCGCGGGCAGAACCTGGGGAACACGCAGAAGTTCGGGAGCGGGGCGGTGTCCGGTTCGGGGCGGGTGCGGTACTTCGTGCTGCCGGCGCGGGCGGTGTATGTGACGGCGGAGGTGGGGTTCTAGGGGGGGGCGGCGGTGGAGACCGCGCGGCCGGGGGATACAACGGGGAGGGCGGGGGGAGGCGACGGAATGGCGTCCCCCGCATAACTTCCACGCGTGTCGTCCCCGCCGTCGCCGGTCGGGCCCCATCCCGTCCGGAGCGCTCGGCGTCGCTCTACCCGACTCCTTCCACCGCCTCCGAATGACAGGGGATCCTCCCATCCGGCCAAGACCGCGGCTGCTCGACTGCACGCTGCGCGACGGCGGCTACGTGAACCAGTTCCGGTTCGGGGCGGACAGTATCCGGGCCATCGTCTCCGGGCTCAGCGCGGCCGGAGCCGACCTGATCGAGCTGGGGTTCCTCAAGGACGGCCGCCACGAGCCCGGGCAGACCTTGTATAACACGGTCGCCGAGGCGGCGGCCTGCCTGGAGGGCGTGCCCGCCGCCCAGGGCTGCACCCTGATGATCCGCCCGGACTGGTACGACATCCGCCAGCTGGAGCCCTGCGACGGGCGGATCGGGACGCTGCGCTTCGCCTTCCACGAGGAGGACCTGCCGCTGGCGCTCCATCAGGCGGAGGTTGCCCGGTCGCTCGGGTACCGGGTCGTCTTCAATCCCGTCAACGTCAACAGCTACGCCCCGCCCGCGCTCCGGGAGGTGCTTCGCACCGTCAACCGGGCGGCGCCAGACGCGGTGTGCATCGTGGACACGTTCGGGTCGCTCTTCCCGGATGACCTGGAGGACAAGCTGGCCGTCTTCGATGGCGAGCTGGCGCCGGAGGTCGCCCTCGGCCTTCACCTGCACGAGAACCTTTCCCTCAGCCTGGCGCTGGCGCACCTCTTCCTCGCCCGCGTCGGCGGGACGCGCCGCACGATCATCGACGCCTCGGTGCTGGGTATGGGCCGGATCCCCGGGAACCTGTGCACCGAACTGGTGATGCACTACCTCAATGCGCGGCACGGCGGGGCGTACCGGCTGGAGCCCGTCTACGCCCTGATCGACCACCCGGTGGGGGCGATCCGCCGGGCCGTCCCGTGGGGGTACCTGCCGGCCTACGCCATCACCGCGGTTCGCAAGATGCACCGGTCGTACGCCGAGCACCTGATGGCGAAGCCCGACCTCACGCTGGTGGACATCGACGCCATCCTGCACCGGGTTACGGAGCCCGCCGACCTCGCGACGTTCAACGAGGCGCTGGTGGAGGCTCTATACGAGGAGCACCGGCGCGCCGGGGGGCGCACGGCCCCGTGAGTGCCGGCGTAAAGGTGTCCGACCACATCGTGAGCGTCCTGGCGCGCCATGGCCTGGAGTGCTGTTTCGCGGTGACCGGCGGCGGGGCCATGCACCTGAACGACAGTTTCGGACATGACCCGCGCTTCCGGTGCGTGTACCCGCATCACGAGCAGGCGTGCGCGATGGCCGCGGAGGGGTACGCCCGGGTCACCGGCACGCCGGCCGTGGTGTGCGTCACGTCGGGGCCGGGCACCACCAACGCCATCACGGGGGTGCTGGGGGCCTGGCTGGACTCGGTGCCCATGGTGGTGATCTCGGGCCAGATGAAGCTGGAAACCACCCTGTGGTCCACCCCCCTGCCGCTGCGCCAGCTGGGGTTCCAGGAGTTCAACATCATCGACAGCGTGCGGCCGCTCACCAAGTACGCGGCCATGATCACCGATGCGCGCTACGTCACCTACCACCTGGAGAAGGCGTTGCACCTCGCGCGCTCGGGGCGGCAGGGGCCTGTGTGGCTCGATATCCCGCTGGACATCCAGGGGGCCCGCATCAACCCGGAGGAGCAGGTGCGCTTCGACCTGGGGGACGGCGACGACGACCGGCTGTACCGCCGCACGGTCCACCAGGACACGGTCGACGAGGTGCTCCGCATGGTCAACGCCGCCCGCCGCCCGGTCGCGCTCCTCGGGTACGGCGTGCGGATGTCCGCGTCGGAGGCGCTGCTGGCCGAGGCGCTCGACCGCCTGCGAATCCCGGTGGTGACCGAGTGGAACTCCAACGACCTCGTCTGGAACGCCCATCCGTACTTTGCCGGGCGGCCCGGGACCATCGGGGACCGCGGCGGCAACTTCGTGCTGCAGGGGGCCGACCTGGTGCTGGCGCTTGGGTGCCAGTTTTCCATCCGCCAGGTCAGCTATGCGTGGCGGAACTTCGCCCGCAACGCCCGCGTGGTCGCGGTCAACGTGGACAAGTACGAGCTCCTGAAGCCCACGGTGCGGATCGACGTGCCGCTGCACGCCGATGTCGGGGACTTCCTCGGCGCGGTCGCGCGGTCGGGTGTGGCCCCCGCGCACGGCCCCGGCACCTCATGGCACGCGTGGTGCCGCGCCATCTCCGCCAGGTATCCGGTGGTCATCCCGGAGCGGCACCTCGTCGAGGGGCGCCCCCTGAGCGCCTATGCCTTCTTCGGCGCGCTCTCCCGCGCCCTGGACGGCCGCGACACGGTGGTCCTCGCCAACGGGGCGGCCTGCGTGGTCGGCCTGCAGGCGCTGGAGGTGCGGGAGGGGCAGCGGGTGTTCACGAACGCCGGGGCGTCCAGCATGGGGTACGGCGTGACGGCCGCGATCGGCGCTGCCGTGGCGCGCGGCCCGGGGCGGCGGGTGGTCTGTGTCGAGGGGGACGGGTCGATCCAGATGAACCTGCAGGAGCTGCAGACCATCGTCCACCACGGCCTCGACATCAAGCTGTTCTGGATCAACAACGACGGCTACCACTCGATCAAGCAGACGCAGAACGCCCTGTTCCGGGGGCGCGAGCGCGGGCTGTGCGGGGCCGACCGCACCAGCGGCATCAGCTTCCCCGACGCCGGCCGGATCGCCGCGGCCTACCGCCTGCCCTTCGTGCGGATCGACGCGCTCGCGGGACTCGAGGAGGGGTTGGCGTGCGCGCTGGGGACGGAGGGTCCGCTCCTGTGCGAGGTGGTCACGGATCCCGACGAGGAGTTCGTGCCCAAGCTGCAGTCGAAGTTGCTGGAGGACGGCACCTTCGAGACCCCGTCGCTGGAGGACATGTACCCGTTCCTCGGGGCCGAGGAGATGCGGCAGAACCGGTTCCCGGACTCCTGAGCCCGTCGCCGGTCGATGCGGCTCCCGCCGGCCGTCCCCCGCGTGCCGCGCCCCTGAGGATGGCGGCGCGCGCGCAGTCGCTCCTGCTCGGGGAGAACCTGCTCCTCGCCGCCCGGCTGCATGAACTGCTGCGGCGGGACGGGCACGTGGTCACGTGCCCCGGGCTGGTGCCTGCCGAGCGTGCGCACACCGCCGACACGCTGGCCGCCTACTTCGCGGGGGTGCGCGCGGTGCTCGACAAGGGAGGCCTCACCACCGTCTTCCTCACCAGCGAGGTGGCCCGCTTTGTCGGCGGCTACGCGTCGTTCGCCGTGCTGCGCGCCGAGGTGGCGGCCCTCGCCGCCCGTCCCGGGATCCGGGTGGTCCTCGTCTCGGTGGCCACCCCGGTGCACGCGTCCCGGGGGCCGGAGGGTGGGGGCGCGCTCTGCGCACCGGAGGCCGGGGACGAGTACGCGGCGCGCCGGCAGGCGCTGGAGGCCGCCCTCGACCCCGCGAAGGACCTGGTCTTTGCCGTGGACGGCTACGTGACGCACCTGTCGTCCGACGTCCAGCCGAATCCCCTGTCCGTGATCGCCGCGGACGCCCCGCCCCCGGCGATGCCGGCGGCGGAGGCGGCGGGACCGGTCATGCTGGCGTTCGCCGATCAGCTAATTGCGGAGCTGCTCACCGTGGTGCGGGCGGCCGGCACCGGTCGGCGGGAGCACAGCGGTGATGCGACCCCGCTGGGCCAGTTCGTGGCGTCCTATCGCGCGTACTGCCGGGTGCGGGCGGCTGATGATCACGCGGCCCATGAAGACGCGGCCGATGACGGCGCGGCCGATGGGGATGCGGCCGATGGGGATGTGGCCGATGGTGATGCGAGGCCCCCCGCCGCCGCCCCCGCGCCCCCGTCCCCGGTCGCCGAGGTCTACCACCAAGCCCGCTGCTCCCTCAAGGTGCTCTATCGGCAGGCGCCGCCCGAGCGGGTCGCCGGGCAGACCGTGGCGGACTGGCGGACGGCGCTGGGACGGCAGCTGGCCGCGAGCGTCCCCGACGAGATCCGGGACCGCCTGGACCAGATCGTGCCCGTGCCGGAGACGGGCAAGTGCTACGCGCGCGGGCTGGCCGACGCCATGGGCAAGCCGTACGTGGAGGCGATCTTCAAGCGCACGGACAAGCGCAGCTTCGACCTGGCCGACGCCGACCGGCGGCGCCTCTTCATCGCGGGCAAGCTGGGCGTGCGCGCGTCGCTCCTGCGGGGGCGCAGTGTGGGCATCGTGGACGAGGCCATCTTCACCGGGGCCACGCTGCGGCTGGTGTGCCACCTGCTCCAGTTCACCGGCGTGCGCCACCTCTACCTGTTCGTCGCGAGCCCGCCGTGCACGACCCCCTGCGGCTACAACATGCAGCCCAACCGGAACCTGCTCTCCGAGTACATCCCCCCGGCTGAGATGCCCGCCTACTTCGACGTCGACGGCGTGTTCTTCCAGGACCCCGTGGTCTATCGACGCGTCATGCGCGAGGCCGGCCACTCCTGCGTCCAGTGTTTCACCCCGAGCCCCTGACGGACCGCGCCCCATGAAGACCCTGGTTGCCATCGTGCCCGCGCGGCGCGCCGACCACCACCTGCCGGGGAAGAACGTGCTTCCCTTCGGCGGGACCACCCTGCTGGCGCACAAGATCCGCCAGCTGCGGCGGGTCGCCCGGGTCGAGGAGGTCCTGGTGACCTCGGAAGATCCCGACTACCTCGCGCTGGCGCGCGACGAGGGGGCCACGCCGTGGCCCCGCCCCGAGGAGTTCGCGCGCCTTGACGCCGACTTCGGCGCGTTCGTGCGGCACGTGGCGGGGGGGGTGGAGGCAATGCACATCCTCTGGGCGTCGCCCACCTCGCCCCTGGTCGACGAGGCCGACTACGCGTCCGCCATCGCGCGGTACTTCCATTGCCTCGGCGAGGGGTACGACTCCCTGGTGTCCGTCAAGGAGGTGAAGCGCAACCTGCTCGACGACAACGGACCGCTCACCTTCCGGTTCGCGCCGTCGACGCGGCACGGGCCGCGCGTCAAGCGGCTGTTCGAGTTCACTAACGGGGTGGTCCTCGCGCCCGCCCGGGCCATGGTCGCCTGGCGGTACAACTGGGGGCCTACCCCGTACAAGCTGGAGCTCGATCCCGCCAAGTCCGTCAACATCTGTGACGCGATCGACTATGAGATCGCGTGCTTCCTGCACGCGCGCGCGCAGGGGCGGCCGTGAAGGTGGCTGTGACCGGCGCCACGGGCGCGGTCGGCATGGCGCTGGTGCGACTCCACGTCGCGCGGGGCGACGAGGTGCTGGCCATCACGCACCCCGGCTCCTCCCGCACCGCCCGGTTGCGGGAGGTCCGCGGCGTCCGCACGGCGGAGGCGGGGCTCGATCAGTACCCCCGACTGGGTGAGCCCCCCGGCTACGACGTGTTCTACCACCTCGCCTGGGAGGGGGGCACGCGCCGCAACGACTGGGCGTCCAACCTGCGGAGCGCCACCGCGTCGCTGCAGGCCGTCGAGCTGGCCGCCCGCCTGGGATGCGCGGTCTTCATCGGCGCCGGGTCGCAGGCCGAGTGCGGGCCGCAGGCGACGCCCATCGGTCCGGACACCGCGTGCGCGCCCGACACCCCCTTCGGCGCGGCCAAGCTGGCCGCCCTCCACTGCACGCGGGTGCGCGCCGCGGAGCTCGGCCTGCGCTTTGCATGGGCACGCATCCTCAGTGTGTACGGCCCCTACGACGGCGAGCGGACGCTGGTCACCTCCACCATCCGGACCCTGCTCCGGGGGGGCACGCCGCAGTTCACCAGCGGCACCCAGCATTGGGATTTTCTCTACGCCGACGACGCGGCGGCGGCGCTGGCCGCCGTGGCCGACCACGGCGGCGCCCACGGGATCTTCGCGGTGGGGAGCGGCACGGCGAGGCCGCTGAAGGAGCACATCGCGGCCATCCTCGCCCCGTTCGGCCTGCCGGCCGACCCGTACCTCGGGCTGGTCCCGGCCCCCCCGCACGCCGTGCGCTACCTGGTCGCCGACATCGGGCGACTGGCGAACGAGTGCGGGTGGACCCCCGCCGTCGGGTTTGCCGAGGGCATCGCGCGGACCATCGCGCATTGCCAGACCCATGCGCCCTGACCCCGCCCCACCTGGGGCGCCTGCCCCGACCGGGCTCGGCGAAGAAACGGTGATCTTCGACCTGGACGGCACGCTGATCGACTCCGCGGCGGGAATCCTGCGGGCGCTTGAGGGCGCCCTGGCGGGCGCCGGGCTTCCCCCCCGGGTGCCGCTCACCAGTGCGCTCATTGGCCCGCCGCTGCGGCAGGTCCTGGCGGCGCTGGCGGGCACGGAGGACGCCGACGTCATGGCACGTCTCGCCGGCGACTTCCGCGCGCAGTACGATGCCGCCGGCTGCCTGGAGGCGCGCCCCTTCCCCGGCGTGGAGGCCATGCTGGACGGGCTGGTGGCGGCGGGCATCCCCCTGATGGTGGCCACGAACAAGCGGGCGGTTCCCACACAGCGCATCATGGCGCACCTCGGCTGGGACCGCCGGTTCGTGCGGGTGGTCTCGCTGGATGGCGTGTCCCCGCCCGTCGGCGCCAAGGCGGCGCTGCTCGCCCATCTCGTCCGGGAGCAGGGGCTGCGCCCGGGGCGCTGCCTCTACGTGGGCGACCGCGTGGAGGACTGGCAGGCCGCCCGCGCGTGCGGCCTGCCCTTCGCCGGTGCCGCGTGGGGGTATGGCGCGGGGGGCGCGGGGGGCGCGGGAGCGCTGGAGGCCAGCGACGCGGTCCCGTGGCTCTCCCACCCTGACGGCGGACGGCTGCTTGCCCTGCTGCGGCTGCCCAGTGCGCCCGTCGGGCCCGTTACGGCAGTCTGAACCCGCGCGCCTCCGCATGCCCGCGGAGGCGCGCAAGGAAGTCGACCAGCGGGAACACGGCGTCGTACACCTGCCCGAAGGCGGCCACGCGCGAGCGGTGCGCCTCCGGGTCGCGCATGACCTCCGCGGCCTTGGCGGCCAGGTCGCCGGCCCGCCCGCTGAAGAACAGATCGCTGAACCCGTCGTGGATCGGTTCTCCCGCCCGCCAGGCCGTGGCGGCCAGGACCCCGGTGCCGATCCGCATCGCGCGCAGGGTGCGATCGTGCAGGGTGTCGGCCACCTGCGCCACGTCCAGGATCCCGTAGGCGGAGTGGAACTGCGTCGCGCCGTCCGCCAGCCGGCCGAAGGGCTGGAACACGTGGTTGGGGTTCGCGCGGGCGGCGTGGCGCTCCCATCCACTGCCGTTGATGCGGATGGGGACGTCGTGGAGCGCCTCCAGCACGAAGGCGGCCGCCACGTTCCGGTACACCCGGTCGAGTTCCCGGGCCACGCCGAAGACGACCTGCGCCGTCTCTGCGTCGGCCTCCCCGGCACGCACCACCTCGGGGATGGGGGACGGGAGCACGTCCAGCATCACCTCGAGGTGGTCCCGGGGGCTCCCCTGCCGGAAGGCGGCCTCGATGGCGGCCGCGCCGTCGCACAGGAAGGCGCACGCCGCGGCGTCGTAGTTCGCGCGCCAGCTGCGCTTGAGCGCGTCCACGTCCACCAGGTTCTTCGGGAACACGAAGAAGTCGCCGGCGCGGGATGGGGGCGGCGATGGCGTGCCGAAGAAGTTCGGGATGCTGTCCATCATGGCCGGCCATTCCCGCCGGATCAGCCGGTTGGCGTCGCGCGCAAAGGCCTGCGACGTGTACAGGTGGAACAGGTGAGCCGACGACGCCTTGTGGTTGTTCGGGTTGTAGCATGGATGGTCGCCGTGCAGGCACACCAGCGGGATGTTCAGCAGCTCCCACACCGTCCTGTCGCCGCTCCGGGGCCGGACGTCGCTCCCCAACCCCTGCCACGCAAAGGCCAGGTGCACGCGTCCCGCCTCATGCAGGTCGGTGAGCGCACGGCCGAAGCGCTCGTCCAGCGGCACCACATGCGCGTCGTGCCCGATTTCGTTCAGCCGGTCCCGCAGCTGGGCGCTGAAGTAACTGAAGGGGTCGTTCGCCCCCTGGCTCCAGTTTAGGATCGCCACGCGCATGCCGGGCCCCCTCAGCCGCGGCCGGTCACGCGCGCGCCCCCGCGCACACGGCCAGGATGGAATCCGCCACGTAGTCCAGCATCTCCGCCGTGAGCCCGGGATACACCCCCACCCAGCACGCCGCCTCCATGATGGTGTCCGTGTTGCCCAGCCCGCCCACCACCCGGTGCGGGATATCGCGGTACGCCGGCTGCCGCAGCAGGTTGCCGCCGAACACCAGGCGCGTGCCGATCTTGCGCCCCTCGAGAAACCGCGTGAGCTCGTTGCGCGTGAATCCCGCCCCGGGGCGCACCAGGAACGGGAACCCGAACCAGCTGGGCTCCGCCCACGGGTCCGCCTCGGGGAGCAGCAACTGGTCGCGCACCGGCTCCAGCCGCTCGCGCAGCTGCGCGAAGTTGCGCCGTCGCGCCGCGATGAATCCGTCCAGCTTCCGCAGCTGGCTCACGCCGATGGCCGCCTGCAGATCAGTGGCCTTCAGGTTGTAGCCGATGTGCGAGTAGATGTACTTGTGGTCATACCCCTCGGGGAGCGTCCCCAGCTGCCAGCCAAACCGCTTGCCGCAGGTGTTGTCGCACCCCGGCTCGCACCAGCAGTCGCGCCCCCAGTCGCGGAACGACTCGATGAGGGTCTTCAGCTTCGGCGCGCGGGTGAGCACCGCACCCCCCTCCCCCATGGTGATGTGGTGCGCCGGATAGAAGCTGGCGGTGGCCACGTCCCCGAACGTCCCCACCGGCTGCCCGTGCACCCGTGCACCCACCGCATCACAGCAGTCCTCCACCAGCCACAAGCCATGCTGCTCCGCCAGCGCCGCCACGCGCCGGGCGTCGTAGGGGTTGCCCAGCGTGTGGGCGATCATGATGGCGCGCGTGCGCGGTCCCACCGCCGCCGCCAGCGCCTCGTACTCGGGGGCCATGGACGGGAGCTGCACGTCCACGAACACCGGCACCAGACCGTTCTGCAGAATGGGGTTCACCGTGGTGGGGAACCCCGCGGCCACGGTGAGCACCTCGTCCCCCGGGCGCAGGCGCCGCTCCCCCAGCTGCGGCGAGGTGAGCGCGGAGAGCGCCAGCAGGTTGGCCGAGGAGCCGGAGTTCACCAGCAGCGCATGGCGGGTGCCCATGACTTCCGCGAAGCGCCGCTCGAACTCCTTGGCAAAGGGGCCCGCCGTGAGCCAGGCGTCCAGTGAGGCGCGCACCAGCATCGCCAGATCGTCGGCGTCCAGCACCTTGCCGGACACCGGCACCGGCGTCTCCCCGGGCACGAACCGGCGCGCAGGGAACGCCGCCGCGTGATAGGCGGGGAGCTGGTCCAGGATGGCCTGCGCCAGGTCGGCCGCAGTCATGGCGCGTCCTCGGATGGGGGAGTCGGCGGACCGGCGGATTCCACCTGCCCGATGGGAAGGAATTGCCGCCGTCGTTCCTCGAAAGCTAGACAACCCGTTGGCAAAAAACAAGTTAAAGGGTGGCACGGAACCTGCTCCCCACGGCCCCATGATCTACACCACCGCCATGCGCCCCACCTCCCCCACCGTCGAGACGACCGGGATGAAGGCCGTCATTCTGGCGGGCGGGCTCGGGACCCGCCTCGCCGAGGAGACGCAGCTCCGGCCCAAGCCGATGGTGGAAATCGGCGGACGCCCCATCCTCTGGCACATCATGAAGCTGTACGCCAGCCACGGCGTCAACGACTTCGTGATCTGCTGCGGCTACAAGGGGTACATGATCAAGGAGTACTTCTCCAACTACTTCCTCCACAGCTCCGACGTGACCTTTGACATGGCGGCGAACACCATGGAGGTCCATGAACGTCACGTGGAGCCGTGGCGGGTGACGCTGGTGGACACCGGCGACAGCACCCAGACCGGCGGCCGGCTGCGGCGCGTGGCCCGCTACCTCCCCGCCGACCGCCCCTTCTGCTTCACCTACGGCGACGGCTTGGGTGACGTGGACATCACCGCGCTGCTCGCGCACCACCAGGCGGCCGGCGCCAGGGCCACTCTCACGGCGGTGCTCCCGCCGGGGCGCTTCGGCATCGTGGACATCGAGGACGGCGCCGTGCGGCGCTTCCGCGAGAAGCCGCACGAGGAGGGCTCGCGGATCAACGGCGGCTTCTTCGTGCTGGAGCCGTCGGTGATCGACTACATTGGCGGCGACGAGACCCCGTGGGAGCGCGAGCCGCTGGAGCGACTGGCCGCCGAGGGGGAGCTGTCGGCGTACGCCCACAACGGTTTCTGGCAACCCATGGACACGCTGCGCGACCGGCAGCAGCTGGAGGAGCTGTGGCAGCAGGGGCGAGCCCCGTGGAAGCGGTGGGGGTGACCCCCGCCTTCTGGGCGGGGCGCCGCGTCTTCCTCACCGGGCACACCGGCTTCAAGGGCGGCTGGCTCGCGCTTTGGCTTCACCGCCTGGGCGCGCAGGTGACGGGCTTCGCCCTCCCCCCGGCCACCACCCCCGCCCTGTACGACCTCGCGCGGGTGGACACCGTGCTTGACGCGGTCACCGGCGACATCCGCGAGGCCGGGACGCTGGCGGCCGCCCTGCGGCGCGCGCGCCCCGAGGTGGTGTTCCATCTGGCCGCGCAGCCGCTCGTGCTGGAGAGCTATGCCGATCCGCTGGGCACCTACGCCACCAACGTGATGGGCACCGCAAACCTCCTGGAGGCGGTGCGGGCGGCGGGCGGCGTGCGCGCCGTGGTGGTGGTCACCACCGACAAGTGCTACGCCCCGTCCGACGCCCCCGCCGGCCACCGCGAGGAGGACCGGCTGGGGGGGTACGATCCGTATAGCAGTAGCAAGGCGTGCGCGGAGCTGGTCACCGAGGCGTGGCGCGCCAGCTATTTCCCTGCCGAGCGGCATGCGACGCACGGGGTGGCGGTTGCCTCGGTGCGCGCCGGGAACGTCATCGGCGGGGGCGACTGGTCAGCGCACCGGCTGGTCCCCGACCTGCTGGGCGCCTTTGCCGCCGGCACTCCGGCCGCCGTACGCCACCCGGGGGCGGTGCGCCCCTGGCAGCATGTTCTGGAGCCGCTGGCAGGCTATCTGGCGCTGGCCGAGCGGCTGGCTGGGGAGGGGACGACGTGGGGGACCGCCTGGAACTTCGGCCCCGATGCGGCCGACATGCGCCCGGTGGCGCAGGTGGCCGACCTGCTGGCCGAGGCCTGGGGGCGCGGGGCTGAGTGGCGCGCGGAGCCCATGACAGAGGCCCCGCGGGAGACGCCCGTGCTGCTCCTCGACAGCGCGCGGGCCCGCGATCGGCTGGGGTGGGCGCCGCGGTGGTCGCTCCCCGAGGCGCTGACACACATCGCCGCCTGGGAGCGCGCGCGCCTGGCCGGGGCCGACATGCAGGCGGTGACCCTGGCGCAGATCGACGCCTACGCCGTCGAGGCGCACCGCCAGGCGGGATTCAGCCCCTGATCATCCCCCCGCCCCCTTCCCCATCCGGCACCGGTCCGAGCAGTACTTCACTTGGTCCCAGTCGCGCGCCCACTTCTTCCGCCAGCTGAACGGCCGGCCGCACCGGGCGCACACCTTGTCCGGGTGCCCCTCCACCCCCCGGGCCCGGGGCCCCTTCGATTCGCGTGCCGGCATGCCCCCTCAACCCCGGTCCCCGGCTCCGGGGTTCCGTCCCGCGGGTTAAATTACGGGACTATGTCTGCCGCCATCACCAGCGTGTTCAACGACGGCGTCTTCGCCGAGCAGTTCGAACGCTATCGCCACGATCCCGCCAGCGTCGACGAAAGCTGGCGCCAGTACTTCCGCATGGCCGAGGCGCTCCTGGGCGCCACGGCCGCCCCCGCGGCCCCCGCCGCCGCCGGCGTCCCCGACGTCGCCCTCCTCCGGACGGCCGCCGCCGCCGCCTCGCTCCAGCAGGCGATCCGCAACTACGGCCACTACGCCGTCCAGCTGGATCCCCTGGGCACGCCCCCCCCGGGCGCCGACGAGCTCGACCTGGCCTTCCACGGGCTCACCGAGGACGCCCTCGCCGCCCTCCCCGCCGCCGCCCTCGGCGACGACCGCTTCGCCACCGCCCTCGACGTCATCCGCCGCAAGCGCGAGGTCTACTCGGGGCGCATCGGCTACGAGGTGTGGCACCTGGAGGCCGATGACGAGCGCGAGTGGTTCCGCCAGGCTTTTCGCGACGGCGTCCTCACCCGCCCCCTCACCGCCGACGAGTCGCGCCAGGTGCTCCGCCGCCTGCACCAGGTGGACGGCCTCGAGCGCTTCCTCGGGCGCACCTACCAGGGGTACAAGCGCTTCTCCGTCGAGGGGACCGACGCCCTCGTCCCCATGCTCGACGAGATCATCCGCGCGGCCGGCACCGAGGGCGCCCGCGAGGTGGTCATCGGCATGGCCCACCGCGGCCGCCTCAACGTGCTCACGAACGTGATGGGGAAGCCCTTCGAGGCGCTGTTCGCCGAGTTCGAGGGGCGCCACGACCACGCCGACGAGAACGCCACCGGCGACGTGAAGTACCACATGGGCTACCTGGGCGAGCGGCTGGTGGACGGCCAGGCGGTGCGCCTGCGCCTGGTCCCCAACCCGTCGCACCTCGAGGTGGTCAACCCGGTCATCCAGGGGGTCGCGCGCGCCCTCCAGCGCGACGCCTCCGCCCCCGACGGGCGCGATGAGCGCGCCGTGGTCCCCGTGGCCATCCACGGCGACGCCGCCTTCCCCGGGCAGGGGGTGGTGGCCGAGACGCTCAACATCTCGCGCCTCGCCGGGTTCCGCACCGGCGGCACGATCCACGTCATCGTCAACAACCAGGTCGGCTTCACCACCGACCCCATCGACTCCCGCTCCACCCACTACGCCTCCGACCTCGCCAAGGGGTTCGAGATCCCGGTGCTGCACGTCAACGCCGACGATCCCGAGGCGTGCCTCGCCGCCGTCCGGCTGGCGTGCGCCTACCGCACCGCCTTCCGCAAGGACGTCGTCATCGACCTGGTGGGGTACCGCCGGCACGGGCACAACGAGGGGGACGAGCCGCTCTACACGCAGCCGGTGCGCTACACGCGCATCCGCCAGCACCCCACCGCCCCGCAGGTGTGGGGCGCGCGCCTGGTGGCCGCCGGCACCCTCACCGCCGACGAGGCGGCGCAGGTGGAGCGCGAGGTCATGCAGCACTACGCCGACGTGCACGCGCGCTTCAAGCAGGCGCTGGGGGTCCCCGAGGGGCACGCCCCGTGGCCCGACGCCGACCAGCCGGCCCCGGAGGCCACCGCGGTCCCCGCCGAGCTGCTGCACCAGGTCAACGAGGCGCTCCTGCAGTGGCCCGCCGGCTTCACCCCCAATCCCCGCCTGGCCAAGCAGCTGGAGCGCCGCCGCGAGGCGATGGGCGAGGGGGGCGGCATCGAATGGGGGCACGCCGAGGCGCTCGCCTACGGCTCGCTGCTGCGCCAGGGGGTGTCGGTGCGCCTCACCGGGCAGGACGCCGAGCGCGGCACCTTCTCGCACCGCCACGCCGTCCTCAGCGACGCGACCACGGGGGCCAAGCACGCCCCGCTGGCGCACCTCCCCGGCGCCACCGGCCGCTTCGAGGTCTACAACTCCGCGCTCTCCGAGACCGCCATCCTCGGCTTCGAGTACGGCTTCAGCACCGTCGCCACCGACGCGCTCACCCTCTGGG
>JBILED010000205.1:0-5004 GCA_044352305.1 Gemmatimonas sp.
TGGAGTTCAACATCAACTCCAACCCGCAGCTGCGCGTGGTGCTGTTCGAGAAGCTGGGGCTGCCGGTGAAGAAGAAGACCGCCACCGGCCCCAGCACCGACGCCAGCGTGCTGCAGGAGCTGGCCGAGGAGGGGCACACCCTCCCCACGCTGCTCATGGAGTACCGCGAGATCACCAAGCTGGAGTCGACGTACATCGATGCGCTCCCGCGGCTGGTGCATCCGCGCGACCAGCGGCTGCACACGTCGTACAACCAGACCGTGGCGGCCACGGGGCGGCTCTCCAGCTCCGACCCCAACCTGCAGAACATCCCCATCCGGCGCGAGCTGGGGCGCGACATCCGCCGCGGCTTCATCCCGCGCGCGGGGTGGCGGCTGCTGTCCGCCGACTATTCGCAGATCGAGCTGCGGCTGCTGGCGCACCTCTCGCACGACCCCGCCTTCGTGGCCGCGTTCCAGGCCGGCGGCGACATCCACCGGCAGACCGCGTCCATCATCTTCGGCGTGCCGCTGGCCGATGTCACCGGCGAGATGCGCGCGCGCGCCAAGACGATCAACTTCGCCACCATCTACGGGCAGGGGGCGTTCGCCCTCTCGCGGCAGCTGCGCATCGGCAACGCCGAGGCGAAGGCGTTCATCGAGACGTACTTCGAGCGCTTCGCCGGGGTGCGCGATTTCCTGGCGCAGTGCGTGGAGGGGGCGCGGCAGCGCGGCTACGTGGAGACGCTGTTCAAGCGCCGTCGCTACATCCCCGAGCTCAAGGAGCGCAACCCGGCCATGCGCGCCTTTGGCGAGCGGGTGGCGGGGAACGCCCCCATCCAGGGGTCGGCGGCCGACCTGATCAAGCTGGCCATGCTGCGCGTGCACGAGGCGCTGGCGCGCGAGGGGCTGGCGGCGCGCATGCTGCTGCAGGTGCACGACGAACTGGTGTTCGAGTTCCCGCCCGAGGAGGAGGGGGCGCTGCGCGCGCTGGTGAAGCGGGAGATGGAGCAGGCGGCGGCGCTGGACGTGCCGCTGCTGGTGGAGATGGGGGTGGGCCCCAACTGGGTGGACGCGAAAAGCTGAGGGGGCGCTACGCCACGCGGGTGCCGGCGTCGGCACTGCGGGCGGCCTGCTCTCCCTCCTGCACATCCACCCGCCACAGCAGCGCGCCGCCCACCACGAAGAAGGCGATCACCCACAGGATTGCCACGCGGCTGCTTCCGCCCCCCTGCACCGCCAGTGCGAACACCAGCGGCCCCAGGATGCCGCCGAACTTCTCGAACACGGAGTAGAAGCCGAAGAACTCGCCGCTCTTGTGCCTGGGGACCACGCTGGCAAAGAGCGAGCGGGACAGCGCCTGCGTCCCCCCCTGCACTAGCGCCACCAGCACCGCCAGCACGAAGAAGTCGCGCGTGCTGTCCACGAAGTAGCCGAACACGCAGATGCCGGTGTACACCGCCAGCCCCAGCAGGATGGAGGCCTTGGCGCCGATGCGCCCCGCCAGCGTGCCGAAGAGGAAGGCGAACGGGATCCCCACGAACTGCACCAGCAGGATGGCGGTGATCAGCTCGGCCTGCCCGATCCCGATCTCCGTGCCGAAGGCGGTGGCCATCTTGATGATGGTCTGGATGCCGTCGTTGTAGATGGTGAACGCCACCATCACCAGGAACGCCTGCCGGTACTGCCGCATCTCGCGCAGCGTTTCCCCCAGCCGGCTGAACGCCATCACGATGGCGCGCGCCAGCGGCGGCTGGCCCCCGGGCTCGTCCCCTTCACGCAGCCGCACGGGCTCGGGGACGCCGCGCAGCGTGGGGATCGAGAACAGCAGCCACCACGCCGCCACCGACAGGAACGCCAGCCGCACCGGCAGCGTGGCGTCGCTCGGCGACAGCCCCTCCCCCGCCGGCAGCCCGAAGGTGGCCGGCGCGCTGATCCACCAGAGGTTGATGGCCAGCAGCGCCCCGCCCCCCAGGTACCCCAGCCCGTAGGCCGCTGTGGACACCCGGTCGATCTCGTCCGGGGTGGCGATGTGCGGCAGCAGCGACTCGTAGAAGGTGAGGCTGGCGGTGGCGCCGCCCATGGCCAGGATGAACAGCGCCGAGGCGAACAGCAGCTCGCCGTGCTGGATGAAGAACATCCCCGCCGTGGCCGCCACCCCCAGCAGCAGGAAGAACGCCATGAATCGCTTCTTGGCGGCGCGCACGTCGGCCACCGCCCCCAGCACGGGGCCCAGCACCGCCACCACCACGGCGGCGATGGTGTTGGCATAGCCCCACCACTGCGTGGCCACCTCGGGGGGCTTGTCAGCGCCCGCCACCTTGAGGAAGAAGATCGGGAACACCGCCGTGGTGATCACCGTCTGCATCGCCGAGATGGCCCAGTCGTAGAACGCCCACGCGCGCAGCGGGGCGCGGTGCAGCCCCAGCGACCAGAGGAGCCCACGGCGCGGGGCGGTGGGCACGGCGGCGGTGTCCGGTGTCATGCGCACCAATAACCCTTCCGGACCGGGGGCTGTCCAGATACCTTGCGCGCCCTATGTCCACCCCCATGGCTTTCCAACTGGTTGCGAGAGTCGCAGCCGACCTGTCGCTCAATGTGGCACAGGTGCAACGCACCCTGGACCTGTTCGGCGAGGGGGCCACGCTCCCCTTCATCGCGCGCTACCGCAAGGAGATGACCGGCGGGCTGGACGAGGTGCAGCTGCGCGACGTGCGCGAGCGCGCGGAGTACTTGCAGGAGATGGAAGACCGCCGCGCGGCGATCCTCAAGAGCATCGACGAGCAGGGGAAGCTGGACGACGCGCTCAAGGGCGCCATCCTCGCGGCAGAAACGAAGCAGGCGCTGGAAGACCTGTACCTCCCCTTCAAGCCCAAGCGTCGCACGCGCGCCATGATCGCGCGCGAGCGCGGGCTGGGGCCGCTGGCCGAGGCGCTGTGGGCGGGCGCGCTGGCCGATGATGCCGCGCTGGCCATGGCGCAGCAGTTCGTGCTCCCCGAGGTCGAGGGCAAGCCCTCGGAGGTCCCCACCCCCGAGGCCGCGCTGCAGGGCGCGCGCGACATCCTGGCCGAGCAGGTGGCCGAGGACGCCGTGGTGCGCGGGTGGGTGCGCGAGGTGACGCGCGCGCGGGGCGTCGTGCGCAGCACGGTCATGACCGGCAAGGCGCGCGACGACTCCAAGTTCAAGGACTACTTCGACTTCAGCGAATCGCTGGGCACCATCCCCAGCCATCGCATGCTGGCCATCCGCCGCGGCGAGACGGAAGAGGAGCTGCTGTGGCGCATCGAGGCGCCGGTGGAGGAGATCACTGCGCGCCTGGCGCGCGACGTGGTGGGCTCGCGCAAGGCGGGGCAGCAGCTCACCGCCGTGGCGGCCGACGCCTACAAGCGGTTGCTGGCGCCGGCCATCGAGGTGGAGCTGCGGGTGGAGCTCAAGACCCGCGCCGATGACGAGGCGATCGTGATCTTCGGGCGCAATCTGGAGCAGCTGCTCCTGGCCGCCCCGGCGGGCGAGCAGCGGGCCATCGGGCTGGACCCGGGCTTCCGCACCGGTGTGAAGGTGGCGGTAGTCAGCGCCACCGGCGCCCTGGTGCACACGGATACCCTGTACCTGCACCAGGAAGACCGCTTTGCCGGCGCCATCCGGGCGCTGGTGGCACGGTTCACCCCAGAACTGATTGCCATCGGCAACGGGACGGCCAGCCGGGAGACGGAGACGCTGGTGAAGGCGGCGCTCCGCGAGCTGGACCCACCGCGCCCCACGGTGGTGGTGGTCAATGAAGCCGGCGCCTCGGTCTACTCGGCCTCCGACATCGCCCGCGCGGAGTTCCCCGAGCTGGACGTCTCCCTCCGTGGCGCGGTGTCCATTGCCCGCCGCCTGCAGGACCCCCTGGCCGAACTGGTCAAGATCGACCCCAAGAGCATCGGGGTGGGGCAGTACCAGCACGACGTGAACCAGAGCCGGCTCAAGCAGCGGCTGGACGACACGGTCATGAGCTGCGTGAACCGCGTGGGCGTGGAGGTCAACACCGCCTCGGCGGCGCTCCTGGGGTACGTGGCCGGCATTGGCCCGTCGCTGGCGCAGGCCATTGTGACCCTCCGCGACAGCAAGGGGGGGATGCGTTCCCGCGCCGACCTGCGCGAGGTGCCGCGGCTGGGGGCCAAGGCCTTCGAGCAGGCCGCCGGCTTCCTGCGGGTGCGCGGGGGGGCCCACCCGCTGGACGCCAGCGCGGTGCACCCCGAGCGCTACGCGCTGGTGGAGCGGATGGCCGCCGACCTGGGGGTGGCGGTGTCGGCGCTAGTGGGGAACGAGGCGCTGGCCGATTCCATCGACCTCCCCCGCTACGTGAGTGACGATGTGGGGCTCCCCACCCTGCGCGACATCGTGGCCGAGCTCAAGAAGCCCGGGCGCGACCCCCGCGCGGCCTTTGAGCCCCCCGCATTCCGCGACGACATCCAGAAGCCTTCGGACCTTCAGCCCGGGATGGTGCTGGAAGGGGTGGTCACCAACATCGTGGCCTTCGGCGCCTTCGTGGACGTCGGTGTGCACCAGGACGGGCTGGTGCACGTCAGCCAGCTGGCCAACCGCTACGTTCGCGACCCCAACGAGGTGGTGCAGGTGGGGCAGAAGGTGAAGGTGACGGTGCAGGCGGTGGACCTCCCTCGCAACCGGATCGCGCTCACCATGCGGACGGACGGCGGCACGCGCCCCTCCGGTGGCGCCGCGCCCTCGGAGAAGCCGAGGGGGGAGGCGCGAGGGGAGAAGCCGAGGAGCGAGGCGCCGAGGAAGCCGGCGTTCGTGCCGGCCAAGGGGGCGGTGGCGCCGAATGGGATGCGATTCAAGTAAGGGGTCGGTCGCGATTGGGGCGTGTACTGCCTGAGGCTGCGCTGAGGGGCCCTGGATGTGAGGTGGAGGTTCGAGGTGATCGGTGCGGAATTTGAAAAAAACCGTACCCATCACCTCGTGTCTCTTCCTCAGACCCAGGGCCCCTCAGCGCAGCCTCAGGCAGTCAAACCCGGAGGCCACC
>JBILED010000206.1:0-4965 GCA_044352305.1 Gemmatimonas sp.
CTCCAGCACCACCACCCCGTTCACCAGCACCCAGTCAATCCCCGTCGGCGACGCCGTGGGGTCGGCGTAGCTGGCCCGGTCGTCCAGCGCCTCCAGGTCGAAGATCGTGACGTCGGCCCACGCCCCCACCCGGATCACCCCGCGGTCGGCCAGCCGCATCCGCGTGGCCGGCCAGGAGGTCATCTTCCGCACCGCCTCTTCCAGCCGCAGCACGCCGCGCCCCTTCACGTAGCGGCTGATCACCCGCACATGGTTGCCGTACGCCCGCGGGTGCGGGAGCCCGGTGGCGTCGCGCGCCTGCGCGGGGTTCACCGCCCCGGCATCGCTCCCGATGCTGGTCCACGGGAAGCGCAGCGCGGTCTCGATGTCCGGCTCGCTCATCATGTGGTACACCGCCATCACCCGCCCCGACCCCTGCGCCACCAGGTCCCACGCGGCGTCCGCCGGATCCTTCCCCTGCGCCCGGGCGATCTCGGCGAGGGTCTGCGTGTGATACCGGGCGTTCGCGGGGTTCTGGGCGTTCATCAGCACCACCCCGCCCCACCCCCCGGCCGCCTCCACGATGTTCCACCACCCCGGCGAGCCGGTGGCCACCTCGCGCTTGAGCCGCGCCCGCACCTCGGGGCGCGCCAGCCGCGCCTTCAGCGAGTCGGTCCCCCCCTCGTGCGCCCAGCTGGGGATGGTCGCCTCCAGCCCGGTCCCCCCGGCGGTGTACACGTACAGGTCGGCCGCCACATCCACCCCGCGCCCGCGCGCCGCCTCCACCACCTGCCGCACGGAGTCCATCAGCACCCCCCACCCGGGCTTGTGCGCCACCTTGAGGTGGAACACCTCCACCGGCAGCCCCGCCCGCTCGCCAATGGCGATGGCCTCGCGCACCGACTGGACCACCTCGGCGCCTTCGCCGCGGATGTGGCTGGCATACACCCCGCCGTGACGGGCGGCGGCCTCGGCCACCGCCACGATCTCGTCGGTCCCGGCGTAGCTCGACGGCGGATAGATGAGCGCGGTGGTCATCCCCAGCGCCCCGCCCAGCATGGCGGTGTCCATGATGGCGCGCATGCGGGTCAGCTCCTCGGGCGAGGGCGCGCGCGCCACGGGCCCCAGCACGGCGGTGCGCGCCTGCGCCTCGGAGAAGAAGCTGCCGAAGTTGATGCTGATCCCCTGCCGCTCCAGGGTGGCGAAGTAGTCGGGGATGCCGGCGGCGGGGACGGGGGTCCCCCCTTCGCCACCGATGGCGGTGGTGACCCCCATCCGCAGCTTGTTCTCGGCGAGCCCGTGCCGGGGGAGGACGCTCCCCGACTGGTCCATGATGTCGATCCACCCCGGGGAGACGTACTTGCCGGCGGCGTTGATCTCGCGCCGTCCGCGTCCGGTGACACGCCCGACCTGCACGAAGCGGCCGCCCTGGATGGCGACGTCGGCCAGGATCCACGGGTTGCCGGCGCCGTCGAGGACGCGCCCGTTGCGGATGACGACGTCGTAGCGGGGGGTGGTGTCGGCGGGGCTCGCTTGCGCCGCGAGTGGGGCCAACGGGGCGGCGACGGGGAGCATCGCGGCCATCGCGGACGCGGCGAGCGCGGCGGCGAGGCGAACGGCGAGGCGAACGGCGAGGCGGGTGGCGGGGCGAGCGAGCTGGGGGCGCATGAGGGCGGGGAGGGGGGTGACGGCCGAGCCCGGATACAACTCGGTATACAGCATGGACCGGCAGGGCGCCAGCGCCGACGCGATCCCCCCTACCAGTGCCCCAGCTCCCCCTGCGTCCCGATCACCTGCTCCAGACGCGCCGCCGCGTTCCGCCAGTTGATCTCCACCGCCGCCTGCGCCAGCACCCCCGAGCCCGCCGCGATCTGCGCGATGATGGCCTCATGCTCGGTGATCGACTTGGCCATCTCCTCCACCAGGCTGCTCACGTACAGCCGCACGTACCGCTCCGTCTGCGGCTTGATGGCCGCGTGCAGCGCCTGCAGCCGCGGCCCGCCGCCCGCCTCCACGTAGTACCGGTGGAACGCCATGTCCACGTCGTACAGCGCCCCCTGGTCGGCCGGGACCGCCGCCCCCGCCAGCGCCAGCGTGTCGTTCAGCCGGTGCAGCTCCGCCACCGCGGCACGCCGAGCCGGATCCGGCAGCTCGGCCGCCCCGCGCGCGCCCAGCCCCTCCAGGTGCCCCACGATCTGAAACAGCTCCCGCGCGTCCGCCTGCGTGAGCGGCGCCACCATGAGCCGGCGCTCCCGGCGCCCCTGCACCACCGTCACGTACCCCTCCTGCTCCAACCGGTGCAGCCCGCTCCGCACCGGCGTGCGGCTCAGCCCCAGCCGCTCGCACAGCTCGCTCTCGATCAGCCGCGACCCGGGCGCCAGCTGCCCCCGCACGATCAACCCGCGCAGCTGCCAGTAGGCCCGCTCCACGCTGGCCCCGCGCGGTGGAGCCTCCGGAGCGCGCGGACGCGACGAGGGCGCCGCCATCAGCCGCACCGCGCCAGCGGGACGGACCAGCGACGCGCCGTGCCGAGGGCCGCACCCCTCACCGCCTGCATGGTCCCATTCCTCACATCCCCTCCACGGCTGGAATCGCCAGGTCGGGAGCCCTCTCCCGCGCCCATCACTCAATACTAGCGCGCCCATGGCCGCGGGGGATCTCCCGGACAGCTACGGTGCGTCGCACCGGCTACCCTCCGGAAGTCCGCGTGGGGCCGCTCGGTCACCGCGGGGACCCCTCTCCCGTTGCCGGAGCCCGCCATGAGCTTTCGCACCATCGCCGCCGCGTTCGAGCACCGCGACCAGGCCACCGCCGCCGTCAGCGCCCTGCGGGCCGACGGCTTCACGGCGGATGACATCAACCTCCTGGCGCGGACGCCGGAGCCCGATGGCTCCGCATGGAGCGGGGAGCGCCCCTCCCTCTGGCACCGCGCCGTGGGACAGGAGGTGCTCCAGAACGACACGTCGGTCTACCGGGAACTCCTCGCGCGCGGCGGGGCGGTGGTGGCGGTCCGCGTCCCCGCCCACGAGGTGGACCACGCCACGGGCATCCTGGACCGGCACCACCCCGTGAAGGTGGGGAACCACGCCGTGCCGGTGGCGGCCGGCGGCGTGGGCGCCAACCTCCGCGACCTCATCCCGCGCACCCCCGACCACTGACCGCGGCGCCGCGGGGGCGCCGCCGGGCGGGGAGGAGGGGGATGGCTACATTTCCCGGGGTCGCGCCGGCTCCGTCGGCCCCCTCCGCTCCCCTTCGCGCCGCGCCCCATCGCCTCCCGGC
Source organism: Gemmatimonas sp. (assembly GCA_044352305.1). GTDB lineage: Bacteria > Gemmatimonadota > Gemmatimonadetes > Gemmatimonadales > Gemmatimonadaceae > Gemmatimonas. The sequence goes on from JBILED010000206.1 coordinate 3,259, forward strand.
ATTATTCCCCCCGCATGGCGACGCTGCTGATCATCGCCAACATGATCGGCACCGGCGTCTTCACCAGCCTGGGGTTCCAGCTGGAGGTGCTGCGCACGGGGTTCCCCCTCCTGATGCTCTGGGTGGTGGGTGGGGTGGTCGCCCTCTGCGGCGCCCTCACCTACGCCGAGCTGGGGGCCGCCCTGCCGCGGTCGGGGGGGGAGTACGCGTTCCTCTCCCGCGCGATGCACCCGGCGGCGGGTTTCGTGGCCGGCTGGGTCTCCGCCACCATCGGCTTTGCCGCCCCCACCGCCCTGGCCGCCATGACCTTCGGCGGCTACCTCGGCGCGCTCCTCCCGGGGGTGTCGCCGCGCCTGCTGGCCCTCCTCCTCGTGGCGGGGCTCACGGCCGCGCACATGGCCACCCGCCGCAGCTCGGGGTCCACCCAGATGGCCCTCACGGGGGTGAAGCTGCTGCTCATCGTCGGCTTCTGCGCCGCGGCGCTGCTGGCCCCCGTGCCGGCGCAGCCCGTGCGCTTCGCCCCCGCCGCCGGCGACTGGTCCAGCCTCCTGGGGCGCGACTTCGCGGTCTCCCTCATCTACGTCACCTACGCCTACACCGGGTGGAACGCCGCCACCTACATCACCGGGGAGATCGACCGCCCGCAGCGCACGCTCCCGGGGATCCTGGCCACCGGCACGCTGGTGGTGCTGGGCTGCTACCTGGCGCTCAATGCCACCTTCCTGCGCGCCGCCCCCATGGACGCACTGGCGGGGCAGCTCAACGTGGGGGCCGTGGCGGCCCGCGCCCTCTACGGCGAGGCGGGGGCGCGCACCCTCACGCTGGTGCTCTCCCTGCTCCTCGTCTCCACCGTCAGCGCCATGACGCTGGCCGGCCCGCGCGTCCTGCAGGTCATCGGCGAGGACCTCCCCCCGCTGCGCGCGCTGGCCCGCACCACGGCCGACGGCATCCCCGCCACCGCCATCCTGCTGCAGGCGCTGGTGGCGGGCGCCTTCATCGTGAGCGGCACCTTCGAGCGGGTGCTCGTCTTCTCGGGGTTCCTGCTGGGGCTCGTCTCGGTGGCCACCGTGGCCACCCTCTTCCTGCTGCGGTGGCGCGAGCCCGCCCTGCCGCGCCCCTACCGCACCTGGGGGTACCCGGTCACGCCGCTGGCGTACCTGGCGGTGACCGGGTGGACGCTGTGGCACATCGTCACCGAGCGCCCCGCGGAGGCGTATGCGGGGCTGGCGCTGGTGGGGGTGGGGCTGGTGGCGTGGGGGGTGATGGGACGGGGGCGCGCGGCTGCCTAGCGCGGGGGCGGGCGTCCGCCTACTCCGGAACCCCCGGCCCCTGCCCCGTCGTCCCCTGCCCGCGGAACCGCGTGCTTCGCAGCACCGACACCACCACGGCGGTGAAGCCCCCGGCAATCGCCGCCACCGTCAGGCGCGTGCGCCCGCGGTCCAGCGTGCGCCGGTCGCTGCGCGCCACCGCGTCCGCCGCAATCACCACCGGCGCGCGCGGCCCCGGGCGACGGTCACCGTCCTCCAGCAGCAGCTGCGTGCCGGTGAGCACCACCGCGCCGTCCCCCTGCCGCTCGCGCACCACCCCCTCCACCATCCGCACCCCGGGGCCCAGGACCGGCACCAGCGCCCGGCTCCCCTCGGGGGTGAGCGTGACCTGCACCTCGTCGCGCACCGCCACGGCCGCGACGCTGACCGGACGGTAGCT
>JBILED010000052.1:0-15788 GCA_044352305.1 Gemmatimonas sp.
TGCACCCCGGATTCCTGGCCTTCACCGCCTTCGTGGGGTTCAACCTGTTCCAGTCCAGCCTCACGGGCTTCTGCCCGCTGGAGCGGGTGCTGGGACGCTTGGGGGTGGCGGGGTGCAGTCCCCGTCAGGCGCCCCCCGGCGCTACCCTCCGCGAATGACCTTGCGGCGAGCGGCCAGCTCCCCTTCCAGCCGCCCGCACACCAGGTCGCACAGCCTCAGCACGTCCTCGTCGGCCAGGGAGTAGCGCACGTACACGCCGTCGCGCTCCCGGGCCACGAGGCCGGCAGCGTGCAGGATGGCCAGGTGCCGCGACACGTTGGCCTGCCCCATCCCGGAGGCGGCCACCAGCTCGCTCACCGTGAGCGGACCGGCGCGGAGCGCCTGCAGCAGGCACAACCGCGCCCGGTCGCTGAGCGCCTTGAACCGGTCGGCCACCAGCGCCAGCAGTTCGGGGCGCATCGGCTTCGATGCCATCGAGCTCCTCCGGAATGGCGTGGAGAGGGGCCTACATATGCGTATATCGAAATATATGCGCTCCCGATTTGCCGAGGGAGGGCCCCGGCCGCAGCTTTCGCCGCATGGTCCCCTCCCACCCCCTCCGTGCCATGCGCCCGACCGCCCTCGTGTCCCGCGCCCTTCGCCCCGCCGCCCGCGGCGCCATGGGCACCCTGCTGTGGCTGGCCCCCGCCGCGCTGGCGGCGCAGGGGCGCACCGTCACCGCCGCCGACTACGCCCGCGCCGAGAAGTTCCTGGCGTTCAACGCCACGCCCCTGGTGGCCAACACTGGCGTGGTCCCCACGTGGCTCCCCGACGGCCGCTTCACCTACCGCGTGCGGCGCGCCGACGGCACCTCGCCGCTGATGCTGGTGGACCCGGCCAAGGGGACGCGCACCGACTGCGTCGCCACCCCCGCCGCCTGCCCGCCCCCGCCGGCGGCCACGGCACCGGGGCGGCGCGCCCCCGGGCGCACGCCGGAATCGCTCTCCCCCGACGGCACGCGCGCGGTGTTCATCCGCGACCACAACCTGTGGGTGCGCGACGTGGCCACCAACGCCGAGCGCCCCCTCACCACCGACGGCATCGCCGACTTCGGCTATGCCACCGACAACGCCGGGTGGGTGCACTCCGACCGCCCCGTCGTGCTCTGGTCCCCCGACTCGCGCAAGGTGGCCACCTTCCAGCAGGACCAGCGCGGCACGGGGATGATGTACCTCGTGCGCACCAAGGTGGGGCACCCGGAGCTCAGCGCCTGGCGCTACCCGCTCCCGGGCGACTCGGTGGTCTCCATGATCCACCGCGTCATCATCGACGTGGCCGCCCCGGCGCCGGCGGTGGTGCGGCTGCAGATGCCCGCCGACGAGCACCGCTCGTCGGTGTGCGACCACATCCTCTGCGACGGCGTGCTGGCCGACGCGGAGTGGTTCCCCGACGCGAGCCGGCTGGCGTTCGTCTCCAACAGCCGCGACCACAAGGTGGCCACGCTGCGCATCGCCGACGCCGCCACCGGCGCCGTGCGCGACGTCCTCACCGAGCGGGTGGCCACGCAGTTCGAATCGGGGGACGGCGAGCAGAACTGGCGCCTCCTCCCCGCCACCAACGAGCTGCTCTGGTTCTCCGAGCGCGACGACTGGGGGCAGCTGTACCGCTACGACCTGGCCTCGGGCGCGCTGAAGCACCCCGTCACCACCGGTGCGGGGAACGTGGTGCGCGTGCTGCGCGTGGACGAGAAGGCGCGGCAGCTGTGGTTCGTGGGCGTGGGGAAGGAACCCGGGCGCGACCCGTACTTCCGCCACCTCTACCGCATCGGGCTGGACGGCAAGGGGCTCACGCTCCTCACCCCCGAGGACGGCGACCACAACGTGTGGCTGGCCCCCGACGGCAAGACCTTCGTGGACAGCTGGTCGCGCCCCGACACGGCGCAGGTGGCCGTGCTGCGCGACGCGCGCACCGGCAAGCTGGTGGCCGCGCTGGAAACCGGCGACGTGAGCCGCCTGCGCGCCACCGGGTGGCGCCCCCCCGCGCGCATCACCGTCAAGGCGCGCGACGGCAAGACCGAGCTGTACGGGCTCATGTGGACCCCCACCACGCTCGACAGCGCCCGGAAGTACCCGATCATCAACTACATCTACCCGGGGCCGCAGGTGGGGAGCGTGGGGAGCCGCCAGTTCAGCGCGGCCGTGCGCGACAACCAGGCGCTCGCCGAACTGGGGTTCGTGGTGGTGGCCATCGACGGCATGGGGACGCCGCTCCGCTCCAAGTCGTTCCACGACGCCTACTACGGCCGCATGGGGGACAACACGCTCCCCGACCAGGTGGCTGCCATGCAGGAGCTGGCGCGGCGGCACCCCTTCATCGACATCGACCGCGTCGGCATCTGGGGGCACTCGGGCGGCGGCTTTGCCACCGCGGGCGCCATGTTCCGCTACCCGGACTTCTTCAAAGTGGGCATTGCCGAGTCGGGGAACCACGAGAACCGCAACTACGAGGACGACTGGGGGGAGCGCTACCACGGGCTGCTGGTGCGCAATGGCGCCACCGACAACTACGAGGCCGAGGCCAATCAGGTGCTGGCGAGGAACCTCAAGGGGAAGCTGCTGCTGGCGCACGGCACCATGGACGACAACGTCCCCCCCGACAACACCCTGCTGGTGGTGGACGCGCTCATCAAGGCGGGGAAGGACTTCGACCTGCTGATGATCCCCAATGCAGGGCACGGCTTTGGCGCGGCGTCCAACTACATGATGCGCCGGCGGTGGGACTACTTCGTGCAGCACCTGCTGGGCGCCACGCCGCCCAAGGAGTACGTGATCGGCCCCAAGTGACACGCCCGCGGGGAGCCCCGCCCGGGGCTCCCCGTCGGCGGCCGGGGATCCCTTGGGACTTACCCCTGGCGGGCCGCCACCGCCAGCAACACCCACCCGGCAATGAAGCACACCCCGCCCAGCGGGGTGATGGCCCCCAGGGCGCGCACCCCCGACAGCGCCATGGCGTACAGCGAGCCGGAGAAGAGCACGGTGCCGGCCACGAACAGCCATCCGGCCACCGACCCCGCCGTCCCGGGCCACCGCTGCGCCACCCAAGCCGCCGCCACCAGCGCCAGCGCGTGGTACATCTGGTAGCGCGCCCCCGTCTCGAACACCTCCAGCATCCGCGGTTCCAGCCGCGCGCGCAGCGCATGGGCGCCAAAGGCCCCTGCCGCCACGCCAATTGCGCCCGAGAGGGCGCCCAGGGTCAGGAAGAGTCGGTCCATCCCGCAATATAGCCGACGGCGCGTGCTTCCCTCCCGGCCCCGGCGGCGTGAACTTGGGAGGATGCCCTCCGCCGCCGCCCTCGTCACCATCGCCGCCGTCTCCGCCCTGGGCGGCGCCGTCAACGCCATCGCCGGCGGCGGCACGCTCCTCACCTTCCCCGCGCTGCTCGGGCTGGGGATCCCGGCGGTCACTGCCAATGCCACCTCCACGGTGGCGCTCTGGCCCGGCTCCTTCGCCTCGCTGTACGGCTACCGGCACCAGGTGGCTGGCGCCGAGGCCTGGGCGCGCCGGCTGGTCATCCCCTCCCTCGCAGGGGGGCTGGTGGGGGCGCTGCTGCTGCTGGCCACCTCCGAGGAGCGTTTTCGCGCGCTGGTCCCCTGGCTGGTGCTGGGCGCCACGGTGCTCTTTGCCCTCAACGGCCCCGCCATGCGCTGGCTGCAGCAGCGCGCCGCCGCCACCCCCGCCTCCGCCACCGACCACCCGCGCCTCCCCACCACCGGCGGCATGGTCCTCCAGTTCCTCGTGGGGGTGTACGGCGGCTACTTCGGCGCGGGCGCCGGCATCATGATGCTGGCGTCGTTCCGCTACATGGGGCTCACCAACATCCACCAGATGAACGGCCTCAAGAACATCAACGGCCTCACCTTCAACTTCATCGCCGCCGCCACCTTCGCCCTCAAGGGGCTGGTGCTCTGGCCCATCGCGCTGGTCATGGCGCTGGGCTCCAGCGCCGGCGGCTACCTCATGGCCGGCCTCGCGCAGCGCGTGCCGCAGGCGTGGGTGCGCGCCGCGGTCACGGTCATCGGCGTGGCCAGCGCGGGGTGGCTGTTCGTGGCGCAGCGGTAACGCCGCGCACCCCTCGGCGCTACGTCCCCCCCTCGTACACCCGCACCGTCAACGGCAGCGGCGCCTCCACCGTCTCCACCTCCAGCACCAGCTGCGACGCCTGCACCGGCGGTACGCGCCGCAGCTGCCGATGGCCAATCGTGGTCCCCGCCGCCACCACCGCCCCGGCGCCGGTGCGCAGCTGCCACCGCGCCACGCGCTGCCCCTCGGCGATCGCCTCGCGCAGCTCCAGCACCCGCCACGGGTGCCCGTCGTCCATGGCAAACACGGCCTGCGCCGAGCGCGCTCCCGTCACCCGCCATGCCGACGGCGCCAGCCGCACCGACCGCGCGAACAGCGCGTCCAGCGCCGCGTGCATCCCCGCCAGCCGCGCCACGTCGGTCTCGTGGAACACCCCCGCGCGCGTGGGCGGCACGTTCAGCAGCAGCTTGCTGTTGCGCCCCACGCTGGTGAAGTAGATGTCCACCAGCGCCTCCACCGACTTCACGCGCGCATCCTCCGCCGCGTGGTAGAACCACCCCGGGCGGATCGACACGTCGGTCTCCCCCGGACGCCACACGCTGCCGTCGGGGTGCCCCTCCTGCAGGGCGCGAATCACGTCGTCGCCGCTGGCGCCAATGAAGGGCACGCTCTCGGGACGGATGGTGCTCCAGTGCGTCTCCCCCGCCACGCCACGCTCGTTGCCGATCCATCGCACATCGGGGCCCGCGTCGGAAAAGATCACCGCCTCCGGCTGCAGCTGCCGCACCAGCGCCCACGTGGCCGGCCAGTCGTACACCTGCCGCTTGCCGTTGGGCCCCTCGCCATTGGCGCCGTCAAACCACACCTCGGCAATGGGGCCGTAGCGCGACAGCAGCTCCCCCAGCTGCGCGCGGTACACCGCGTTGTAGCGCGGCGTGTCGCCGTACGCGGGGTGGTTGCGGTCCCACGGGGAGCAGTACAGCCCCGCCTTGAGCCCCTCGGCGCGGCACGCATCCACGAACAGCCGCACCACGTCCCCCTGCCCGCCGGCCCACGGCGACGACGCCACGCTGTGACGCGTGGTGGCGGTGGGCCACAGACAGAAGCCGTCGTGGTGCTTGGCGGTGAGCACCAGGGCCTTGGCCCCCGCTGCGCGCGCGACGCGCGCCCACTGCCGCGGGTCCAGCGCCGAGGGATTGAACAGCGCCGGGGACTCGGTGCCGTCCCCCCACTCGCGGTCGGTGAAGGTGTTGATGCCGAAGTGGACGAACAGCGCCAGCTCGTCCTGCTGCCACGCCAGCTGCGCGGGGGTAGGGCGCGGGCGCGGCGGCTGCCAGAAGGCCCGCATGGCCTCCGCCGGGCGGACCGCCCCCAGCGAGGTCAGCGCACCGGCAGCCAGCCCCTGCCGCAGCAGCGCCCGGCGCGCGGGGTCGGGAGGCGGATAGGCACCCATGCACCCCACGCTATCGCGCGGCGCGGCACGCGGGAAGGGAGAAACCACCGTACAATTGGGACGATCGCCTCCCTGCCCCGGACGCGTCCCGGGCCATTCGCCTGCCCCTTCCCGCCTTTTGCGATGCCCCACCGCCCCCGCACCGCCCTCACTCGGCCGCGGCCAGTCGCCGCCGTGGCGGCCACCGTGCTGGCCCTGACGCTCCTGCCGTACGCCACCCACGCCCAGGGCGCACGCGCCGCCCGCAGCGCCGCCACGCAGCGGCTCATCGCGCGCGCCGACTCGCTGCAGCTGCCGGGGGCGTGGACCCCGCCCCCGGGCGACGGATTGGCGCACCACATCGCCGGCTTTGCCACCACCATGTGTGCCGCGGTATTCCTCACCGGGCTCGACCCCGCCGACGCCGCCGCCAACGTGGGCTTCTTCTCGGGTCCGGTGGAGTACCGTAGCCAAGTCACCGACACCGTGGTGGACCGCGCCCGCCGCGAGATCCGCCTCACGCTGCCGGGGGGCGTGGTGCGTGCCGCCAAGGTGTACGGCGGCCAGGGGTGCGTCACGCGCACCATCGGCGAGGATTCGGTGCGCTTCACGCCGCAGGTGGTCACCCCCAACCTTCCCCCCGCCGCCACCACGCCGTGGCCCATGGGTGACGTGCTCCCCACCGCCCCGTGGCCCGCCGGCGTGGACTCGGCGATGGTGACGCGTGCCGTGGACGAGATCTTCGGCCCCGCCGAGGCGATGACGCTGGGGGTGGTGATCACGCACAAGGGGCGCATCATCGGCGAGCGATACGCGCCGGGGATCGGCATCCACACGCCGCTGGAGAGCTGGTCCATGGGGAAGAGCCTCACCGGCACGCTGGTGGGGCGCCTCATCCAGCTGGGGGTGTACCGGCTGGACCAGCCCGCCCCCATCCCCGAGTGGCAGCAGCCCGGCGATCCGCGGCAGGCCATCCGCATCCAGGACATCTTGCGGATGTCCAGCGGGCTGCGCATCCGCGCGCCGCAGGACCCGGATTACGAGGCGTCGCTGGGGTACCCCGACCACCTGTACTACTACAACGGCCCCAACGCCTACCAGTGGGCCGCCACGCGGCCGCAGCAGTGGGCGCCCAACACCGTGGGGCGCTACCGCAACACCGACCCCATTCTGGCCAGCTACCTGGTCAAGCTGGGAGCCGCCAAGCTGGGGCAGGACTACTTCAGCTTCCCGCAGCGCGTGCTCTTTGACAAGCTGGGGATGCGCGACGCCATCATCTGGGCCGACCCCGCGGGGAACCTGCTGGGGAACGGCGGCGAGGTGATCGCCGCACGCGACTGGGCGCGGCTGGGGATGCTGCAGCTGCAGGACGGCGTGTGGAACGGCGAGCGGCTGCTGCCGGAGGGGTTCGTGCGCGAGCACGTGCGCACGCTGGCGCCGGCGTGGGTGGCCGACGGCCGGCCGCAGTATGGCGGCGCGTTCTTCTGGATCAACGGCGACGGGCGCGAGCCGATGCCGCGCGACGCCTTCGCCATGCTGGGCGCGGGCGGGCAGAGCGCCTGGATGATCCCGTCGCATGACCTGGTGATCGTGCGCATCGGCAAGTACCGCGGGTCGTCAGCGGGAGAGGCGGCGCGGCGGAAAGGCACGGTCACGCTGCTGCAGGCGGTGAACGGCCCAGGGGTACGTTGAGAGAAGCCGGTGGTTAGGGAGCCGTTGCCGTTGCCGTTCACTGCACCGGCAACGGCAACTGCCACCTCATCAGTGGTTAACCCCTCGTCCGTTCGTCCACCGAGTACTTGCCCGCCCCCACCAGCAGGAACATCAGCGCGATCGCCCCGAACAGGATCGCCGGCTCGCGGTTGCCGAACGGGTCGCCCGCGTGGCGCAGCACCACCGCGGTGGTCATCGTGGCCACGATCATCGCGGCGGCTGGGCGGGTGAACCACCCCAGCGCCAGCAGGATGCCTCCCACCGATTCGGAGAGCGCCGCGGCCCAGGCGAACACCACCGGGACGGGGAAGCCCATGCCTCCCACCCCCTCGATGAACTTGTCCGACACGGGGAGCTTCCCCATGCCGTGCGCCAGCGAGAGGGAGAGGCCGGCCACCACGCGAAGAATGAGGAGCCCCAGGGCGGGGCGGTCGATGCCGTTCATGGGTTGGAAGCGAAGGGAAACAGTCGGGGCCGACGCGCCGGCATCCTCGCCGGCGTCCGCGCCATCATCGGCGGGAGTCACCCACCGTGCAACCGGACACGGCCAGCCGTGGTTCCCGTCCGGCCGGCCACCCTGAATCCTTTTGGCACCCGTCTGGCTCTCTCCTGCACGGACCGGGGCGTCCCCGCCGCCGGCCGTTTCGCTGGTTCATGTCAACCGGAGCCCCCCATGTCCCTGTTTGCCAAGAACGTCGGCACCCTCGACCGCATCGTGCGCATCGTGGCCGGTGTCGGCCTGCTGGCCATCGCCTTCACCGGCCCCAAGACCCCATGGGGGTATCTGGGGTTCATACCGCTGGTGACTGCGTTCATGGGCAGCTGCCCGCTGTATTCGGTGCTGGGGATTTCCAGCTGCCCCGTGGTCCCCAAGGGGTGAGGATACCCCGAGCGCTAGGCGTCCGGGTGTCCCCCCGCGCCGCGTCCTGGCCGTGACCGACGACGCGGCGCTGCTGGGCGCCGCTGCCGCCGGTGATGCCGCCGCCTTTGCCGCCTTCCTGCAGGCGCATCAGGGGGCGACGCGGCGGCACCTGCGCGCCTTCACCGGCCACGAAGAGGTGGAGGACGCGCTGCAGGAGGCGTTCTTTGCCGCGTGGCGCGCGGCCGGCAGCTTTCGCGGCCCCGGCTCCGCCCGCGGGTGGCTGTTCACCATCGCGCGCAACGCCGTGCGGCACCAACAGCGGCGGCGCGCCCACGAGCCCGCCGAGCTGGAGTCGCTGGAGGCGATGGCCGAGCGGGGGGGATGGGGAGCGCTCCCGGCCGCGCCGGATGCCACCGACGACGCGATGGATGCGGCGGTGGTGACCGACGCCTTGGCACAACTCCCCGACGCCGAGCGGGAGGTATTGACGTTACGCGAGCTGGAGGGGCTGTCTGGGGAAGAGACGGCGGCACTGCTGGGCATTTCGTTGGCGGCCATGAAGAGCCGCCTCCATCGCGCGCGGCTGCATCTGGCGGCGCTGGTGCGGACGGCGCACACCACCGGCCCCGTGGCCGATCGTCCCGGGAGGGCGCATGATGACTGACGCGGGGCTGGACACCGAGATCGCAGGCGTGCGCTGCCGCGCCGTGCTGGCGGAGCTTTCCGACTATCTCGACGGCGAGCTGCCGGCCGCGCGCGTGGCCGTCCTGCAGGCCCACCTGGCCGACTGCGCGCGGTGTGCGCGTTTTGGCGGCACCGTGGCAGGCGTGCTGGGGGCGCTGCGACGCGGGGTGCCCGACGCGCCGGACGACGTGGCCGCCGGGGACGCGCTGCTGGCCGCGGTGATGCGGCGGATCACACCCCGGAGGTAAGGGCCGGGGGGAGCAGCCGCTCCACGATGACCACGTCGCGCCACACCCCGTCCAATTGGGCGTGGCGCTCGTAGGTTCCCACCTCGCGGAAGCCGTGCCGCGCGCAGAGGGCGCGCGAGGCCGCGTTGTCGGGGAACACGCGCGAGAGCACCTTCCACAGCCCGGCGCCGGCGCACGCCGGAAGGAACGCCGCCATGAGCGCGTCCCCCACCCCGCGGCCGGCCGCCGCCGGCGCCACGTACACCGAGAAGTCGCCGATGCCGTCGTAGCAGGCGCGGGCGCGGTAGGCCGAAGCGTGGATCCACCCTACCACCGTGCCGGGAGCCGGGTCCCCGGGGGCCGGGTCACCGGGCGCCGCCGGGTCCGCGGCCACCGCCACCAGAAACGGATGCCGCGGGTCATCCAGCCATGCGCGCAGGTCGTCGGCCGTGCGCTCGCGCGTCTCGAAGGTGGCGCGCCGCCCGCGGATCCCCTCGTTGTAGATGGCGGTGGCCGCCGGCAGGTCGTCGGCGGTGGCGGGGCGGATGGAGACGGGGAGCGGGCGGGCGGCGGGCATGGGCAAAAGGTACAGGCCGCAGTGCGCCCCTGGCGCCAGCGCTACCGTCCCGTCGCGCCTACCCCGCGTGCCGCGCCTCGTGCGCCAGCAGCCACTGCTTGCGCTCCACCCCGCCACCGTAGCCCGTGAGCGAGCCGTCGCTGCCAATCACCCGGTGGCACGGCACCACGATGGAGAGCGGGTTGCGCCCGTTGGCGAGCCCCACGGCGCGCACCGCCTTGGGGTTGCCGATGGCCCGTGCGATGTCGCCGTACGACGCCGTGTGACCGTGCGGGATGGCGCACAGCGCCTGCCACACCCGCTGCTGAAACGGGGTCCCCGTGGCCGCCGTCGGCAGGTCAAACACCGTGCGCGCCCCCGCGAAGTACTCCGACAGCTGCCGACACGCCTCGGCGAAGGGCGCCTCGTCACGCACCCAGTCGCCGCCCGCGGTGGGCCCGTGCCGGTGCGGCGTGAGGTACACCCCGGTGAGGGCCTGCCCGTTGCCCGTAAGCAGCAGGTCGCCCAGCGGTGAGGAGATGGTGGTGTGGTAGGTGGGGACGGGCATGACCCGAAGATACCCCGGCATCGGGTCAGTGTCCATCCGCCTCTCGCCCACTACCCCCCGTGAATCTCCGTCGCCGCCGCCACCACCTCGGCGGGCGCCATCGTCTCTAGCGGCAGCGCGAGCAGCGCCTCCACCCGCCCGCGCAACGCCGCGTACGCCTCGGCGAACGCCGCGCGCGCCGCCGCGGGCTCCGTGTGGTCCGCCGGGTCGGGGAGCCCCCAGTGCACCTGCGCCGCCGCCCCGGGGAAGAACGGACACGCGTCGCGCGCATTGTCGCACACCGTGATCGCCAGGTCGAACCGCTCCCCCGCCACGTCGTCGATCGTCTTGGGGGTGCGCCCATCCCACGCGATGCCGTGCGCGGCCAGCACCTCCACCGCGTACGGATTCACCCGGGGCGCCGGCCGCGAGCCGGCGCTGGCCGACTCCACCCGCCCCGCCGCCCGCGCCGCGCCCAGCGTGGCCAGCAGCGCCTCGCCAATCTGGCTGCGCGCCGAGTTGCCGGTGCACAGCACCAGCACGCGATACGGGGTCATGCCGCCGCCGGCTTGGTGGCCCGCACGAACGCCGCCATGAAGCGCCCGTCGATGTCGTCCAGGTGCGCGTCCACATCCATGCCGCTCCCCGCCAGGAACGCGCGCGCGTCCTCGCTGCGGTACATCCGCGTGGGCTCGATGTCCACGCCGGTGAAGCCCTGCGCCGTGAGCAGCGCGCGGAACTCCTCCTCCTCCAGCGCCCCCGCCACGCACCCCACCCACAGCTCCATCGACCGGCGCACCGCCGCGGGGACCGCTCCCCGCACCACCACGTCGCTCACCGCAAAGCGCCCCCCCGGCTTGAGCACGCGGAACGCCTCCGCCAGCACCTGTCCCTTGTCCGCCGACAGGTTGATCACGCAGTTGGAGATGATCACGTCCACGCTGGCGTCCGGCAGCGGGATCGCTTCGATGCGCCCCTGCAGGAACTCCACGTTGGTCACCCCCGCCTCCGCCGCGTTGCGGCGGGCCAGCGCCAGCATGTCGTCGGTCATGTCCAGCCCGTAGGCCTTGCCGGTGGGTCCCACGCGCCGCGCCGACAGCAGCACATCAATCCCGCCGCCCGAGCCCAGGTCCAGCACCACCTCGCCGGGGTGCAGCTCGGCCAGCGCCGTGGGGTTCCCGCACCCCAGCGAGGCCAGCACCGCCGCCTCGGGGAGCACGTCGGTTTCGCCGCTGACGTACAGGTTGCTGGTGATGGGGTCCACGGTGCCGTTGAACGCGTCGCCACCGCAGCAGCTGTTCACCGGCCCGCAGCACCCGCCGGCGTCGGCGGTTGGCGCGGCGTCGGCAACGGCGAGCACGCGGCGGGCCGCCGCGCCGTACTTCTCGCGGACAACGGTGGTGACATCGGCAGATTCGGTCGACATGCGCGCTCCGGGATGAGGGGTGACGCGGTATCGGCGCCTGCCAGCAGCTGCCGCACCGCCTGCTCGGCGGCGTCCGCGGCGTGCGCCGTGATGCGGTAATACGCCCAGCGCCCCACACGGCGGTCGGTCACCACCCCGGCCTCGCGGAGCACCTTGAGGTGGAACGACAGGCGCGACTGCGCCGCCCCCAGCGGCTGCTGCAGGTCGCACACGCACCGCTCGCCGTCACGCAGCAGCGCCAGGATCGCCAGGCGCGTCTCGTCGGAGAGCGCATGAAAGAGGCGGGCGGCTGCGGCATGGGGTGCGGGGATCGGCATCCCGCAATATATCAAGATTTCTTGTTGGATTCCAGCGCCCCGGCGCCGCCACCGGCAGGCGCAACGGGTACCGCGCGGGGCCACCCGCTCCCGTCGCTCCCCGACCCCCGCATGCGCATCCCCCTGCTGCTGCTCTGGGGAGTGCACGACGTGGCGCTCAATCGCACGCTGGCCGAGGACAGCCGCGCACGGGGTCGGATGCGCAGGTGGGGTCCCCAAGGGCGGGACCCTGCCCGCTCAGGTGACGCGGCGCCCCTGAATGACGCGGACGAGGAACACGATGATGGCGATCACCAGGAGTGCATGGATGAGCCCTCCCATGGTGTAGGACGTCACCATCCCCAGCAGCCACAGCACGATGAGAATGATCGCGACGGTCATGAGCATCGACGGACCCTCCGGCCTGAATGAGGAAGACGGCGTGCCGCATGCGCGCCGATGCCTGCATGGTCGCGAGGACGGCCCCCCTGGGTGGTCCGATCGTCGCCTGACACCGGGGGGGCATCCGCGGGCGCGGCCGGGCGGCCGGCCTCTCCCCTGTTGGCCGACGCCCACGGCGCGCAACTTCCGGGGAGCGCTCGTCCTGCCGCAGTCCACCGCTCCCGGAGCCGCCCGTGTCCGTCCCGCTCGACCGCATCCCGCGTCCGCTTCGCACCGCCGCCGCCCTGGCGCTGTTGGCGCCAATGACCGTCCCCCTCGCCCAGCCCGGCTTCCGGGGCGGCACCCCCATCAAGGCCGGCGAGGCGTGCCCGGCGGGGATGACCGAGATCCGCCCGCGCCTCTGCCAGGCGCCGCAGACCCCCGCCCCCAGCATCGTGGACTACCGCCCCAAGAGCACCCTCAAGGTGCCGGGGACCATGCGGTGGCGCGCCAAGTTCCCCGTCATCGACTTCCACGGGCACCCCACCAACGCGCAGCTGGGGAGCGCCGAGGCGCTGGAGCGGTTCGGCCCCACGCTGGACTCCATCAACGTGCGGCTCATGATCGCCGCCAACAACACCTCCGGCGACGCGCTCACCAAGGGGGTGGCGCTGGTGGCCGCGTCCCCCACCATGAAGGAGCGGGTGCGCTTCCTCACCGGCATCAGCTTTGCCGGCGTGGGCACCCCCGGGTGGGCCGCCAAGGCGGTGGCGCAGCTGGAGGCCGACGCCAAGGCGGGCGCCGTGGGGATCGGCGAGGTGGGGAAGGGGCTGGGGCTCTCCACGCGCAAGGCCGATGGCAGCCGGCTGCGCATCAACGACCCCGAGCTGAATCCCGTGTGGGAGGCCGCCGCGCGGCTCAAGCTGCCGGTGTTCATCCACACCGCCGACCCGCAGGAGTTCTTCCGCGAGGTGGACACCACCAACGAGCGGTGGCTGGAGCTGTCGCTCTTCCCCGAGCGGCGCTATCCGGCCGACCGCTTCCCGTCGTTCGAGCAGCTGATGGCCGAGCGGGATTCGCTGTTCCGGCGGCACCCCAAGACCACCTTCGTGGCGGCGCACCTGGGGTGGCACGCGAATGACCTGGCGCGCCTGGGGACGATGTTCGACCAGATGCCCAACGTGCTGGGGGAGATGGGAGCGGTGCTGTACGACATCGGGCGGCAGCCGCGCGCCGCGCACGACTTCTTCGTGAAGTACCAGGACCGCCTGCTCTTCGGGAAGGACTCCTTCCAGCCGGAGGAGTATCCGTACTACTGGCGCGTGCTGGAGACGCGCGACGACTACTTCGACTACTACCGCGACTACCACGCCTTCTGGAAGCTGTACGGCATCGACCTGCCGGACGCGGTGCTCAAGAAGGTGTACTACCAGAACGCGCTGCGGATCATGCCGGCGATCCCCGCCGCGGGGTGGCCGAAGTAGGGGGCGCCCCCGCGCGATGTTCACCACCTGCATCCACTGCACCGCCCGGCTCGGCGCCAACGAGGCCTTCGAGACGTTCCCCGTGGGGAGCCGGCTGGCCTTTGACAGCCGGCGTGGGCGGTTGTGGGTGGTGTGCCGCGCCTGCGGGCGCTGGAACCTGTCGCCGCTGGAAGAGCGGTGGGAGGCCATCGAGGGCATGGAGCGGCGCTTCCGCGACAGCCGCCTGCGGGTGAGCACCGACCACGTGGGGCTGGCGCGGTTGCGGGAAGGGGTGGACCTCATCCGCATTGGTGAGCCGCAGCGCCCGGAGATGGCGGCGTGGCGCTACGGCGACCAGTTCGGGCGCCGCCGCAAGCGCCAGCTACTGGTCACCGGCACCGTGGTGGGGACGGCGGCCGCGATCATCGGCGGCATGGTGGCGGTGGGGGTGCAGGTAGGATCGTTTGCCGGGTTCTACGCCAACGACACGCTGTGGGACACGCTCATCCACGGCCGTCAGGGGCAGTCCATCGGCCCGCTTCGCCTCCCCGACGGCACGCTGGTGGAGGTGCTGCGGCGCCACGCGCGCATGAGCGCCCTCGTGCACGCCAAGGCCGACGGGCTTTTGCAGCTGCGGCTGGAGCACACGAAGGGCACCACCGTGCTGCTCGGGGACGACGCCATGCGCGCCGCCGCGCGCCTCATGTCCACCGTGAACCGCTTTGGCGGGTCGAGCGCGCAGGTGCAGCAGGCGGTGGGGCTGCTGGAGGAGGCAGGGGACCCGCAGGCGCTACTGTGGCGGGTGCAGCAGCGGCGCGGGTGGGTGGAGGGGAACCGCCTCTGGGGGAGCGCCAGCCACTGGGCCACGGGGACCGGCGGCCGCACGCGGGTGCAGAACCTGCCGGGGGTGCTGCACGCCCTCGACGCGCCCGAGCGGCTGGCCATGGAGATGGCGCTGCACGAGGCACAGGAGCGCGAGGCGATGGAGGGGGAGCTGGCCGAGCTGGAGCGGGCGTGGCGCGAGGCGGAGGAGATCGCCGACATTGCCGACGGCCTGCTGGTGCCGCCGGCCATCGAGGCGAAGGCCGCCGCGCTCAAGGAGCGGACGAGGGCGGAGGGTGACGGGGAGGCGCAGTAGCGCGCGGTCGGAGGGCGCCATCGCGCCATGTCCACAGCCTTGGTCGGAGCGCCACGGGGAGGTCCAGCGGATGCAGCGCGAGCGAGGGGATGCGTTCACTTTTCGCGAATACCCGTGTCGCGCAAGACCCTGACGCTGGGATGTGTCGAAGCCTGTTCGGTTCGTCGGCAGCAGTGCGTCGGTGCCCGACCCCGTGCTACTTCGCGGCCAGGAAATGCGCCACCAACGCGTTGGCGTGCCCGTGCCCCAGACCATGTTCGGCCTTGAGCAGCGCCACCAGCTCCATGTGCTTGCGCGGGCCGGCCGCCTGCAGGATGGCGAACCAGTGCGCCACCGGGTGCCCGTACGTCTTCTCGATGGACGGGAAGTAGGAGGCCGGGCCTTTGGCTTTGTCGGTGGTCATGACGGGGCTGACGTGAGAGGCAAACGGGGCGCGTACCGGCGAGCGAATCTACAGGTCGGATTCCCGACCGTCACGTCGGCCATCCCTGCGCCGGCCCTTCTGGGCGCGGAACCTCAGGGCTACGGCGTGCCCCGCTGCACCTGTACCGTCCGATAGTCCACTTCATCGTCCACCGCCATGGGGATGGGATCCACGGCGAGCTGCGTGGGATACCCCTCCGTGGGATGGAACTGCACCTGCCGGATGCGTCCCCCGGCCGCCGGCACCGCGTCGAGGGTGGCGAACAGCTGCTCCACCGAGCGGTACCACGACCGCTCCTCCGTGGACAGCGCCGCGCCCGTCCGCTCATTGACCGCGGCGGTGATGCGGCCGCCCGACACGGTGAGGCGCACGGTGTCCACCTGGACGCAATAGCAGACGCGCTGCTGGCGCATCACGTACTGCGGCGCGGCGCCGATCCCGGCGGCCCACCGCCGCTCGGCGTCCCGCCGTCCGTCCACCGGCTCCGTTGACGGCTCGCCGCACCCGGCGCTGGCCAGCACCGCCAGGGCCGCTGTCCCAACGCGCCACCGTGCCCACACCGCTCGCGTCAGCTCCCCCAT
>JBILED010000207.1:0-4959 GCA_044352305.1 Gemmatimonas sp.
GACTGGCGTGACGACGAGATTCGCCGGGCGCTTGGCGATCCCGACGTCCTGGCGGCGATCCGGGCAGGTGCCTTCCCCGAGCGGTACGGTGTGGGGCTGGACGAGAGGATCGCCGAGTACGGGTGGCTGTTCTCGCGGATGCGTCCGGGGGTGGAGACCTTCCTGGACGCGGGATCGACGTTCAACTTCGCGCACCTCCTCGAGACGCCAGCCGTCGCGACACGCCGGACATACATCTACACATATCACCCGGAGAGCCCGAGCTTTCCGCAGAAGCGGGTGTCGTACGTGTATGGCGACCTCCGCACCCTCCCCTTCCGGGACGGCTACTTCGACGAGGTGGTGTGCCAGTCGACGCTGGAGCACATCGACATGGACAACTCCATCTACGGGTATACGCTGGAGCCGCGGCACGCGCCACACGAGCGCAACTCCGGGTATCTCGCGGCCGTCTCCGAGCTGGTCCGGGTGCTCCGGCCCGGGGGGCAGCTGCTCATCACCGTGCCATTCGGCGCCTACGAGGACCACGGGTTCTTTCAGCAGTTTGACGGCGACATGCTGGAGCGGCTGCTTCAGCCGCTCCGGGACGCCGGGGAGGTGCGGACCCAGTTCCTGCGCTACACGCCGACGGGCTGGACGTTCGCCAGCCAGGAGGCGTGCCGCCGGGAGCAATCGCACAATCCCCACACGGGGAGGGGCAAGCTCGACGACGGGGCGGCTCATTGCCGCGCCGTGTGCTGCGTCGCCCTCGACAAGCACGCGTGAGGATCCTCGTCGTCGGCGCCGACGG
This sequence comes from Gemmatimonas sp., assembly GCA_044352305.1. Taxonomy (GTDB): domain Bacteria; phylum Gemmatimonadota; class Gemmatimonadetes; order Gemmatimonadales; family Gemmatimonadaceae; genus Gemmatimonas. The sequence continues at coordinate 791 of JBILED010000207.1, forward strand.
CTTCATCGGGGCGCATTGCGCCGCGCACTTCCGCCGCGGCGGCCACGAGGTGTGGACGGCCAGCCGCACCGAGCGCGCCGACAGTCGCCACCTGGTGCTGCGCCCCGCCGAGCCGGAATTCGAGCGCCTGTTCGCCGGGCGCGACTATGAGGCGTGCGTGAACGCCGCGGGGTCGGCCAGCGTGCCCCGGTCGTTCGAGGACCCGGCCGCGGATTTCGAGGCGAACGTCCTGACAGTGCACCGTCTGCTGGTCGCGCTGCGCGCCCACAACCCGCGCTGCGCGCTGCTCAACTTCTCCAGCGCGGCGGTCTACGGCAACCCACGACGCCTGCCGGTCCGGGAGTCCGCGCCGCCGGATCCCGTGTCACCCTACGGCTTCCACAAGCTGCAGAGCGAATCCCTCCTGCGGGAGTACCACCGGCTGTTCGGCCTCCGCACGTGCAGCCTGCGCGTCTTCTCCGCCTACGGGCCCGGGCTGCGCAAGCAGCTGTTCTGGGACCTGTACCAGCGGAGTCGTGCGCGCACCCATCTCGAGCTGTTCGGAACGGGCGACGAGACCCGCGACTTCATCTACATCGACGACCTCCTCCGGGCGCTCGACCTGATCCTCGCGCACGGGCGGTTCGAGGGAGAGGCCGTCAACGTGGCCTCGGGGACCGAGGTGACGATCCGCGACGCCGTGCGCACCTTCCTGGGGCTGCTGGACCCGGAGCTCTCGTACGGCTTCTCCGGTGCAGCCAAGGCCGGTGACCCCGCCAACTGGCGCGCCTCCATTCGCACCATCGCCCGCATGGGCTTTGCGCCGGCCACCCCGCTGGAGGACGGACTTGCCCGCTGCGTGCAATGGCTGAAAGGCCTGGAATAGGCGTCCTGTTCGCGAGTCACGAGAACTGGACGGGAGGGACCTACTACCTCCTCAACCTCGTGCACGCGCTGGCCGCCCTGCCCGACGACCGCCAACCGTCCGTGGTGGCCTTTGTGGGCAAGCCTGACGACCGCCGGCTGCTGGAGGACACCGGCTACGGGCACCTGACCTTCCAGCCGCTGGTTCCGGCGCAGGGACCGGCCGCGACGCGCATCAATCGGCTGTCCCGGCGCATCCTGTCCCGCGCGCTGCTTCCGCCGCGCCACCCGCGGAATACCGTGCCAGCGGTCTTTCCCTACGGCCTTGAGGACAGCGTGCGGGACATTCCGCGCAAGGTGTGCTGGATCCCCGACTTTCAGGAGCACTTCCACCCCGAGTTCTTCGATCCAGCCATGATCGCCGCCCGCACAGCCCACCATCGGCAACTGATCCGGCGGCGCTACCCGATCGTGTTCAGCAGCCGGCAGGCCGAGGCGGACTTTCACACCATTTATCCCGACGCGCCGAACCCGACGCACGTCGTCCGATTCGCCACCTGGCACCCCCCCTACGCGGAGCTTGAGCTGGGGGCGCTGTTGGCGAAGCATGGCGTGGGAGCGCCGTACGTCATCACGCCGAACCAGTTCTGGAAGCACAAGAACCATGGGGTGCTCCTGGACGCCTTCCGGCTCCTCGGGGGCGCGCCGGGCCTCCAGCTGGTGCTCACGGGGAGGGAGCACGATTTCCGCCACCCCGACTATCCGGCGCAGCTGCGGCGCATGGCCGCCGAGTACGGCCTCGACCGGCAGGTCCGGTTCCTGGGCTTCATCGACCGTCGCGAACAGTTGCAGTTGATGCGGAACGCCACGGCGGTGATCCAGCCGTCGCTGTTCGAGGGGTGGAACACCGGGATCGAGGATGCCAAGGCGATGAGCCAGCACATCGTGGCTTCCGACATCGCCGTGCACCGGGAGCAGCTGGAAGGCTATCCCAACGCCGCCTTCTTCTCGCCCCGCGATCCCGAGGCGCTGGCTGCGGTGCTGGAGCGCCTGGCGGCCACGCCACCCACGCGGCTTCCCTTTGCCTACGGTGACCGCCTGCGCGCGTTCGCCGAGGACCTGCTCGCCGTGTTGAGTCCCGCGTGACGGTCGGGAACCAGGCTGAGAGCCCCCGGATGACCTGGGAGGCTGCCGTCCGGTGGCTGCGCGAGCAGCCGGACCGGGGCGATATCGTCGCCGCCTGCTATTACGACGATCCCGTCGATGCCGCCGCGCGGCGCTTTGCCCGCGGCGAGGAATGGCGCGCCGTCCTGCGGCTGCTCGGTGCCCGGGCCGCTGGTCGCGTTCTCGACGTCGGTGCGGGGCGCGGAATCTCCAGCTTCGCCCTGGCGGAGGCTGGCTATGCCGTCACGGCGCTGGAACCCGATCCAAGCCCGCTGGTGGGGGCGGGCGCCATCCGCCACCTGTCGGCGCTGACCGGCGCGGCCATCAGCGTCGTCGAGGAATGGGGAGAGTCGCTGCCGTTTCCCGACGGCACGTTTGACCTGGTGTACGGTCGCGCCGTCCTGCACCATGCCCGCAACCTGGGCGAGTTCTGCCGGGAGGCGGCGCGAGTCGTCAAGGTGGGCGGACGCGTGCTGTTCACGCGTGAGCACGTGATCTCACGCCACGGGGACCTCCAGCCGTTCCTGGAGGCGCATCCGTTGCACGCCCTGTACGGAGGCGAGCACGCGTACCTCCTGTCGGAGTACCTCGAGGCCCTGCGCTCAGCAGGGCTCACCGTGCGCGCGGTCCTGACCCCCCTGCAAAGTCCGATCAATCACTTCCCGATGACGGAGGCCCAGGTGGCGGATCTGGTCCGCCCGGGACTGGTCAACCGGCTCGGATCCGCACTGGGCGTCCGGGTCGCCCGGTCGAAGACGGTGCAGCGTCTCTGGACCCGGCACCTCGACCGCGCGCTGGACACCCCGGGGCGCCTGTATTCCTTCCTGGCGACGCGCGATTGAACACCCCCGCCGAGCGCAACCCGTGAGCCGCGCGCTGGTCTTCTCCATCAATGACGGGTACGCGCTCCCCCTTCAGGTGCTGATGCACTCCCTGCACCACACGGACAGCGTCCCCCAGGGGCTCCCCGTGTGCATCCTGCACGGGGCCAGCCTGTCACCGGCCACCATGGCGGCGCTGGACGCCGTGCTGCGCCGGTTCGGACACCCCACCCGCTTCATCGACGTGTCCCCCGTAGTGCCGGCTGACCTCCCCATCCGCCCGGGCGACCATGTCACCTCCGAGACGTTCTTCCGGCTCTACAGCACCGGCCTGCTGCCCCCGGAGCTCGACCAGGCCGTCTATCTCGACGCCGACATGCTGGCCGTGCGGGACGTGCGGGCGCTCTTCACCGCCACCCTCACCCACCCGGTGGCCGCCGTGGACCATCTCTCCCCCGCCGACCAGCTGCGCGTGCACGGCCCGGGCGGTGGCACCTACTTCCAGGCCGGCGTCCTCCTGCTCGACCTGCACCGCTGGCGGACCCAGAGCATCGAGGCGCGATTTCGCGACATCCTCGACCGCGACCGCGACCGCATTCGCTGGTGGGATCAGGACGTCCTCAACATCGCGCTGGCCAACGACTGGCAGCGGCTCCCGGTGTGGTACAACGTGACGGAGGCGGTGCTCCACCACCTGCCGCCGGAGCAGGTGGGCGCAAATGCGCGCCTCATCCATTTCGCCGGCAGCGCCAAGCCGTGGAGCTCAGAGCGCCCGCACCCGTACCGGGATGCCTGGGATGAGGCCCATCGGCGGGCACTGGGCGTTCCCTTCGACCGACCGCACCGCCGGGCCACCCTGCTGCACCGCGTGGGAAGACGGTTGCATCGCCTGCGTGGCACGATGGGCACTCCGCGTGGCGACTTGCGATGAACCTGCACCCGATAGCGGGCGGCGTGCGGTCATGACGCGTCCGGCATCATCTCCGCCGCGGGTGACCATCATCACCCCGTCGTTCAACCAAGGGCGCTACCTCGAGGAAACCATCTGCTCCGTCCTCGACCAGGGATATCCCAACCTGGAGTACGTCGTGGTGGATGGCGGCAGCACGGACCACTCGGTCGAGGTCATACGCAAGTACGAGCGTCACCTCGCGTGGTGGGTCAGCGAACCCGACCAGGGGCAGGCGCATGCCATCGACAAGGGATACCGGCGCAGCACCGGGGAGGTCATCAACTGGCTCAACAGCGACGACTATCTCGCGCCCGGCGCGCTGAAGACGATCGCCGAGGCCTTCCGGAATCCCGCCACCCAGGTGTACTGCGGCATCAGCCGTCTCTTCG
>JBILED010000257.1:0-3839 GCA_044352305.1 Gemmatimonas sp.
TCACCGCCCGCTACGACGCGCTGCTGGAGCGCATCCTCGCGCACCCGCGCCCGGTGGTGGCGGGGGCGGTGGTGCTGGTGGCGGTGGCGGTGGCGTCGATGGCGCGCATCGGCACGGAATTCATGCCGAAGCTGAACGAGGGGTCGATCCTGATCACCACGCGGCGCCTGCCGTCGGTGGCGCTGGACGATGCCACGCGCCTGTCGCTGGCGGTGGAGCGCACGCTGCGGCGCTTCCCCGAGGTGGTCACCGTGGTCACCAAGGAGGGGCGCCCCGACCTGGCCACCGAGGCGATGGGGCTGTTCGACGGCGACGTGTACGCCATCCTGAAGCCGCAGGGGGAGTGGACCACCGGGGAGACGCCGGAGGCGCTGGTGACGGCCTTTGACAGCGCGCTGCGCGACATCCCGGGGCTGGCGGTGGCGTTCACGCAGCCGCTGGCGATGCGGCTGGACGAGGCGGAGAGCGGCATCAAGACGGACCTGGGGATCAAGGTGGTGGGCCCCGACCTGGAACAGAACGAGGCGCTGGCGGAGCGGATCCGCCGCGTGGTGGCCACGGTCCCCGGCGCCGCCGACGTGGGGGTGGAGGTGGCGGAAGGGTCGGGGCAGGTGCGCCTGCAGCTGCGCCGCGACGCGCTGGCGCAGCACGGGCTGTCGGTGGAGGACGTGCGGCAGGGGGTGGAGCTGGCCATGGGGGGGCAGCGTGCCGCCGAGCTGGTGGACGGTTTCCGGCGCATCGACCTGGTGGTCAAGCTCCCCGCCGCTTCGCGCGAGGACGCCGAGGCCCTGGCGCGGCTCACGCTGCGCACCGCGGGCGGCGCCCTGGTGCCGCTGGGGGCGGTGGCCACGCTGGAGACCACCACGGGCCCCGAGATGATCGGCCACGAGGACGCGCAGCGGCGGTCGCTGGTGCTGAGCAACGTGCGCGGGCGCGACCTGGGGAGTTTTGCCGCCGAGGTGCGCGCCCGCGTGGCGCGCGAGGTGCCCCTTCCCGCCGGCGTCTTCCTGGAGTGGGGGGGGCAGTACGAGAACCAGCAGCGCGCCATGGGGCGGCTCACGCTGGTGGTGCCGCTGGCGCTGGCGCTCATCTTCGTGCTGCTGTACGCGTCGTTCGGGTCGGTGCCGCAGGCGGTGCTGGTGCTCTCCAACGTCCCCTTCGCGCTGGTGGGGGGGATCGCCGCCCTCTGGCTCCGCGACCTCAACCTCAACCTGTCGGCCGCCATCGGCTTCATCGCGCTGTTCGGCATCGCGGTGCTCAACGGGGTGGTCATGGTGGAGCACCTGAACCACCTGCGCCACGATCCCGCGCTGGCGGGCGATCTGGCGCGGCGGGTGCGGCAGGGGGCCGCCGACCGGCTCCGGCCGGTGCTCATGACGGCGCTGGTGGCCTCCCTGGGGTTCGTCCCCATGGCGCTCAGCACCAGCCCCGGCAGTGAGGTGCAGCGGCCGTTGGCCTCAGTGGTCATCGGCGGGCTGGTCACCAGCACGATCCTGACGCTGTTCGTGCTGCCGGTGCTGTACCGGGCACTGGAGGCGTGGCGCCCGCCGGCACATACTCCGGGGTGACCTCCATTCCCCCTGCCGACCCGCTCCTCCGGTACCGCGACGCGTTCCCCATCCTGGGCGCCTCCACGTACCTGGTCTCCCACTCGCTGGGCGCCATGCCGGCCACGGTCCCGGACCGGTTGGCCGACTACGCGGAGCAGTGGCGCACCCGCGGGGTGCGCGCCTGGGCCGAGGGGTGGTGGGAGCTCCCCGTGGTGCTGGGGGACCGCCTGGCCCCCCTCATCGGCGCCGCCCCCGGGACGGTGGGGATGGTCCCCACCGTCACCCAGGGGATGGCCAGCATCCTCACCGCCCTCGACTACCCCCCCGAGCGGAACGAGGTGGTGATGACCGCGCTCGACTTTCCGTCGGTGCGCTACGCCTACGACCAGCTGGCGCCGCGGCTGGGGGCGCAGGTGGTGGTGGTCCCCGGCGAGGCCGACGGCATCCGCGTGGACCTCCAGCGTCTCCTGGACGCCATCACGCCGCGCACGCGACTGGTGGCGGTGTCGCACGTGCTCTTCCGCTCGGCCTTCATCCAGGACGCGGCGGCGATCTGCGCCAAGGCGCAAGCCGTGGGGGCGCGGGTGGCACTCGACGCGTATCACAGCGTGGGGGTGATCCCCGTGGACGTGCAGGCGCTGGGGGTGGACTTCCTGTGCGGCGGGGTGCTCAAGTGGCTGTGCGGCGGCCCCGGGGGCTGCTTCCTGTACGCGTCCCCCGAGGCCAGCGCCACGCTGGCGCCGGCGCTGACGGGGTGGCAGGCCCACCGCGCCCCCTTCGCGTTCAGCGGGACCATGGACTACGCCGAGGGCGCGTGGCGGTGGCTGGGCGGGACGCCGGTGGTCCCGGCGCTGTTTGCGGGGATGGAGGGGCCGCGCATCCTCGTCGAGGCCGGGATGCCGGCGATCCGCGCCAAGAGCCTGCGGCAGGTGGCGCGGCTGGTCGAGCTGGCGGACGCGCGCGGCTGGTCGGTGAAGGCGCCGCGTGACGCGGCACAGCGCGGCGGCACCGTGGCCTTTGACCTGCCGCACGCCGCCGAGGTGGCGCGGGCGCTGCTGGCCCGCGACATCGTCATCGACTTCCGCCCCGGGGCGGGGATTCGCGTGGCCCCGCACTTCTACACCACCGACGCCGAGCTGGAGGCGTGCGTGGCGGCCATGGACGACATCCTCGCCACCGGCGCGTGGGAACAGTTCCGCGGCGTCACCTCCACGGTGACCTGACCATGCGGCTGACCGAACTCCCGTCGCTGGTGCAGGCCACCCCCGAGGTGGCGGCGGCGCTGGCCGGCGGCGCGCCCGTGGTGGCGCTGGAGAGCTCCGTGCTGGCGCAGGGGCTGCGCCCGCCGTTCAATGCCGAGGCGGCGCGGCGCATGGTGGCCGCGGTGGAGGGCGGGGGCGCCGTGCCCGCCATCACCGCCGTGGTGGCGGGGGTCCCCTCGCTGGGGATCCCCGACGAGGCGGTCCCCCGCTTCCTGGCGGGCGCCGGCGTGCGCAAATGCTCGGCGCGCGACCTGGGGATGGCCGTGGCGGACGCCGTGGATGGGGCCACCACCGTGGCGGGGGCGCTGGCGCTGTGCGGCGTGGCGGGGATCAACGTCTTCGCCACCGGCGGCATCGGCGGGGTGCACCGCGATGCGCCGTTTGACGAGTCGGCCGACCTGGCGGAGCTGGCGCGCACCCCGGCGCTGGTGGTGTGCGCCGGCGCCAAGTCCATCCTGGACCTGCCGGCCACGCTGGAACGGCTGGAAACGCTGGGGGTGCCGGTGGTGGGGTACCGCACCCGGGAGCTTCCGGGGTTCTTCACCACCACCACCGGGCTGCCGCTGCCGGCCACCGCCCCCGATGTGGCCACCGTGGTGGCCGCCTGGCGTGCGCACCGCGCGCTGGGGCGCCCGGGGGCGATGCTGGTGGTGCAGCCGCCGCCGGCCCACACCGCCCTCCCCTCCGACCTGGTGGAGACCGCCACCCGCGAGGCGCTGGCCCAGGCGGCCGCGGCGGGGGTGCGCGGCGGCGCCGTGACCCCCTTCCTGCTGGGGGAGGTGGAACGGCGTACCCAGGGGCGTTCGGTGCAGGCCAACCTGGCGCTGCTGGAGGCCAACGCGGCGCTGGCCACCGCGCTGGCGGTGGCGCTGGCGTCGGTCACGCGTCCGTGACGGCGCACACCGGGCCCGCGCAGCCATTGAACATCCGGGGGCGTTGGCGGTAGTATCGGGGGAGAGGCTGGGGAACCCGCAGTGTCCGGAGGTGCCACGCGAGATGTCGACCCCGTTCCTGAGCTCCGAGGAGT